>JAUMBK010000076.1:0-4732 GCA_032115795.1 Saprospiraceae bacterium | reverse complement strand
GCTGCTGTGACATAGTTTAACACACCGCCAATCGTTTGAGGACCAAATTGAATTTGTCCTGAACCTTTGATCAGTTCGATGCCGTTCATACGTTCGATGGCGGGAGTATAATACAATTCGGGTTCGCCATATGGGGCAAGTGCGACGGGAATGCCATCTTCCAGAACCAGCAGGGTACGACTTCGGTCCGGGTCCAGACCCCGAATTCCAATGTTGGCACGAAGGCCGGCACCTTCTTCTTCCACTACATGGACTCCCGGTTGTGTTTTCAGTACTTCACTGCCACTCAATGGTTGCATGGAAAACAGCTCTTTTGGTTTGCAATAAGTCATGCTGCCAGGTATAGCGGAAAAAAGCCGGTCTGGTTTACCGATAATCATGAGTTCGGGAATAGCAATGGATAGTGGCCTCATGGTAAAACGCTGAACACTTGCCTGATCCTGTGGCGCAAAGGGAAAGGATACGGTGGAGAACCCTTCGAGACTTAGAAGCAGAGTACAAGCCTGGTTTTCTGGCAGTGAGAGCGTAAATTCACCTTGCATGTCTGAAAGGGTGAACAGGGATAGTTCGGGAATGCTTACAGAGACACCCGCCAGTATTTCTCCTTGTTCTGACTGAATTTTTCCATGCAGCTGGTTGGGCTGGGCAGAAAGGGATAGACATGTAATAAAGGATAAAAGGCATGATATGCGGCGAATTGTACTGAACATCTTATTTGGATTTGTTCTAAGCAGGCACAAATCTACAACACGCCAAGTCAAACCGCCAAATAATTTAGACTTAATCTAATTAAAAATTACATTCATTGATTTTCAACGCTAGAATGGTGATATGCGCCAGAAAGCAATATCAGGATGATTTTTAAAGCCTGGAAGTGTCTGTCAAGGAGGGGTAAAAGCCGGTGAAGGACGAGGAATGTATTTCTGTATCCACTTTAAGACGAGTGAAGGACTGGCAATTTGATGAACTGCATTTGTGGTAATGTGCAGGGGAAATTTTACTTTCAAGAGAAGGATTCCTTACAATTTGCGTCGTTTTTTACCAAATATGTGTTTTTAGGGAACTATCTTTGTTATGGACTGCATTTATTCAATGTAAAAAATCCGTTCTATGTTATATGCAGGTATAGCCCTTGGCGTTTTGGTTTTGTATGTTATCCTAACCTACAACCGTCTCATTGCGTTAAAAAATAAGGTACTGGAGGCCTGGAGCGGCATTGACGTACAGCTTAAGAAGCGTTACGACCTCATTCCGAATCTGGTGAATACGGTCAAGGGGTATGCCAGTCACGAAAGCAATACTTTGGAAAAAGTGATTCAGGCGAGAAATGCGGCGGTGGCAGCCAGCAAGGGTGGGTCAATTCCCGATCAGGTACAAGCGGAGAATGCATTGTCGGGGTCGTTGCGTGGATTGTTGGCAATCGCAGAGAGTTATCCTGATTTGAAGGCGAATGCCGGATTTTTGGAATTGCAGTCTACGCTTGGTGACATTGAAGAAGAGTTGCAAAATGCACGAAGGTATTATAATGCTTTGGTCAGGGACAGCAATACGGCGGCGGAGGTATTTCCGTCAAATCTGATCGCCAATCTGTTTGGTTTCCAGAAATTCACCTTTTTTGAGGTGGCCAATGATGCGGAAAGGCAAAACCCGGTTGTTCAATTTTAGGTATGCAGATGCTTTCCTATTGTCACTTTTTCTTTCAACAATTCAGGACAGGGATAGTGTGGCGAGGGCTTGTCCTTCTGCTGGCTTTCCAGTTTAT
Source organism: Saprospiraceae bacterium (assembly GCA_032115795.1). Lineage (GTDB taxonomy): Bacteria > Bacteroidota > Bacteroidia > Chitinophagales > Saprospiraceae > OLB9. The sequence goes on along the minus strand of JAUMBK010000076.1, from coordinate 2,970 downwards.
TTCTGGAAAGGTCCATGCAGAGTATTTTACCATACGAAGCTATGGTGTCACTGTGCAGGTTTCGGGAGAAGAGGGATCCTTTGCTGTCGAGGAAGTCATCCAGGTTTCATTCACGGAGCCGAGGCACGGTATTTTTCGACAAATTCCCTATGTGTATCGTCGTAATGGGAAAAATGGGGACGTATCCATTTCTGATGTGGATGTGGATGGATTTCACTTTCAGACGTACAAGGAAGGGGGTCAGTTTGTCATAAAAATAGGGGATAAGGATACGTGGGTAGAGGGTGTACAGACGTACAGGATTCGTTATAAAGTAACGAAGGCGTTTCTTTATGAGGAAAATCATACAGAGTTTTACTGGAATTTATTGGGTGATTCCTGGCCTGTGGATGTCGATTCGGTCTATTTTAGGATTGGATTTGACAAGCCACTGGCATTGCAGGCACAAGATTATGGTGTCGTGACCGGACATTCGGGAGAACGGGAAGACGAAGCAATCTATTCCTTTGACAATGGAGTGTTGCAAGGGAGCTCAATTCGTGGATTTCAGCCAAATGAAGGGATGACAGTTTTCATTAAGCTGCCGCTGGCTTATGTGAAAAGGCCCGGCCCATTTGTCCTTTGGTGGGAAAAATATGGCAGTTTTTCAGTGGCCCTGGTTTTATTCAGTACGTTGTTTCTGGCTTTCTTTCGGGTGTGGTGGAAGTACGGCAAGGAGTATGCGGTCGTGGATATGGTTGCCTACAAGCCGCCTGAGGGGATTTCGCCGTCTGAGGCAGGCATGCTGATAGATGACAGGGCAGACAACGAGGACATTATTGCGTTATTGCCGCATTGGGCAATGCAGGGTTATTTGTCGATACAGAAAACGGGGGAAGGCTGGTTTAGTCATGATCATACACTTACCCGCCTGAAATCGTTGCCGGAAGACGCACCGGCATATGAGCGGGTTGTTTTTTCAGGTTTGTTTGGCGCTGGGGATACGATAAATGTAAGCAGCCTGAAGAACACTTTTTATCAAACGCTCAATCAATCAAAATCGCTCCTGACAGAGCGGGTAAGGGGCATGGGGGTATACTATCCCATTTCCCTTTCGATGCAGGTATACACGACGGTTGCCGCATTTTTGATTCTGTTGTGTGGGGCTGCCTCATTCTTTTGGTTGCATGAGGCAGTGGTTGCCATTGCTTTGTTTCTTGTGGCTGTTGCTGGCTTTGTTTTTTCCTTTTACATGATAAAGAAAAATGAAAAGGGTATCCAGCTATATCAAAAAGTGAACGGCTTTCGTATGTTTGTCAAAACGGCAGAAAAAGACAAGCTGGAAAGAATGCTGCAGGAAGATCCGGATTATTTTGAAAAGACATTGCCCTATGCGATGGTTTTTGGCTATGCCAAGAAGTGGTGTGAGAAATTTGACGGACTGATGACTGCGCCACCTTCGTGGTATTCGACACCTCATGGCCATTTTGGCGGAATGCACGCTTTTTCGACATTTGGTTCTTCGCTGGAGGAGAGTGTCCGAGAGATCAACAGCGCATTTTCAAGCACGCCTTCCAGTTCCGGGAGCAGTGGTGGTGGTGGTTCATCAGGCGGAGGCTTTGGTGGCGGTGGTGGTGGAAGCTGGTAACGTCTGCGTTTGCATTTGGAAGAGGTGAAAGGACATCCTATCAATGCTGTTAATACTCGATTTTTACCAGGTTGATTTTCCAGTTTTTTTCGCTGGGAACGATGAGTGTATTTGCGCCTGTCTGAATGGCTTCTTTGAAGCGTAGCCGCAGGTTTTGGTATTCTGTGCTCAGCACGCTTTTGCGTTCGGCATTGCCGAGGGGATCGATGACATACTCGCTGACGGTATTGTTGTTTTTGATTTCATCATTGTAGATGAGATGTAGCCTTGACGGCGTTTTAAAGAGGCAGAAGGAGGAATAGATGGCATTGTCATCCTGTGAAAATTGTTTTTTAAACAGGACTTTTTGCCAGTGTTCTTTTCCGTCAGGGTAGTTGGCGAGAAGCAATACATCTTCATGGTAATAATCGATCAAGCCGCGCATCCCAAAATTATTTCCAAACTGGCCGGGTACGTTCATTTGTCCCCTTCGAATAAATTCTCGCACTTGTTCACACACCAGAATGACACCACCGTCCTTGCGCACCACCAGGTGTTTGATGGAAAAATCATGGAGTTCTTTCATTTTACCGGGTTTGTTTCCGGTGATATCTGCGATGAATTCGGGTGTAAACCGGTTGATGAGGATTTCTGCATCATCGGGCAGGGTTTCGGGATCGATGGAGAATCCAAAATAGCCGTTTGCCCTCGTCTCATCTCCTGTGGTTGTAAACCCTGCCAGGACGATGCGCTGATTGGCATTGTCGGCATCCAGCATGAGCTGAACGATGTCATCACTTTCAGGGCTAAAATGGTGTACTGCGACGTCTTCCTTATTTTTGATGCGGATGAGGCTGAAGCCATTAGATTCTGCTTTATTCCAGAACGAGGACGGCCTTGCGGCGATGTATACCTGTCCGTCGTTGGAAACCACCAGCTTTTCAAAATCCGATTTCAAATTGATGCCTTCGACTGTCAGATTAAAGTCATACAGGAGTGTAAAGCTGGAAATATCTACCAGTTTGAGATTGATTTTTTTGTCATCCGGGGTGAAAATGAGCACTTTAGACTGGTCGTCAGAGTGTGCAAAGCGGGGATTGCTGCTGATGAGTTTTTTTTCTTTTACTGACAGGGTAAGTGTATCTGCCACCTGAATAAACTGGTCAAAACGGAGTCCTTTTGTGACGAGAAATTCATCTTCCCGGTAGGTGTAGAAATAGTAGATCGATGAATCCTGAGACAGCAATCCGATGGGCTGGATGTTTTTCTTTTCAAATTCCGGGGTTACGGTCGATTTGTAACGGAGGTTTGCATCGTAAATTTCGAACTGATGTTCTATTCCCTTGTCGTTGTACAAAATGGTA
>JAUMBK010000075.1:0-17448 GCA_032115795.1 Saprospiraceae bacterium | reverse complement strand
AAAGAGGCTGGCGGCAAGGACGAGGAATCACAAAAGCAGCTGGAAAACCTGGACAAAGATGTCAAACAAGAACAGCGAGACATCCTCCAGAAACACCCCGCTTCCCTGACGGCCCTCCTGATCAAATCCAATTTTGAAATCGATGTTCCCCAGTTTGAAGGACCGGAGGACAGTGTAAAAGTGCGCAGGTATTATTATTACAAAGAGCATTATTTTGACAATATTGATTTGGATCATCCCTGCATTATTCGGACACCGTTCATTCACCAGAAAGTAGATTATTATATTTCCAAAGTATGCAATCAGCATCCCGATACCCTCATCAAAGCAATCGACTTTATCCTGCAAAAACTGGAGAAGAATACGGATGCCTACAGATATTACCTTGCTGATTTCCTGAACAAATATGCCCAGATGAAAATCGTGGGTACCGATGCAATCTATGTGCACCTGGTGGATAAATATTATAAAACCGGCAAAGCAAGCTGGGTGACGGAAGACATTCTGAAGAAAATGACCGACAACGCTGATGAACTGCGAAACATCCTCATAGGCAAAATTATGCCCGACTTTACCACATATCTTGAATCAGGCCAGCCTATGCGCCTGCACGATGTCAAATCAAAGTTTACGCTGGTAATCTTCTGGGCTCCTGACTGCGGACATTGTAAAAAGATAATGCCTAATGTTGTGGACTTCTACAAAAACAATAAGGACAAAGGAGTGAAAATTTTTGCCGTCTGTACCAAAGGAGGGGATAAAACTGCCACCTGCTGGCCGGCAGTCAAGGAAAAGGGCATGGAAGAGTTTATCAACACTGCCGATGAATACCAGCGGTACAATGCCAAAATACGCATCAAATCCACACCCAAGATTTTCATTTTGGATGAGAAAAAAGAAATCCTGATTAAGGACATACCCGCAGAAGAACTCGAACGCATTTTTAAGGAGATACTGAACATCGAGGAAAGCAATGTTAAGAAAGAGTAACTAACAGGCCCCGTTCTGTAGGGCACACTGCTTTGCTTAGTTCATTGTCACGGCGTGTTCTTCTTTTTTTCTTGTTCAAGGTCACGAAGGTATTCCTCCTTGTATTCGTTGGGTGTTAATCCAGTATGACTTTTGAATATCCGGTAAAAAGAAGCGATGGAATTGAAGCCGGCATCATAAAAGATGCCGGATGTCTGGAGATTGACATTGCCCTTCTGACAGGCAGATTCAATCATCTTTTTGGCTGCATCAACCCTGTACCTGTTGATGAGATTTCTGAAATTTTCTTCTGAATGCTGGCTCATTGCCTGGTACAGGTAGAATTTATTTGTGCCCAGAGTGGATATAACAAGTTTTAAATCCAGGTTCGGGTTTAAATACAACTTTTCGCTTTCGATCAGCCTGATCATCTCATCAAACAATTCTCTTCTGTCCTCTGGAATGATTTCGCTATCCTCTTCCTGTACTTCATTTCTTGTCTGGGGTATGCCAACGGCAGCCATGGTTGGAGGAGTAGCGGGGATGTTCTCCCGCGCTTTGATTTCTACCAGGGACTCCAGCAGTTTCTCCTTTTGGTACATCGTTCTTTTGTACTTCTTTTTCATCCACTTTTGCACTACACCAAAGGCGATGACTGAAAAAAGAAGCACATTCACCAGAACAAGTACCAGATTCCTTTTGCCGATATTTTCGAGTTTTAATTGCTGGTTTTGGATAACGAGGTTTTTTTCCTTAATGGTAAACTTATCATTCATTGCTTCCAGGGCTTCCGCTTGTTTTTTTGACAAAATGGTCGCTTTATTTTTATGAAAAGAGGTAAATAACTCGAGGGATTTTTCAAAATCGCCTTGTTTTCGGTATGCCTCAGACATGATGCTGTCTACGTACATCTCCAATAACGGCATTGGCTTGCGTTTTAGCAATGCCTTGGCTTGCTTGCCATAGTTCAGGGCTTGTTCAAAATTGCCTGAGTTTGTATCAAACTCCAACAGTTGGCTGTATCCATAAGAGATCAGCATCTCATGTTGGATGAGCAAGGCGATGTCCAGAGATTTTTGAATCATTTTTACCCCGGAAACCAGATCTCCCTGCCGTGAATGCAAAAACGCCTTCAATGCATAAGCACCCGAAAGAATCGTACTGTCTTTGTTGGATTCGGCTGCTTGCATCCCTTCTTCCAGGAAGCACATCCCTTCGTTCAGTGCCCCTTTGTGGAAGTATACGGTGGCCAGACCGATCAAAGCAACATGCCTGACATGGTCAAGGTGGGATTGATCGCCTATGTCATAGGCAAGCTGATAGTATTTTAGAGCATCGTCCAGGTTATTATTAAACAGCGCAACACTTCCCATTTGAAGGTAGCATTTCCTTAATAAATCAGGTCTTTTTGCTTTTTCAGCATGGCTGAAGACGGTTTTTACCAAAACCAGCACCTCATCTAATTTTCCTAAGGGATTTAAGGCGTTTGCCTTGGCGAGGTAGGCTTCTCCATCCCACGTATGCACGCCCAGGCTGTTTGCCCTGCTAATAGCCATTTCTGCACTTGCCAGGGCATCTTCATATTTTCCTCTCGAAAATAGATAGTCGCTTTTTTTGGTCAGATAGTAAATTCCCTCGGGTCGTTGCAACGTGCCCGGAACTTGAAGCACTGAGTCCAGATAGCGGGAGGCGTTTGTCATCTGATAACGGTACATCATCTCTTCCAGGATCGGATCGGCAATATTTGTATTTTCCTGTGAAAACAAACAGAAACGCACCAGTACAAGTATGCCAATCACACAGCTTTTCTTTATCATTCATCCAAATTTATACGATAGAGACCGATATACTCCTTTTAAATGTAAAGTAACTGATTAATAGGAAAGACAGAAAAAAAATCATATATCAGAAGATGAATTTCTAAAAATGCTATGTTTAAATCATTTAAAATCATGTTGATAATTCTTCATTTTCTTGCTTGGTTATTTTTCGGCTGCTTTTTTAAGATAGCAGCAATTTAAAAATACACACCCCTGCTTTATGCCAAAACTGACATGACAGAGGGTATAAAACGATGCGCAGGAAAGGCACATGGTGGACGGTATTTGCATACAAAATTGGGTAAATTAACTCGTTTTGAAAATTCTCATTTTACGTATATTAAAAAATAAATATAATTAGCAAATATATGTTTTGTATTATTAATCAACAGTATATTACTAATACTAGATATTATTTTTTTTAAGAACTACCAATATGATATATGGAACATTGAGGGTTGAATAAAAACTGCCGATTTAAGAAATAGATTATTCCGAAATAAGAAAAAGCCAGGCCTGGTGAGTGCGTACATTTGGAGCGTGCATTATTTCCGTTGCCGATGGTGCGAATACAAAGGGAGTTTTTCCACCAATGTCCATGATCGGCAGCAGAGAGGGTGTGCCTCACTTTATTTTACCAATCTTAAATGATAAAATCATGAACTTCGTTTTTAAGTGCAGAATAACACTTGCGTCGCTTTTCTTTTTTCTTTGTTTCACAATTGCAAATTCCCAAGTTGATACATCTTTTTGGTTTGCAGCGCCTTTTCAGGATGGTGATTATAACAAACCAATCTATTTGCGGGTAGCAACCCTTAGAGAAGCCAGCAGGGTGACTATTTCCATGCCTGCCAATAGTTCCTTTACGAACATTGTGCAGGATGTCCCTGCAAACTCATCATATACATTTGACCTTACGCCTCTGTTGGAAACGATTCACAATAGGAATTTTAATGAGGTGACAAACAAGGGTTTATTGATTACGGGTACAAAAAGGATTTCAGCATATTACGAAGTCAGCGAACCTTCCAACCCTGATATTTTTTCATTGAAAGGTTCGAATGCCCTGGGAACTGATTTTATTGTACTTACTATGAAAAATAACTGGGATAATTTTTGGTTTCAAGCTTTTTATGTTGCTGCGAATGAAGACAATACCACAATCACCATAAATCCGTCTGTCGATTTAATGGGGCACCCCAAATCAAGTGGTCCATTCAACATCAATCTAAACAGGGGACAGGTATATGTAGCGGTAGCAAGTAATTTATCAAACGCAAACGAAAATCCGGGCGGCACAATCATTACTTCAAACAAACGAGTTGCGGTTACCATGGGGGGGGACCGCCAAGGCACATCTTCGGGATGCGCCGATATGAATGGTGACCAGATGGTTCCAACGAACATGGGAGGAAATACCTTTATTACGTTACCAGGAAAATTGAATGTGAGTGGGATTACCGATTTAGTTTACATCTATCCTACGCAAGATAATACCGCTATTTATGTGAATGGGACGCTTGCAGCTACTAAAAATAGAGGCCAATTTTATGAAATCCTTTCAAACAACAATACCCATTATATCACGACCTCAAATCCTTCGCTAGTCTATCAGGTAGGAGGTTTTGGATGCGAGGTTGGTGGCGCTGTGATCCCTCAAATAACGTGTACCGGATCGACTTCGGTAAGCATCGTTCGATCAACTGATGAATCCTGCTTTATCAACATTTTGGCAAAGTCAGGTACCGAATCCGGATTTACCTTTAATGGCAACTCCAGTATTATCACATCTGCCGATTTTACAACTGTACCCAATACAGGCGGTGCCTGGAAATGGGCGCAAAAAACATTGAGCACATCTGTATTGCCGATGGGCCAGGGAGCCGTTATCAAAAACGACTTTCCGTTTCACCTTGGGTTGATAAATGGAGCTGCGGGAAATGGAACGCGGTACGGTTATTTTTCAGGCTTTGGAGGATTTTCACCTGAAGTAACCCTTCGTTATAATAATGGGCAGGCTATACTGACCTGTCATGATAATGGTTTAGGATATCAGTGGTATAAAGATAATGTTCTGATACCGGGCGCTACAAACCAACAGTATTTTACTTATGAGAAAGGAGTTTATAAAGTTCTATTTACATATGATGCAACATGTCCGCCTGCGTTTTCCAATGAAGTAAAAATCGAGATTGGGCTGTCATTAAACAAGTCAAAAATTGAAAAACAATATTGTGCCGGTGCCCACTTCAATGTGGACTTTACAGCCAACATAAAGCGGAAGCCGGGCAACACATTCAAGATTCAGCTGAGCAATGGCTCGGGTTCCTTTTCAAGCCCTGTTGACATTGGCACCAAAATGTCGACCGATTCTTCAGGCACAGTGGCCTGTATCTTGCCTTCAGCTACTCCCGCCGCGAGCGGATACAGATTGCGAATGATCAGCACAGATACTTCCTGGGCAGGAGAGGATAATGGCTTTGATATTGCCATAGCCCCATTGGTGGCACCTGCCCTAACGCAGGATACTTCCTGTAATATTTTTTCAGTAAGTTCTTCGTCTTTGGGTAGCCATATCAAATTGTCTGGGGGTCCATCCAGTTCTACCACGGCGGGTTATCTTACTGTACCCAACACAATTTCTACTGCCAATAATTTTACATTCGAAACATGGATTAATTTGAAGTCATATGATGACTGGGCAAATATTCTGGACTTTGGAAATGATTTTTCCGACGTCAACTTTTTTTTAACCACCAGTACAGGAGGACCAAGCAACCTGCCCCTATTTGTCATCGGAGATGGCATATTTTCGCTAGAATTTCTTTTCTCATCCGCACCCATTCCATTAAACGTGTGGACACATGTGGCAGTTGTCATCAACGGAACAGCAGGGACTGGAAAAATGTACATAGATGGCGTAGAAGTTGCCAGCACCTCAATGACGCTGACACCGGCCAAGTTACCCGTTACCATGAATAATTATATTGGTAAATCGAAAAACTCCGACCCATACCTCAATGCAGAGCTCGATGAGATACGTTTCTGGAATGTGGCGCGTACGCCAGCCCAGATCATCGCCTCATTTGCCAAACATCTTCCGGCGGGAACGCCAAACCTGGCGGCCTATTTCAAATTTGATGAAGGTACTGGCACATCTGCCAACAACGATGCTCCTACGGGTGGTAGTGCAACACTTCAGCAAGGTGTATCCTGGGTGACACCGTCACAATCCCCATCCGGTGCCTATGACAGGTATCAGTGGAGCAATGGTGACACGACGAGAATAATCGTGCTGGATACACCCACCGTATTTGGAAACTATACGGCGATAGTCACAAAAGATGTAGGTTGTGAAGCCACTTCTACCATTAATGTAAAACCTTGCTGCACCAACCCAACTCAGGGAGGGACCATCTCACGCGACCAGTACATCTGCCTCGACATGCAACCTGCCCGCATCCAAAGCGTCTCCCGCGCCAGTGGCGAAACAGGCATTCTCCAGTACAAGTGGCAGAAATCGATAGTTGAAGACACCCTGGGATTTGAAGATATACCGGGAGCAACCGATTCTACCTACCAGCCACCCGTTCTGAATCAGACCACGTGGTACCGCCGGCAAGCCAAGGTCGATTGCAAGGAAGACTGGAGCGGAGCCGCGAATTCCAATGCTGTCAAGATGACCGTCGTCCCTGATACCGACAGGTACCTCATCATAGAGAGCCTGGTCCAACCTACGTGCAACCCACCGGAAGGATGTACGCTGACCATCAGGGGACTACCGATGGCTACGTGGACGCTCGAGCAGATGGGTCCGGTCGATGGCACATTGACAGGCATGGATAATCCGTTCATCCTGGAAGACCTGCCGGATGGCGTGTACAAATTCAGGACTGCTGATGCCAATGGCTGCATCGAATCTCCACCTTTTGGCGTCATTGTGGTGACGTATTGATATCCGGAATACTTACAAAAATGAGATAGGTATGACTGGAAATACAAAAGGAAGATTGGAGTTGCATTCTACCGGACAGAAGATACATGGCCGGACATCAGCCGAAATGTCTCTCCTGGTCGGTGTTTTTTCTGACCAGCCTGAACAATTACCCTTGTTGGTGGATAATGGAGAGCATACACACGGAGGTGACGGGATAGTTGTATTTCAGTGGTTGGGAAACAGTGCGTCTTTGAAGCAGACACTGACAGATACCTCAGACCAAAAGTGTAAGAGAATGTTGGCAAAGTGGGATGTGTTTCTAATGCATGTACCACATTCGCAAATAGATTTTCACGGTTTGATTCTCCAGTTTGTTCAAAAAGCACCGGGGAAGGTTGTGCTGTACGGCCCCAAACCCAGTCCGGAGCAGCTGATTCACTGGCTTAGCATTGGTGTTTGCGGTTACCTTCTTGCAACGAAGGCCTCGAAAAAGACCGAGCAGGCATTGGAGAATTACATTGACAAACAAATAGCGCCACTAAGCAGTGAATTGGTGACAGTCCTGGTTCAGGGCTTACAAGCCAGTTATCAGTCGGCCCATCCTGCTAAGAAATTGTCACCGATTCAGGAGTCTATTTGTCAGCTACTTGCCCGTGGAGATTCATACATCCAGATTGGGGACCAGCTCAATATCAAACTGGATAATGTTCGGTATCATATAAAACAAATCTATCAAAAATATCAGGTCAACAAAGGGACTCAGTTGGTCAAGTTGTTGTCAGGCATGGCCGGTTCGTAAACTGAATCAGCCTAGAAGTGAAAAGCAGGGGTCGGTATGCGTTCAGTTGCATGCCGGCCTCTTCTTTTTTATTGTCTATGCCAATTCTATGACGGATATTATGGCATCTTTTCCAGGAATTCCATTATGTCTTGAGGCGCTGCATCAGTAACAGAACTATAGTAAATCAGCGTGCATTTGTAGGTGGAGAGTCTTTTAAATGATGTCATATAAGGCTGATTTGCTTTATCAATTGGAAGACATGGATTTCTGCAAAGCATCTCCACTTTATAGTAAAAAGAGCAGTTGTAGGGAACTTTTTTTGAGAAAAAAGTGTTTACACGCTTTTCAATTTAAATTTGGACAAAAAAAAAGGGCGGTTTCTCCTGAAGCCGCCCCTTGTTTTTGCAGTATTTTATTCTACTTTCAGAAACTTTTGTGCCCGGAGCAGGTGGCCGCGGTCATCCAGCAGCCGCACAAAGTAAATGCCTTTTTGCAAGTCCTGGATGTCCAGTGATGTAAGCATCTCAACAACCGCCTTTTTAAACTGCTGTCTGCCCGTACCATCAATCACTTCCAGCACGCCGGCCTCCGGCATACCGACGATGTATATATGCAACACATCGCTGGCAGGATTTGGGAATACGTTTAATGCCAGTTCCGGTACAATTTCCTCGCCGACAGGAAGCTGGCCAGTGGCTGTGCCCAACTGCACGCGCAACGTGTAACAGGAAGTGGCATTCCAGTTACTGCTCAATTTACCCCTTACCAAAATGTAGTATGTGCCTGCTGTAAATGTGCGCGTAATTGTCTCATTTGCATTGTTATTGTTGGTTGATTTGTTCAATAGTGTCGACCCATTGCTGCTGTATAAATACAAATCATAGTTGCTTACCAGATTGGTTAGGGTAATGGTCGCTGTACCCGAGGTGCTGATGACAATTTTATAATAATCCCAATCGCCTGAAGGGTTGATCAATCCGGTGATATCGGTATTGAAGGGGATCTGGGTTGCACCCGTGTATACATTATTGGTTGTAATGTCATACTGACTCTGGCAAGATGTGGGTGTACTGGTTGTGAATGGTGCTGATACAAACGTACTTGTTCCTGTGGGACAGTTAGTCCGAACCTGCCAGCTATAATTGCTGGAGGATTGTAATCCTGTCAGTGTAAAGGAAGTGGCAGTGATGGCGCTTCCGGCTGTAATCCAGGTGGTTGAAGTGTTTAACTTATATTGAAGCAGATAACTTGCAGCACCCGTCACAGCTGTCCAGTTTGCAGTAGCACTTGTGGTGGTAATGCCGGTGGTGGACACGCTGGCTGTTGCATCACATGGGATGGATGATAACGTGGTAAATTGCTGCTGTACAAAGTTTCCAATTGCCCCGTTAGTACAATTGGCCCGCACCCGCCACTCATAGGAGGTGAATTCAGTCAATCCTGTCAGTGAGGTTGTCAGGCCTGTTGTTGCAGTAAGAAGTGGAATCCAGCTGGCACTTCCGGTTTGCCTATATTCTATATCGTAGTTACCCGCACCGGTAAGCGTCGCCCAGGAGAGAACTGCTGCACTTGTCGTTATGGAAGTTGTCGTTAATCCTGTGACTGAGCCACAAGTAGGGACGGCATTGATGGAAGCTGTAAACATACCGCGGCCATGGGTAGCCGCAGCCAGTAAGCCATCAGAAGCCCTGTATTGCAACATGTCTGTCCTTACATTGGGAAAGCTCGTTTCTGGTGCCCATATAGTTGTTGAGCCATTGATCAGGTCTGTTTGCCATATTCCCGTCTCCGTAGCAATGATGGCCTTGGTATCATTCCCCGGATAAAACATGGCCCACCTCACAGGCATGTTGGGCAGATTGCCGTCGATGGCTGACCAGCTGGTACCTCCATTTGTGGTAACCCACACATTGTTGATGCCATAATTTGCATAACAGGCGATGATCGTATTTTCGTTTGTGCCAAACTCGATGGAAGAGACGTAACCATTGGATACAAACATCCCTGCACCGATGCTCGTCGAAGTGGGTGTCCCATTTGCATTGGCTACCTTCAGCAGCACGCTGCTGCTGTTGCCTGTAGGACTTCCAAGATATACCGTATTGTTGGTAAAGGGCGATACTTTGACGGCGGAAACCGTGGCTCCATTCAAAGCTGTCAGACTTTTTACGGTAAAGGTGGACCCTGTTACCGGGTTGCTCCAGACAACGTAATTCCCTGCACCGCCTACACAATACATGATGTCATTGGCATCGTCGTAATCCGTTGGGTTGATAAATCGCCCTGTGGTAGACGAATAATTGATTGAAGACCAGGAAGTGCCCCCATTCGTACTTCGTCTATACTGGTTGTAGATATAAGCTCCAAACTGGTTATTGCCATTGGTCTGGTCAATGTGAGAGAATGCCCCATCACCCCCTGTGACTTCGATGGAGGAGGCAAGACCAGGCTGGTTGAGTGAATGGGTACCGTTGTCCTGTGTGCCTCCCAGCAAATAATCTGTTTGTGTTGGGTGAACGGCGACAGAGTAGAATTGCTTGATACGCAGGTTTTCATTCCTGTCAGTGAATGTTGTACCTCCGTCCGGAGAAAGATGAATGCCCCCATCACTGGCGACAAGAATCCGGTTGTTTGGCATCCAGATCATGGCCTGCTGGTCCGCATGTACGTATTGGCCGGTGGTGCCCACCCAGTTACTCACTTTTGTCCAGCTGGTGCCACCGTTTGTGGTGCGGTAACAATCCATGCTACCCACCAGCACGTTATTGGCATTGTTAGGGTCAATCGCTACGGCCATGCAATACCAGGCCTGGCCACTGGTAAATCCCGGCGTGGACGGTATAGCGGCCCAGTTTTCTCCCCCATTTGTCGATTTGTATATCGCAGTAACTTGCCAACTGCTGTTGACAGGCAATGCATACAGTGTATTGCCGCTACTGGCTATGGCCACATTGTACTGCGTTGGGGGCGGTGTTACGGCACTATTCCACGTACTGGCACTGACTGCAGCAGGAGTATCGGTGTATCGGTATCCCGTGCCTGTGGCAGTAAAATAACCACAGATCACATGCAACCTCCCTGTTGAACTTAGTGTGAAGTCAGGAATTCTTTTATCAAGCCCGGTTGGTGTAATATCAGCCCATGTTGCCGTTGCTTTGATATATCTCTTCAGCCCCTGGCTGGACGAGCCAATGCAGCCTACGTACAGATTGCCCTGTGCGTCACATTGCATCTTGCTGACATTATAAAACGATGAGGTACCCGGCATGGGAGCCCATGTTACCCCGTGATCTGTACTCATCCATAGTCCGGCGCCTCTTACTGCATCTGCATTGTACGCCTTTTCGCCCGTACCAAAGTACATGATGTTATGATTGGTGGGGTCCTGGCAAATACTTCCTATGGACAAATTGCCAAAAAAGTCATTGATCGGCGTCCAGGCTGCAGGACGTGAAGTAATATCGGTAGTCTTCCACAAACCTCCATCTACGCCTCCTACCCACACAGTATTGCCAGTGGCATCGGCCAAATCTACCCACATGGCCCGAACCCTGCCTGCTGTAATGGCATTGCCTGCCCTGGTGTTTCCGTTACTACCACCAACCACATCTTTGTATGGTCCGCGTTCTGTCCAGGTGAAAGGTGCCCTGTCTCCCGCAGCAATCTGTTCTTCAACCATGCGCTTACGCACCTGGTAGGCTCTGACCAATTCAAATTTAGGAACGTACCCTAAATTAGGGTCTTTTGTCATCTCAATTTCATGTTGTAATCGCCTTGAAATACCTTGCGGTGTCTCCTTCACTTCTCTGATTTGCGCAGATGTAGTGTATGCGACAAACAAACATAACACTGCTAAAAAACGACGTATTTTCATTATTGATTTTTTAATAAATGATACTGCAAAGTTACCACCATGGCATCATATCCACATTTCTTAAGATAAGATTCAAAACAACTGGATAAATCAATTTGCCACTTGTACAAACGATCTCCTGAAACAAGGGTGCACAAATGTATACAACGATGATGTGGAATTCAAAGTTCCATTATAATGTAGTGTTTATTGAGCAATGTCATGCTTTACCTGCCACTGTTTACAAGAATAAAAAATTGCGCATCATTGCCAGTCCATCGGGTGTCATGACCGACTCCGGGTGGAACTGGACACCATATACCTGAAATAACCTATGCCTGCCCGCCATGATTTCTCCATTCCCATCCGTGGCTGAAACAGACAAGACAGAAGGAAAGTGAAGAGAGTCAATTGCCCAGGAGTGGTACCTTCCGGCTGGAAAGGGTGAAGGAAGTCCACCCAAGATAGGATCACTGGTATCTGTTACGACAATGTCGGATTGTATTCCATGATAAACAGTGTTGAGGTTTTTTAACCTTCCTCCATACACCTCCCCAATCGCCTGAAATCCCAGGCAAACGCCAAAAATTTTGTGTGTTGCACCGAGTGCAGTGATGGCGTTTTTTAACATGCCCGCCTCATCTGGAATTCCGGGACCGGGACTCAAAATCAGGTGGCTGGCTTCTGCAAGTTGCGCCAATGTGCACTGGTCATTTTTAAGCACGGCAGGAGCATAGCCACAGATGGCCTCAACCATGTGTACAAGGTTGTACGTAAACGAATCGTAATTGTCTAATATAAGTACGTTATTCAATGTAATTGATGTTTAGTCTCCAAGGCAGGCATACTGCAGACAGTTGCCAATCGCGGACGATACATCAGATGGATACACTGCCTGGATTCACAGTAACAAATCCGATTCATTCCAAAAAGTTCATGTAAAATTTGATTGGGAATAAAAATAATCATCCATGTTTTAGTGCAGGGGCTCATGCCTATTTCTTAGATTTGTTTTTTATTCCTTACCTAAATCAGTGATAGCATGCGTTTCTTTCTCACTTTGTTTCTCCTTAGCTCTGCGATTTTAAGCCAGGCACACTTTATTGTTCCAACACCTGGTGCGCAAAGGACCAAGTCCCTTTGGCGAAATGAAAAGGCCGATGATTCTATGCTGGCGTCAGTAAAAGCGGTAAATATTGGTCCGACCATTTTCAATGGCAGGGTGGCAGACCTGGATGTCAATCCGGCAGATCCTGCTGAGTTTTTTGTTGCCTATGCCTCTGGCGGGCTCTGGTATACGAAAAACAATGGCACTACATTTACTCCCTTGTTCCAGCAGGAGACAGTGATGACAATTGGAGATATCGCGGTTGACTGGAAAGCGGGTACGATTTATCTTGGATCAGGCGAGCAAAATTCTTCCCGTTCCTCCTATGCTGGCAATGGCATGTATAAAAGCATGGACATGGGCAAAACATGGTCCCATATTGGGCTTGAAGAGACTCACCACATCAGTAAAGTTGTGGTACATCCAGAAAAGCCTGAAACTGTCTGGGTGGCAGCATTGGGCCATTTGTATTCAAATAATGCAGACCGCGGAATGTTCAAAACAACAGATGGAGGGAAAACATGGATGCACACCCTCATTGTCAATGACTCAACCGGCGCATCAGATCTCGTGATCCACCCAAAAAATCCAGATATAGTTTACGCTGCCACCTGGGAGCGGACCAGAAAAGCCTGGCAATTTACCGGATCCGGAAAGGGGTCAGGGATATATAAAAGTATCGATGGTGGTGAAACATGGAAACGCCTCTCAGACAAGGACAGCGGTTTTGTGCAGGGGGATGGCACAGGCAGAATTGGCTTGGCAATCACAGAAAAGGAGGGAAAGGACTACCTGTATGCCGTAGTCGACAACAATCATCCCAGGAAAGACACAAAACCTATTGGTCAACGCACGGGACTCACCGCTGATAAAATCAGGGAAATGGATGTGCCATCGTTCCTTGCACTGGACGAGAGTGCCTTGAAAAAATTCATGGAAGACAATCGGTTTCCAAAAAAATACAAGGTAGCCGACGTATTGAATCTGGTAAAACAAGGCAAAATTACACCAATCGATGTAGCCACGTACAACGAGGATGCAAATGCCCGACTGATCAGTTCGCCCGTAATTGGAGCAGAAGTCTATCTTTCCATAGACCAGGGCAATACATGGAAAAAAACCCATGAGGGCTATCTGGACGATGTGTATTTTTCCTATGGATATTACTTTGGACAAATCAGGGTACAGCCCCAGCATCCGGAAAAGGTTTATATTTTTGGAGTCCCCATCCTGCGTTCCGATGATGGCGGCAAGACATGGGAAAGCATCGACGCCGAAAATGTGCATTCGGATCATCATGCCTTATGGCTGAATCCTTTGAGACCCGGGCATTTGATCAATGGCAACGATGGGGGGGTGAATATATCTTACGACGACGGAAAAAGCTGGATGAAATGTACCCATCCTGAAGTTGGACAATTTTACTACGTAAATGTGGATAACAACGAACCGTACAACGTGTACGGAGGCACCCAGGACAATGGTGTCTGGATGGGAAGCCACTTGTATACCAACAACCCAGGATGGCAATCCAGCGGAGACTATCCATATGATATACTCTTGGGAGGTGATGGCATGCAGGTGCAGATAGACAACAGGGACAATGCCACAATCTATGCCGGTTTTCAGTTTGGAAATTATTTTCGCATCAATAAGGCGAAACGAGAAAGAATGCCCATTACTCCCAGACATGACCTAGGGCAAGCTCCGTATCGCTGGAACTGGATGACACCCATTCTCCTGTCTTCACACAATCAAGATATTGTGTATATGGGAAGCCAGAAAGTGCTGCGGTCGATGAACCAGGGGAAAGATTTTGTGGAGATCTCGCCCGATTTGACAAACGGGCCCAAAGACGGAAATGTACCCTATGCCACCATCACGACCCTGGATGAATCAAAACTTCGTTTTGGCTTACTTTACGCAGGGACTGATGATGGCCAGGTTCACCTTAGCAGGGATGGCGGTTACAGCTGGCAACGTATCTCGGATGGGCTGCCGCAGGGTCTGTGGGTGTCCAGGGTGCAGGCATCACAGTTTGAAGAAGGAACCGTTTACGTCACACTCAACGGATACAGAAATGACCATTTTGCACCCTATGTTTACCGATCTGATGATTACGGCCAATCCTGGACAGCCATAACAAATGGTTTGCCGGGTGAACCTGTTAATGTGATCAAGGAGGATCCTGCTGATAAAGATATTCTTTATGTGGGTACAGACCATGGAGTATGGGTATCGCTCGACAGGGGAAATTCGTATCAATTGCTGAGTACCGACATGCCGCGCACACCCGTACATGATCTTGTCGTACAAAAAAAGGCAAGAGATCTGATCATCGGAACACACGGCCGCTCGATTTATCGGGTGAGCATTGCTAATTTACCTGCTTTGAAAGGAGTAGAATCAGGGGCATTACAAGTTTTTAAGCCAAGAGACATCCGCTATCGGGCAGACTGGGGTAAAATAAGAAATCCCTTTACGCCACCCGCGCAGGCTGATTGCGTCTTTGAGGCGTTCAGTGATTCCGAAGGGGCTGCCTTGATCGAGATACAACTGGAAAACGGCAAGATCGCAGATACCATTCGGCTGACGCTGAAAAAAGGACTTGCAACCTATTCAGTTCCTTTACATATAGAGGAAAGGAATCTTCCAGATGTTTCTAAATGGGTAGCGGCCTTGGAGTGGGGAAAGGCAGGGAATGCATTGGTGAAAGCCGACAATGGCCTGTATTATCCGGCGCCCGGCAAATATAAGTTACTGCTCAGAAAAGATAAAAAAGAAGCCCTGACCACATTATCTATCGTAGACAACTGATGTATGGCTAGCTTATTTTTCATCAACCATGCCAAAGGTGTACTCGCTTTTGACGATATTCCGCGTTTCTTTTTTAATGGATTTGGTTGTCCAGGTGGAGGTTTGCTTTTTGCCTTCCAGCTGTCGGGATGTGTATTCCAGTAAGATGCCACCGCTATCTCTGTAACTATTTGCCATGCTGTAGTCAGCCGGGGTAAACTGCCCCATGTATGCTGTAGATCTTTGTTGCCATTTTATAGGAAATTCTGTTGTGACATACATGGTCATTTCCATTTCCTTTGAGGTCAGGATATATTCGTCACAGGTATATCCAGCCACCTTTTTCGTCTTACCCGACTTTTTCATGCTGTATTGGCCATGTTCAGCCTGATTGTTCTGCACAGAAGATGCCATACTTTTTGAAAAGCGGCTGACATTGGCAAAGGTCTGGGCGCGCTTTTCTCCCTTACTGGAAATGGAATACATCACCATTACATCCTTTTCCATATCCATGAGAATCAGGTTGCTTTCATTTTTCTTGTCAGAAGCTTCCATGCCCGTGATTGGTTTTTCAATCGCATAATACATGACCATGTCTACTTTCTTTTCATCATATTGGGTGAATTCAATTTCCTGCTTAATGTCCAGTGTGTATTTTTCCGGCAGATCGACTGCTTCGTTCATGCCTGCCAAAAAATCACCATATGCTTTACCTGCTTTATTCCAGTCTACTTTTTTACCCTGATTGACGGAGTCCTGGTAGGACTTTCGCATCATAGAATCCATAGAAGCTTCTACCGGACGAAAAGCTCTCCTGGCAATTTCATCTGAAACAGCATCCACAATTTTATCCTCCACTTTTCTTTCCAGTTTACGCTGAGCCTCCCGTAAAATACTATTAAAAATCTGGGCATGGGCCTGATTTCCGGCAAAAATGACAAACAAACAAAATAGTGCGTTTTTCATCTTAATCTAATTAATCAATTTTATAAAAAAAAGACTATCCAAATGTAAACTTATAATAAATTGAGAAATAATTCGAAATATTATTTTACAATTTATCTGTTTTTGAAGAATATGGAATTGTTTATGATAAAGTAGGCCAACAAAGAAGAAAATGGCGACATTGATTAAGTAATCTGTGGATCCGTCATTCGTTTTTACTGATTTGTTCAGACCTGCCATGACATTACAAAAAATATTTAGTAGTATTGCATTAGCACTAAATGCAGCATAATGATGACAGCAACAGGCATGTTTCTAAATCTTCCCGTCGCAGATGTAGCGGCTTCCCGCCGGTTCTGGAAATCCGTAGGTTTTCATTTTCAAGAGGAGTTCAGTAATGAAAGTGCAGCCTGTCTGATTTTACAGGAAGGTAACATGTTCGCTATGCTGGTTGCCAAGGAACAGTTTGCAACATTTACACAACGCCCAATTAATGCGGATGGAACATCACAGGTGCTACTTGGTGTACAGGTTGAAAGCAGGCAACTGGTTGATGCAATCGTGTTGGCTGCGCTTCAGGCTGGAGCAAGTCGCTTCAAGGAGGCGGTTGACCATGGCTGGATGTATTATGATAGCTTTGTTGATACAGACAGCCATCAATGGGAATGGATTTGTATTTTTAAGCAGTAATTTTGAAGGTATATAGATGATTTATAATATCTAAAATATAAAATAAAAATGTAATATATGATTCACGTAACCACGTTTGTGCAGGCAAGCCCCGAAAAAGCATGGGCGTGCTGGACAGAAGACAGCCACGTTGTCAAATGGAATTTTGCCTCCGAAGACTGGCATTGCCCTACAGCTAAAAATGACCTTAGGGAAGGAGGAAGATTCCTTTACGAAATGGCTGCAAAAGATGGAAGTATGTCATTCCCATTTGAAGGCACCTATACGAAAATAGTGCCCTTTGAAAAAATTGAATATGTCATGGATGATGGCAGAAAAGTGATAGTCAGCTTTGAAAAAGAAGAAGATGGTACCCGCGTGACTGAGATGTTTGATCCCGAAACTCAAAATTCCCACGAATTACAGCTGCAGGGATGGCAGGCTATTTTAAATAATTATGCCAGTCATGTACATGCTTGCCAACAGCATTGAATACACTATTCCGGCCAATCAATAAAATATCAATATTATGGGTCGATTTCTCTTTCTTTTTTTATTTACGGCAAGTAG
>JAUMBK010000074.1:0-5146 GCA_032115795.1 Saprospiraceae bacterium | reverse complement strand
GTCCTGTTTATGCATTTGCACATTGTGTTTATGGAATTGATTATCGATCCGGTGTGTTCGATCGCGTTTGAATCGGAACAGGAAGAAAAAGGCATCATGCACCGCCCTCCTCGAAGGCCTGACAAGCTCTTTTTTGGCATGGACAAAATTGTATTCAGCCTGATAAAAGGCATCCTGCTTCTGGCGATGGTCATGGTTGTGTACTTCCTCTCTCTTCGCGAAGGACATAGCGAAAAGGAGGTGAGGGCAATCGCGTTTTCGGCATTGATTATTGGCAATGTCTTCCTGACACTGACCTCACTTTCGTCGACGCGGTCATTTCTTTCCATTTTTCAGGAGCGCAACTGGTCTGTGTTATTTATTTCTGTGCTGGCATTTGTGATGCTGGTATTGTCCCTGCGCATCCCCTTTTTGCAGGAAATCTTTGGCTTTTCTTTCCCCGGCAATGCCCATTTTGTTCTGGCCTTTACAGCAGCTGCCGCCATGTTGCTCTTGCTTGAAGGGATAAAATGGCTGCAATGGCAACGCCGGCTGCGGCGGGCCAGCAGTCACCAGGATACGAATGCGCTTCGTTGACAAGGGGCTTTCCGCTGGATTTCGATTTATCGCACGGTCATTTGCAACCAATGTAGTGGTGGTTTTGTACCTTTGAAACGAAAACAGCCGGCGTAGTATGAATGCACATAAAGCCAACCTCCTCAACGCCCTCACATTGATGGTGCTGTCCCTTGCGGACTTTGCCACCAAGGCAAATGCCTCCGTGGAAACCATGATTCCCCTGGTTTTTGGTGTCATTTTATTGTCACTTTCCAACGGCATATACTACGGTGTGCGTTCGCAGCTAAAAACAAGCCTGCCCGTGACCATCACCATTTTTATCCTGCTGTTCTGGGAAATTGTGACGCACAAGCTGACACTGAAAATGTGGATGCCCTGGTGCATGGCCGGAACTTGTCTGACTGCCATGGTGTTTATCGGCAGGGAATTGAATCATAAAAAAACCTGAATCAGATAAGATGAGGCAGTTTATTCTCCTAACCAGTGCCGTCCTGGCTATAGCTGCGGGCAGTGTTTGCCAGCCGGCCGGGTCAGTTCAAAACACGGCGGCAATGACGGAAGTGACAAGCGTGGATTCAGCGGCGGCACGCAGCTTTTCGGCAGCATACATCATGGGAAAATTCAACCCTGAGGAGCATCCGGATTTTCAGCTGATTCCGGCGGAATACCGGGATGCCGACATACGCTACCTGCACAGGGAGGCACTGGCTGCCTTTCAGCGCATGCATGCCGCTGCAGCAAAGGAGGGCATTCGCCTGGTAATCATCTCGGCAACGCGCAATTTTCAAACCCAAAAACGCATCTGGGAAAACAAGTGGACAGGCCGCACCCGACTGGAAGGGGGCATCAATGCGGCTACTGATATCACGGATGACATTGCCAGGGCCAAAAAAATCCTGGAGTACAGTTCGATGCCAGGTACGTCGAGGCACCATTGGGGTACGGACATCGACATCAATTCACTGGAAAACAGGTGGTTTGAAAGCGGCGAAGGCCTTGCCCTCTACCGCTGGATGACACAACACGCCCGCGAGTATGGCTTTTGCCAGCCGTACACCCGGCTGGGCAGTGACAGAAATACGGGGTATTTTGAAGAGAAATGGCACTGGACATACCTGCCACTGTCGGTCGAAATCACCCGCCAGGCCAAGGAACTTATGACAAACGAGATGCTCACCGGATTTCTGGGTGCTGAGACAGCTACCACCATCGATGTCATTGATCACTATATGCTTGGCATCAGTCCCTCATGCAATGACCCAAAAGAATAATGGCTTCACCTGTCCCTTCCCTCCACGTTGATACCTCGGTCAAAGGCATTTTGTGGCTGACATTGCCCATCAGCCTGTCTAAGCTCATCCCGGAGCTAAACTACCTGTTTAATGCCGCCTTTCTGGGCCACCTGGGCAGCCGCGAGCTGGCACTTGCGGGCATTACCGGTGTGTATTACCTCGTGTTTTCTGCCGTCGGCTACGGACTGAACAACGCCCTGCTGTCGATCATGTCGAGGCGCGCAGGGGAAGACAACAGGGACGAGATTTTCTCCACGCTGTGGCACGGAGTGATATTGGGATGGCTGCTGGCCACGCTGTTTACGGTGATCACCTGGCTGACTGCGGGCCCGTTGATGGTCTGGGCGGGCATTGAACCGGAGGGCGCCACCCTGGCTGCCACCTTTCTGGATGTGCGCATCCTTGGCCTGTTTTTTTTATACACGCTGCAGATGCAAAATGCGTTTCTGATCACGCTCCAGCAAACCCGCTACCTCATTGTCATTGCACTCATTCAGTCTGCCGTCAACATTGTACTGGACTATGCCCTGATCTTTGGGCATCTTGGCTTTGCACCCATGGGCTTTCAAGGGGCGGCAGTAGGGTCTGTCATCTCGGAGCTGGTCGGCATGTGCACGGTCTTTCTGGTCATCCGTGGTCTGGATATCCAAAAACGATACAATATTCCCGCCGTGTGGCAGTTGACAAAATCGAGGTTGACGCTGGTCTTTACGCAAGGCTTCCCACTGATGAGCCAGCTGGCCATCTCGACAGGTGCCTGGTGGTTGTTTTTTATTCTCGTTAGCCGCAATTATTCGTATGAGGATCAGGCCATTTCGCAGACGATGCGCAATTTGTTTGGCCTCGGCGGGGTTTTCTCCTGGGCATTCGGATCATCTGCCAATACGATCTTAAGCAACCTCATCGGCCAGGGACGCCACGAAGAGATGTTTGGCATCATCCGCCGCATGATCATCATCAGTATGACCGGTATGGCTATGCTGATGATTGTACTCAATGTCTTTCCAGGCTTGTTTCTGGGCATTTTCGGTCAGTCTGATGCCTTTGTGGAAGCCGGTCTTGGCACTCTGCGCATTGTCAGCGCCGCCATGGTGCTGGTATGTGCCGGTGTGATATGGCTGAATGCGGTCATTGCCACAGGCAGGACGACTGTCGTCTTCTGGATCGAATTCTGGGGCATCGTGGGCTACCTTGCCTATGTGTGGGTCGTCATTGAGGTCCTAAAACTCTCGCTGGAAGCCGCGTGGATGAGCGAGTGGCTGTACTGGTCGACCATGCTCATACTCAGCTTTGCATACATGCGCTACGGAAACTGGCGCAATCACCTGGCTTTTGGTTCCTGATTCACCTCTCAAAACACACGCACTCCATGAAAACATTGTCCGCGCTCTTCTTTGTTTTGCTTTCGCTTGCCGGCAGGGGGCAGGCGAGGATCAACCACACCGCCATCTTTGTACAAAACGTGGCTGCTTCTGGCCGGTTTTATCAGGCAGCGCTGGGCCTGGAGAGGCTGCAGGATCCGTTCAACGACGACCAGCACATCTGGTTGAAAACATCGCCAACGACGAGCCTCCACATCATTGGCACTGCCGATAGCGTGCGCGATTACTTCAAAAACCACCATACATGTTATTCTGTGGCCGACTTTGACGGCTGCCTTGGCCGGCTTCGGGCCGAAGGCATCGCCTTTGAAGATGTCGACGGCAAGGCGGGTGCGTTTTCGGTGCGCAAAGACGGCGTCCGCCAGATATACCTGCGTGATCCTGACGGGTACTGGCTGGAGATCAATGACGAAAGGATGGTCGAAAGGTAGCCCGCCTCCGGGGGGAAAAGCACATGCCTGCCACCCGAAAAACGGAGGATTGGGGAACTTTTTTTGCCACAAATGCGTTTGCAGCTTTTTTTGCACCGGCAGCGGCATTTCCTACTTGTGCATATCGAGAAAAAGATATACTTTTGCGCCACCAAAGGAAACGTGGGCTTGCCCGTGTTTTAGGGCCTATAGCTCAGTTGGTTAGAGCACCTGACTCATAATCAGGTGGTCCCAGGTTCAAGCCCTGGTGGGCCCACAAAATGTAAAAACCCTTCGTCTTAGTTGATGAAGGGTTTTTTTGTTTATACTGATAATCAGTGTTTTATGTAATTATGGCCGGATTGATGAAGGAAGCGCAATGCAGGAAAATGCACAAGCTGGGCCAGTTGTAAGGATAGTTGAAACTTTGGAGCAGTGCAGTTATTTTACAGTTGCCGTTGTGGGATGGTTTTAATTTTTCTTTCTATACTCCCAGGGGGCTTCTGGATTTGGTTGGCTCCATATTCCCACTTTGGCAGACCTGGCTAACATTTCTAACTCCCCATACTCTTGACTTTTGGAATATTTCTTAAAATGCCAGGCCAGGCCGATACTGACCAGTGATTTATTTACATTGGTTCCGTTGGTCAGGACAACCTCTGCAATCAGCCTGCCGTATCTGTCAAAGTTATTGTTGTGTACAAGCGTTACGTATTTATCAAAGCATAAATCAGAGGCGAATTCCTTAGCTCTTTTGCCAAAAGCTTGCCCTCTTTCCGGACAATCTATATGTTCCAGCCTGACATCCTGCTCCCTTCCATTCATCAATACGACAAACGTATCACCATCTTTAATACCTACCACTCTATAGCTGTCAATGGCGGGTGGTGTAGAAAAGAATACACTTTTCCATGTATCAGATGCCTTTGTTTCAAGTGAACAAACATGGAAACATACCGTCGCTAATAGAAAAATAGTTAATCGCCTCACG
Organism: Saprospiraceae bacterium; assembly: GCA_032115795.1. Lineage (GTDB taxonomy): Bacteria > Bacteroidota > Bacteroidia > Chitinophagales > Saprospiraceae > OLB9. The sequence continues at coordinate 513 of JAUMBK010000074.1, read as the reverse complement.
TATAATTTTTAAGATCAGTTCAAATCAATAAATAGATTTCCGCTTAAATATAAGGATTGTTTTTAATAGGAATGGATAAATAAAGGTGCTTATTCCTGTTTGTACTGCGCTTTTTCTTACTTTTGACTTGTAAAACTCACCTGATGAAAGCCCTGACTACCGCTATAACCCTTTCTATATTACTCCCGTTATTTGGTATAGCTCAAAATTGCATACCGGGCACCATTGTTTTTTCTACTCAGGAACAGGTAGATAGCTTTCCGGTAAAGTATCCGGGATGCCATGTTATTGACGGAAATGTCGGTATAACAGGGTCTGTGCAAAATCTGGATAGTCTGGTACAATTGACCAGGATTGATGGAAGCTTGCAAATAATTAATGCAAATTTGGATATCGTTGGATTGGGGAATGTAACCCAAATTGGAGGCGATTTTTTCAGAGGCGATTTTTTTCTTCGTAGTAGCCCGTGTTAAAAATCCCTGTCTTTTTTTTGAACCAAGACCAAAAATTTTG
>JAUMBK010000073.1:0-18012 GCA_032115795.1 Saprospiraceae bacterium | reverse complement strand
TTCTTTCTCAAAATAATGAATTACGGCAGCCAGTTTGGCAGAAGCCTGTTTTTTCCTGATAAGGTACATGTGTTTATCAATCGTGAAGTGACCTTCCGTCGGTCGTGGCCGCAGGAAAGTAATCCGCGGCATGTCTGCCCGTGGATAGTAGGCTACCAGTCCTTCTGCCTGCATCTGGTGAAGCCGGCCAATGAGTTTGCTTTCCTCCATGCCCAATGACCTGGCAAGCCTAGCTTCATCAATCTTTACAGGGCCGGAAAAAAGACCCTCGTACGACCGCAGCAATTGCACTAAGATTTCTCCCTGCTCTGAAGCATATTGTTCTGTATTCAACAAGTCTTCCCTGCTGGCCAGTACCCAGATCCTGGAAGGTTCTCTTAGTCCTTCGGAAAGGGCAATCCAGCCTTCTTTTTCCAGAATTTGTATGAGGTGGAAAACTTTCTTCACCGGAAAAGAAAGAAAACCGGCAAATTCCTGCATTGAAAAATCATAGGACTCCTGTTCGCCGGCACCGTACGCAACCTTAAAATACCTGCATAGTTTTTCGTACGCAAATGTGATTTGTTCCAGAGAAGGATATTGCTCTTCGAGCGATGAAGCGGCTTTGAGCAGGTCAGCCGGGCTGATCAGCGCCACTGCCAGTGATTCTTTGCCGTCCCTGCCGGCTCTTCCTGCTTCCTGGTAGTATTCTTCCAGGCTTGGAGGTACATCCAGATGGATGACAAGGCGTACGTCACTTTTGTCAATGCCCATTCCAAATGCATTGGTGCAAACGATCATGCGTACTTTGCCCGTCATCCATGCCTGCTGGTTTCTTTCCCGTTCAGCTTTGTCCATGCCACCATGGTAAGGCAGACAGGAAAGGCCTTTTTTTTGTAACCAGGAGGCGATGTCGGTGGTTTCTCTCCTGTTTCTGACATAGGCAATGATGCTTCCCTTGACTATGCCAATCAACTGCAGGATTTCCTGATCCTTGTTATCTGTGATTAAACCAGCGAAGCAGATATTCTCCCTCGCAAAGCTCTTTTTGAAAATGGCAGGCTTGCGTAGGAGAAGCCGTTCACTGATATCTTCCAGTACTTTGGGTGTCGCCGTGGCAGTCAGCGCGATGACAGGCGTATTCGGATGAATTTCCCGCAGAGAAGCGATGGTGAGGTAGGCAGGGCGAAAGTCGTAACCCCATTGAGAAATACAGTGGGATTCGTCGACAGCGATCAACGACAACCGGATTTTGCTTATGCGCAGCCTGAACATTTCAGATTCCAGGCGTTCTGGTGCCACATACAGCATGGACATCTCTCCATAAACAAAGTTGTCCAGTATGGCATCAATCTCCCTAAAACTCAAATGTGAGTGCAATGCCTTTGCCTGAATACCGCGGGAAAACAATTGGTCGACCTGGTCTTGCATCAATGCAATCAAGGGTGAAATGACCAGTGTTTTGCCTTGCATCAACAAAGCAGGAACCTGAAAGCAAATTGATTTTCCTGCCCCGGTTGGCAACAAGGCCAACGTATCCCTGCCTGCCAGAATGGCGGTAATAATTTCTTCCTGTGGTGGCCTGAAGCTTGCGTAGCCCCAATACTTTTGCAAGATGCGCAATGCTTCACTCATGGGACAATCACTTGAAAGTAGGACATTTGACAGACCTGCCCCTTCCAGCCATCATACGTCCCTGTACATCAGTAATCCGCATCTGAACAGACAGGAAGAGATACATGTAATAGTCTTTGACAAGCGTACCGCCGCGCTGTGTGCCGGCACTGTAGATGACCGGTTCTGCACTACCAAGATACTCTTGTCCCCTGTTTGACAAGGCTGAGGCAACCGAACCATTGTATTTTTTGAGCAGTTCATAATCCGCATACATGCCCCCCACATCATCCAGATAATCCGTGAATGCCCTGTTCATAATGGCTTCCAGATTGATACTCCAGTCGTCATTCAAGGCCCATTTTGCCCCACCGCCAAAAGGCAAGGCCAGGCTGATTCTGGAGTATTTTTCAGGATACCCGGGCAAGCCCTGCCCTTCCGTACCCAGTGGTTGCAAGTACACTTTTTGGTTTTGATAGCTTGTGTATGGATGAAAGTAAACGGCAGACAAGCCGGCAGTAAGGAAGGGGTAAATGGGCAAATCTCCCATTGGCTTGCAAAAGCCAAATGGATAGAACTCAACCAAACCACTCACATCAATAAGTGGCGAAGTAAAATTTAAATTGCGCAACCGCTGTTGTGGTACTGTGGAAAAAGCATCATCTCCATGGAGTTGCGAAATTCCTAAAAATGCGGCGTACCCAATGGTTTTATTTGGGATCCACCTCGCTTTGACAGAGGCTGCAAGCCGGCTGTTATGAACCATGTTGTCATAATTGGTGGGCAGACTCAGGTCTCCCCAATACGTTGCCGTTCCCAAGCCGAATCCTACCTCAGAATACTGGCAAGCCAGCCGCGCTGTGTAAAGGTGGAAAAAAACAAACAGAATTGGAACGATTTGCTTAGTAGACATTCTGTGACAAGATTTGAAACATCCGTTCATAGCAGGAAATACTTGCCCTTACAGAGGTTTCTTGAGGAAAAATGAACCATGGAAAAATAACGGAAGTAAGAGGATCCTGGTACATCATTGTGCGACAATTTTCTTACTTTTTTCTTTTCCTTTTAAAAAAAACAGCCTCACCAAGGTGAAACCTGAAAAATATACAATTGAATAATGATCAGAAAGGTTCAAAGCAGTACCTTTAACCAAAATTTAAATATTTCTTAAAGTTGAAAATACAAGAACCATTCCAACCTGCAACGCATTGATATTCTTTATGATTATTTTACGAATGTCTGCGGCGGTTGCACAAGACGGTTGCTTTAAAAATGAAAACTTGGTAAAAAAAAAGAAACGAATGATGAACAGATGTAAATTAATGCTTCCCTTCCTTTTTGCGTCAGGTATGATGATGGCACAAACTGCGGTTCCAAATGACTGGTATTACGGCAATCCTGGAGATGGGTTTCGCGGCATTGCAATGAACAAGACATACACTGACCTTCTGAACGGGAAAAAGACAAAAAAAGTGGTGGTTGCCGTCATAGATTCAGGGATAGACATAGAGCACGAAGATCTGGCAGCCAACATTTGGGTGAACGAAGACGAAATTCCCGGAAATGGGGTGGATGACGACAAAAACGGCTATGTAGATGATATTCATGGCTGGAATTTTATTGGAGGCCCAAAGGGAAATGTCGGCCCGGATACGTACGAAGCCACGCGAGTCTATGGTCTTCTGAAGTACAAATATGACGGCGCTTCTGAATCTTCGTTAAATAAGTCCCAGCAAAAGGAATACGCAGATTACAAAAGAGCAAAAGAAACGGTTGAAAAAGAAATCCAAAAAGCGAAAACAGTTCTGACCCAGCTTGACAATGCAGAATCCAAAATCATGGCGGGACTGGATGTGCTACAGAAGGAAATGGGAGAGATGACGTTTACGGCTGAAAATGTAGAGAAAGTCGCAGAAGGGGAAAACCAGGACCTGGGACGTGCAAAGAAAATCGCACTCGACTATTTGTCTGATTCTGAAATTACCTCTGTAGATCAGTTGCGAACGATGATAAAAGAAGAGATTGGCGAGCAAAAGAAAAGCAGCCAGAGTAAGCTGGATTACGCCTACAATGTTGATTTTGACCCGCGAAAGACCATTGTCATGGACAATTACAGCGATCCTGCAGAACGGCATTATGGAAACAGCGATGTGGAGGGTCCAGATCCGCTGCATGGTACCCACGTAGCTGGTATCATCGGGGCAGTGCGAGATAACAATCTAGGTATGGATGGAGTGGCTTCAAATGTACAGCTTATGTCAGTAAGAGCAGTACCCGATGGCGATGAAAGAGACAAAGACGTAGCCAATGCCATCCGGTATGCTGTAGATAACGGGGCAACCATTATCAATATGAGTTTTGGCAAAGGATTCGGTACGCACAAAGAGTTGGTTGACGAAGCCGTGAAGTATGCGGAAGAACGCGATGTTCTGCTTGTCCATGCTGCGGGCAATTCTGCGCAGAATAATGATGAAATCATCAATTATCCCCATGCGACCTACGCCAAAAAGACAGGATTTTTGTGTAAAAAGCAAAAAAGAGCAAAAAATTGGATTGAAGTGGGCGCCCTCAACTATAAAACCGGGGAAGATTCACCAGCGCCTTTTTCCAACTATGGCATCAAGGAAGTGGATCTGTTTGCACCCGGCATGAAAATTTACAGCACCATGCCAAACAATGAATATGCACCCCTGCAGGGTACTAGCATGGCATCACCTGTAGTAGCTGGTGTTGCGGCGGTCATTCGCTCATTGTATCCCACTCTGACTGCAGAGCAGGTCAAGGAGGCCATCGTTCAGTCGGTGACCCCAATTCAGGATGTGGTCAAGATTCCAGGGAAAAAGGGAGAGACAGCACCATTCTCAAAGCTAAGCTCTTCAGGTGGTACCGTCAACTTGTATGGCGCGGTTCAGAAGGCATCTGCGATGAAAGGCAAAAAGAAGCAAACAGAATTGAAAGCATAATAAAGAAAGAAAAAGCGGTGTGAGCCGCTTTTTTTATGAACCGTATATGACAAACATCGAACAATTGCGTTATCCAACAGGTAGATTTGCCTATGACGAAAATGCGGCAATCAATGACCATCCTATCATGGTGGCTGCATTGTGTGATTTTCCAGACAAGCTGCAACAACGGCTGATTGGAATAACACCGGAGAAATTCAATAGAACATACCGTCCTGGTGGATGGACCGCCCAACAGGTAATTCACCATCTGTACGACAGCCATACGCATGCCTTCATGAGGTTTAAATGGGCTTTAACGGAGGAGAATCCGTCCATTTTACCTTACAATGAAGAAAAGTTCGCCCACCTTGCCGATTACAATTTGCCTGTGGAAGTAGCCGTCCAGGGATTGCAGGTCATTCATCGGAAATGGCATGCAATACTGGTACATATGGTGGAATCCGACTGGCAAAAAACCTATTTTCATACAGGGTATGGCCAGACGTTTCATTTACATTATGCAATGGCCATGTATGTCTGGCATTGCAGTCACCATTTTGCGCATATCGAGCTTTGCCTGAAACCTTAAAATGTCGTTAAATTTCCCGGTGATACTAGGAATCACTTTCCCAGTGATTACCTTTGGATTATGAATCGTGAACTCGCTTTACTGGAAAAGCTTGAAAAGGAACTCAATCTCAAACAACTGCAGATTAAGTCCCTGTTGACAATCACACAGGCCATCAACGACAATGTGTCTGCTGATGGTTTATACAACATGTATAAGTCCTTTCTGAGCTGGGAAATGGGCATTGAAAAAATGGCCCTGTTTATCATTGACGATGAAGGATGGAGTTGCACGTCGGCCATTGCTTTCAATCCTGAAGAAGTAGCGGCTATCATGCCTGTTTTATTGAAGCACAAGCGTTTATATACTGTCAAGACGGAAGATGAAAGCGTCTTGTCTGGGTTTGACATCATCATTCCGGTTTTTCACAAGGAAATACCAATAGCTTATGCCGTGATAGGCGGTATCCGTGAGCGGGAGGATTTGTACAACAAAATTCAGTTTATTACGACGATTACCAACATCATCGCCGTAGCAATTGAAAATAAACGCCTTTTTAAAAAACAGCTTGAACAAGAGCGGTATCGCCGGGAAATGGAACTGGCCACAGAAGTGCAGCACCTGCTCATCCCCGAAAAACTGCCCGTAGACAGTCGCTTTGCCCTGTCAAAAATTTACAAGCCACATTTTAATATTGGGGGCGATTACCTGGACTTTATTCGCTTTGATGAAAACAGGTTTGCGTTTTGCATTGCCGATATATCCGGAAAGGGCGTATCAGCTGCGTTGCTGATGGCCAATTTTCAGGCAATGATTCAATCCCTGATCTTTCAATACCGAGACCTGGAAACATTCGTTTTTGCATTGAATCAGGCCGTCTTTCGCATTACCCGAAGCGAGCGCTACATCACATTTTTTGTCGCTGAAATTGATACATCCAAGCGCACCCTCCGGTATGTCAATGCGGGACATTACCCTCCAATACTGTTTTTGAATGGCCAGCTTTCCAGGCTGGAGGCAGGATGCAGTTTTATTGGAGCATTTGAAAAACTGGACTCCATTCGGGAGGAAACCGTAGAGCTCGACAAAAATGCCATGGTGGTGTGTTTTACGGATGGTTTGCCAGATTTAAAAAATGACCGGGATGATTATTTTGGAGATCACCAGCTGGAGCAATTTGTGCGGGAGCACGGCCAGCTCAATCCGGAAGAATTTAACCAGCAATTACTTCAGGAAATTGATCATTTTCGGGGTGATAATGAAATTGCCGATGACATTGCTGTATTGACATTCAAAATGTATTGATCTGGCTGCAGAGGGAATTTATTTTTGCGGCTGCACGCACAATGCATCAATTGTTGTAATTTTGTTGGCAGGGTAAAGAAACACATCGTTTCTCCGGGTATAATTTACACTATGGTTGCAAAAGAATTGGTTTCTCAACTGGTTATGCCTCTTCACACTTCAGATACGGGAGAAGAGGCGCTCAATATGATGCATGTGTACCATGTAAAGCATCTGCCTATTGTCAATCAGACGCAATGGCTGGGATTGATTTCAGAAGAAGACATCCTTGCGCACGATTTGAAAGAACCGGTTGGAAGTTACAGATTGACCCTCCTGAGGCCGCTCTGCAGGGAAAACGACCATTTGTTTGAAGTGATGGCACGTTTGGGCAAATACCAGCTTACTGTCATCCCCGTCGTGGGAGATGATGGAGAGTACCTCGGTCTCATCACCCTTGAATCAGTCATTCAGTTTTTTGCCTCTCAGTATGCCTTCACAGAACCTGGCAGTATACTGGTCATCGAAACGTCCAAGGGAAATTATTCCCTCGCTGAGATAGCCAGAATTGCAGAATCAGAAGACATTACCGTTCTTTCAAGTTTTGTACATTCCGTGCCCGAAAGTACCCGGATTTTCGTTACGTTAAAACTTAACAGGCAAGCGATTTCGGGTTTTCGCGCCACCTTGGAACGATTTGGCTATGTGGTGGCAGCCACATTCTCAGAGACGTCGTATAATGATGAACTGCGCGAGCGTTACGATGCACTCATGAATTACCTTAGCGTTTAGGCTGTCCATGTGGGGAGGGCTGATGCATTCGAAAGTTCTGACCTGGGTGCTTCGTTTTTTCTTTTATGCGGTGATTTTTACGCATACTTTACCATCACATTCTCAATGCATGATCGTTGATTCCATCCTAATACAGGGGAATCATTACACAAATGATGCTGTCATCCTCAGGGAATTGACAATCCGGCAAGGAGATACTCTGCCTGCGTTGGAATTGTGGCGGCGAATGACAACCAGCGAGGCCAGGCTGGAAAGCACGTCGTTGTTTACCAAATGCAACGTATTTTTTTCCGCTCAGGATAGTACCCCCAGCCAGGGTAATGTTGTCGTTGTGGTGACTGAAAACTGGTATTTATATCCGTATGTGATTTTTGAACCTGCTGACAGGAACTACAATGTTTGGATAAAGGAACAAAGCGCATCATTGGCAAGGGTAAACTATGGACTGGCGGCGCATCATCTCAACCTGACCGGGAATAAGGACTTTCTGAAATGCAAATGGCATACAGGATATACGCAGAAGGCAGAGGTTAGCTATGAATACCCTTACCTTTACCGAAACCTGGGTTTGGCAGCTTCATTTCTGTACGCCGACCAGCGTGAAATTGCCTATCGATCGTTGTTTAACAAGCCAGTCTTTTTTAAAAGTGAAGATGAACAGAAATTGCTTTTTCAGAAAAAGTGGAGTCTCTCTCTGCTGCATCGGACAAGCCCGCTCCTTTCTCAAACAGTGCGTTTTGAAAGCCATCGTATGCAAGTGGCAGATCTCATCTCCGAGGGTGTAAACCGACAATATTTGGGTAACGGCAGGTCTTCAGTGGCGTACACGGCGATTGAATTTCTTGTTCGTTTTGATAATACTTTATTTCCCCTATATCCAACAGATGGATTCAGGATGGATGTGCGAATCAAAAAAGAAGGCCTCACAAAGAAATCCGACATTCAAACGCTTTCTATATCCTATTTAACAGAAAAATTTACTCCGTTATGGAGGAATTTGTTTTTAGCTCAACGATTGAAAATACGGAGGCATATCCATAGTCAGCCACTTCCATATTTTTTAAACAACGGCATTGGCTACAAAGAGGATAAGATGACGGGGTATGACCTGTTTGTACTGGATGGCCGTGATTTTTTTCTTCTGAATCAGTCTTTGAGATATTGCCTTACGAACAAGGATATTGCCGTTTCAAAAAGGATGCCCACTGCGTTTCGGACGATGAATGTAAAGGCATTTTTTCGGTTTTCATTTGACACCGGGTATGCGAGGGACCCCCTGCACAAGGACCAGAATCCCTATGCCAATACCCTGCAATATGGCTACGGTCCAGGCATTGATCTCTTGTTTTACAACAATCTCTTTGCCTCGTTTACCTATGGCGTGACAAAATTTGGAGCGCATTCCTGGTATATTGATGCTGGATTTGTTTTTTAAATTTCCAACGGTTGGCCACCTGTGATGCAGCTTGCGTACTTTTCGCTTTCCGGCTATTTTTATTTTAAGGCATTGTGTACCTTGTGGTCCTATTCATTCATCAAAACGTAATCACCATTGTTCATGACTCGTTTTTTCATCCTAATCCTGTTTCTGTACATGGGCACTCGTGCGTTTACGCAGGAAAAAGGCACGTTTTCAGGCGCTTTTGAGACGAATGCCAACGTTTTTCTTCGGGATTCTTCAATCAATGCGATCAACATCCCACAATACGACCGCCAGTTTTTTGGTGGAGAAGCGTGGCTCAATTTGCAATATTCCTATCAGGGACTGCGAATTGGAGCACGATTTGATATGTTCAACAATTCAAATTTGCGAAACCCGACAGATTCTTATTCGGGTAGCGGCATCGGCCGGTGGTACATTGCGAAAACCATTGATAAACTTGAAATCAATGGGGGTTACCTATACGACCAAATTGGTGCAGGATTCATTTTTCGGGCGTTTGAAACGCGGCCATTATTCATAGATAATGCATTGTATGGCGCCAGTGTGCGGTATAATTTTTCTGACAACTGGCACGTGATGGGATTTGCAGGAAAGCAAAAAAATGCGTTCTCTTCTTATTCAGGCAATATCAAGGGAAGTCGTGTGGAGGGATTTTTTCAGCTTGGCAACGAGGAATCACCTCTCACACTTGCACCAGGCGCGGGATTTATCAACCGTACTATTTCAGATGAAAATATGGAAGGGGTAGTGGATGCTTTACGCACCTATTTGGCCGAAGACAGGTTCCAGCCAAACCACAACGCCTACGCTGGCACGATATATAATACACTGACATACAGGGGTTTGAATTTATACACCGAAGCAGCGATCAAGTCTGCAGATATCTTTTACAATCCCTTTGCCGAAAAGAAGGAAATTATTGGAAGCACCATTGGCAAGTTGGAGCAAAAAAGCGGTTCCGTTTTGTATGCCAGCCTTTCCTATTCAGCGGGCAAATTAGGCATCACGGCAGAAGCAAAACGCACAGAGAATTTCAATTTCAGAATTGATCCCAACCAACGGTTGATTCGCGGTCTTGTCAATTACCTGACTCCCTTAAACAGGCAAAACACGTACCGGCTCACGGCCAGATACAATCCCGCAGCACAGGATATTTCTGAAATGGCATATGCACTTGACCTGAGATACAGATTTACAAAATCATTGAATGTCAATATCAATTATTCTGATATCCAAACACTGGAGGGAGACAGACTTTTTCGCGAGCTATTCACTGAACTGCAATACAAATACAAGCGCAAATGGCAGCTGACAACCGGAATTCAATTGCTCGAATACAACCAGGAAGTGTATGAAATGAAATCTGAAGTACCGCTGGTCAAAACGTTTGTGCCCTATGTTGACTTTTTATACCGGTTTTCATCAAAAAAAGCCCTGCGTACGGAATGTCAATACATGAATACGAAGCAGGATTTTGGAAGCTGGATATTTGGTTTGCTTGAATACAGTGTCGCACCCAGCTGGTCATTTGAGGCTTCTGGCATGTACAACGTGCATCCGAAAAAAGCCAATTCGAAAGGCGTCATTGAGAAAACGCTGTACCCGACATTTGGGGTTGTCTATTCCCATGATTCACAAAGGTACAGCCTCCGGTATGTCAAACAGGTTGAAGGTGTCGTTTGCAGCGGGGGTATTTGCCGCCTGGAGCCCGCGTTTAGCGGCATCAGATTTTCAATGAATACAACATTTTAAATTCTAAATTAAGCTTTCTATGAAACGCATCATTTCGGCATTCCTTTTTACTGGTATTTCAGTTTCCTTTTTCACCTGTACAGAAATTCCAATCCAGCTCAAGGACCCCGTTATCCCGGAATCGGACCGTGTTGTGCTGATTGAAGAATTGACGGGGGCCAGCTGCCCAAACTGTCCCAAGGGCAGCGCGGCGATTGAAAATATTATAGCCAAATTCCCAGGCAGGGTAGTGGCTGTAGGCATCCACGGGGACTTTCTTGCCAAGCCTACGCCAAAAAGTAAATACGATTTTCGCAACCCAAAAGCAAAGGACCTTGAAAACTGGTTCCAGCCCTGGTTTGGGAAACCCTCAGCTTCTGTCAACCGTGTGCCCGATGAAAACGACCTGCTGATGGTCGATTTACCAGATCTTTGGCAGGCAGCCGTAGAGAAAGAACTGCAGAAAGAACACAAAATGAATATACTGATGGATGTGTCCTTTGATGCACCAACCCGGCGTGTGGATATTGAACTGGCGATCATCCCTCTGGTCAATTTACCGGGCAATTACAATATTTCCGTCTATCTGCTGGAATCTGACATCATTGATGCGCAATCCAATGGCTCTGTTATTATTGAGACATATAAACACAAACACGTGCTGCGGGACATGCTCACAAGGTTTGATGGCGATACATTCGGCAGTGATTTGCCAGCAGGGTCAATCATAAAGCGAAACTATTCCTATACCTTGCCAGACACTCCTGCCGGATTGTGGATACCTGAGCACCTGGATGTGGTAGCGATGGTCAGCCACAATGCACCCAAAGATAAAAGTGTGGTCCAGGCTGCCCATGCAGCGGTAGTTGAATAGGCCCCGTTACAAAGCAACGGCCTCCAATTTACACAGAAGGATTTTCTTTAGGACCAGGGACAAGGGTTGGCAGTGTCATGCCTCTTGCTCGTATTGTAATGTCTTTAGGAGTACATATTGTACTATCTGTCTTAGGCATCGCGTTGATGGTTGTTGGCTTAAACGCGGCATAGACCAAAAAAAGAGAGGCTCTCCGTCTGGAAAGCCTCTTATCTTTGCTAATTTAATTATTTGGAATGTTTCTTGAACGCAAGCGTTTGCGTGGCATTACAAAATAATATGCTGCTTTACTCTTCTGTTTCTTCGTCAGCAGTGGCAGTATCTGCTTCAGGCGCTGTATTTTCTTCCTGAACGACCTCTTCTTTTACTGCTTTTGCTTTTGTGGCTTTTGCCTTTGGCGCTTCTACGACTGCTACCTCCTCAACTGGAGTCGCAGCTGCCTTCGCAGGGCTGGCTTTCTTCGTTTTAGCGATGGTTTCCTGGACTTCCTCTACTTTCGGAAGGATGCTCACCCATGTTCTGTTTTCTTTGCCTTTGCTAAAAGAAACCACCCCATCAATCTGCGCATGGATTGTGAAATCTTTTCCCAGGTATGCATTTTCACCCGCATGAAATCTTGTTCCACGCTGTCTTACCAGGATGTTTCCCGCCTTGGCAGTCTGCCCTCCGAAAAGTTTTACTCCCAATCGTTTACTTTTACTGTCACGTCCGTTATCTGAACTACCGACACCTTTTTTATGAGCCATTGTCTTTCTTTTGTGGTTGTGTAATAGCTGCGCAGTTACGCAGTAATTGAATCAATTTTAATTTTGGTAAAACTCTGTCTGTGGCCATTTTGTTTCTGGTACCCTTTCCTTCGTTTCTTTTTGAAGACGATAACCTTATCTCCTTTTTGGTTTCCCAGAACTGTTGCCTTTACTTTCGCACTGGCAAGAACCGGCGTGCCTACGTTCACAGAGCCATTGTTTTCAACCAGCATTACCTGGTCAAATGTAACAGAGGCACCTGCTGCGGCTTCTAGCTGGTGGACAAAGATCTCCTGACCTTCGCTCACTTTGAATTGCTGACCAGCTATATTTACGATTGCAATCATGGTGATGAATTTAAATTTAGAAAAATGTGCACAAAAGTAATGCTTTTTCAGAAATTTGCAGTAGTATGTCCTGATTTTTTTTTGTCTTTCATTTAGCGGTAAAAAACACCTGATGTCATCAACCATTGCAATCCCCGGCATTGCTATCAGTCCGGTCATACGGGAGGAGCTTTCCTCTTTCACCGATCCGGAAGGGCAGGTGATCGTGCATGGCAAGTGTTATGGTGGCACCTCTGGCATGTTTATTCGAATTTGGCCTTCGACTTTTTTATTTGACTGCCACAGTTCGCACAGGAGCGAGCTTATCTACTTTGAAAAAATTACAGGATTTCCTTTTTGGACACCAGTGGAAGCAGGAAAATATCACTTCTTCACCCTCGTTTTTACTGCGTTGCCCTCTACATGCACCTTTTTTGATCTGAAGGAAATCATTCCCCAGTCCTATGGGTTCGAACACCTTTCAATTGAGCGCAACAGAGAGGATGTATACCATCTCGATTTTACCTCATGAGCTGCATTCTGGCTTTCTGTTGCCACCAAAACGAAAAATCCCTACCTTTGCACTATGCTTCGACGACTCGAAATACAAAATTATGCCATCATAGACCAGCTGGAGATTGCATTTCCAGCAGGACTTGCGATTATTACAGGAGAAACTGGCGCAGGAAAGTCGATTTTATTGGGTGCACTGGGGCTGGTTTTGGGCAAGAGAGCGGATACCAAAGTCATGTACAATCCTGAAAAGAAGTGCTACGTTGAGGCGGTTTTTGATATCAGTGCCCTTGATCTGGCTTCGTTTTTTACAGAAGAGGGCCTGGAATACGACAACGAGCTCATCATCAGGAGAGAATTGTCCCCCGGAGGTAAAAGCAGGGCATTTCTCAATGATTCACCCGTGACACTGGATATTCTGGAGCAGATTTCATCGCAATTATTGGATGTGCACCAACAGTTTGATACCCAGGATATTCAGAAAAGCCATTTTCAGCTGGCCGTTATTGATGCCCTGGCAGGTATAAAAAAAGAAGTCCAGGCATACACTACTGAATTTGTCAAATATCGAAGTTCGGTCCGCAGGCTGGAGGACTTGAAGGAAAAAAATCGCAACGCCGCGCAGGAAATCGAATTTCTTTCCTTTCAGGTAAATGAATTTACAGAAGCGGGTTTTCGCGAAAATGAGCAGGAAGAGCTGGAGACAATCCTGGAAAAGCTCACTGCTGCGGAAGATATTAAGCGCGTATGTACCCTCATGGTGCATAATATATCCGAGGATGAACAGGCAATTTTGTCCCAGATACAGCTCCTGGCGGGCCAGTTGTCGTCTGTAAGCCACTTTGACCAGGCATACAATCTGCTGCACTCCAGGCTGGTCTCTGCGAAAGAAGAATTACAGGACATCAGTCGCGAATGTATGCGCATTGCCGACAATACTGAGTATGATGCGGAGGCAATTCACGAGATAAATGCCCGGCTAAGTCTGATATACAGGTTGCAGAAAAAACACCAGGTTGCCACCATGTCTGAGTTATTGGGTGTGCAAGCGGCATTGCAGGCCAAAATGGAAGGCTTTGGTGATCTGACAGGACTGATTTTGTCGCTGGAGAAAGAATGCACCCAGATGGAGGAAACCCTTCGGAAGCAAGCAGTGGAGATCAGTACTGCACGGCAGCGTATATTTACCGGTTTTGAACAACAAGTGCATGGTTTGTTGGTCAGTCTGTCCATGGAGCATGCCTATATCCAGGTGCAATGTACCCAGACTGAAAATCTGACAAAATCTGGCACGGATGACATATCGATTTTATTTTCACCCAACAAAGGAAGTGCATACCTGCCCCTGAAAGACACGGCATCAGGAGGCGAATTATCCCGACTTGCATTGTGCATCAAGTCATTGGTGGCTGGTGCAATGACATTGCCTACACTGATTTTTGATGAGGTAGACGCTGGTGTTTCAGGGGAAGTGGCCAGAAAAATGGGAACAATACTCCATGCACTTTCCGGCAGGCATCAGGTCATTTGCATTACTCACTCTCCGCAGGTTGCCGCAAGGGCTGAAAAACATTTTTGGGTTTACAAGGAAGATACGCCCACCAGAACGCTCACGGCACTCAGGGAGTTATCCCAGGAGGAGCGCACCATCGAAATAGCAAAAATGTTGAGCGGCAATCCACCATCCGATGCTGCATTGGCAAATGCACGCGAATTAATGGCAAAATGAGAAAGGGACTAAGCAGCATCCGCAATGCGTATGCAGATGCTTTTTCAGGTTTGTCACGTGAAATATGGCTATTGAGCCTCGTCATGATCATCAACAGATCAGGGGCCATGGTTCTTCCTTTTATGACGCTGTATCTGACCACCTCACTGGGCTATAGCCTGACAGAGGCGGGTACAGTCATGGCGGCGTATGGTGTGGGTAGTATCTTAGGTGCGTATATTGGCGGTCAGCTGGCAGATAAATTCGGACATTACTACATCCAGCTGTACTCGTTGTTGTTGGGGGCTGGCTTTTTAATTGCTCTCTTATTTCTTGAGTCATTGCTGCCCATCATAGCCACTGTCTTCTGTTTTTCAACGGTGGCCGACACCATGCGACCGGCCAACAGTGTGGCCACGGCGGCCTATTCCACTCCCGAAAACCGGACCAGGTCGTTTTCACTAATGCGCTTTGCCGTGAATATTGGCTTTTCTGTCGGGCCCGCCATGGGAGGCATGGTTGCGGCACTCATTGGCTTCCGGTGGATTTTTTTAATTGATGCAATCACATGTCTGACAGCGGCATATATAGTTAAAAAATATTTATCTGATAGGAAAAGACCCGCTACCCCCGAATCAGTTCAGACATCAGACGTCGCGCAAACGAGCTCTCCAGCTAGTCAATTGCCTGCCAAAAGCAAATCTGCCTACCGCGACACGCAGTATCTTATCTTTATCCTGTTGGTTGCTTTGTATGCCATCGCCTTCTTTCAATTATTCACCAGTGTTCCTGTGTTTTGGGAAAAGGAATGGGGTTTTTCCGAAGCAGAAATCGGCCTTCTTCTGGCCTTGAACGGGGTCATCGTTGTCTTGTTTGAGATGCCATTTATGAAATACATGGAGCATTTTCAGCGATACATGGTGATGATTACATTCGGCAGCCTGCTTATGTTTTTGAGTTTCCTCCTGCTGTTGTCGGGCTGGGGTGGGGCCTTTGCTGCGATTGGATTTATTGTCTTCATGTCCATCTCAGAAATGTTTGCAATGCCGTTTATGACAAACTATGCGATTTCCGTTCCGGGAGAAGACAGGAGAGGCCAATACATGGCGCTGTATGCAATGGCCTATGGAGTTGCACACATCATCGCTCCTGCGGGTAGCTTGTCACTGGCGGACAAGTACGGCTTTTCCCTTTTATATCTTGTCATGGCCATCCTGAGTGTCCTGATCGCTGCAGCCTTCTTTCAGATGCGGGCAAGGAAAGTCTCCCACATGGCCATGCCTTGACTTCTTTATACGCCTTGTTCAAATGTGCCATCGGCATGCCGAGCAAAGCGTCCCAGTGTCTTGTCGTGGACCTGGTCGTATTTTTCCCAGGGCCAGCCACCGAATTGTGTGGCGTGATAGTCATTGAATGCTTGCTGGATTTCCTGCTTTGAATTCATCACAAATGGACCGTACTGAATGACTGTTTCTCCAATCGGTTTTCCTTGGAGCATCAACAACTTACACTCACCCCTGACAGCCTGGATGGCAAGGGGCATATCCGGGACAACTTCTATGGAATGATATGCTGGAATGGGCGTATTTGCAAGAAGAACTTTTTCACCTTCATAAAAATACAGCATTCGGTTTATCCCTTCACTTGCCGGAGGAAGCACAAAATCCGCACCTTCTTCTAGCCGAATGTTCAGGATACATACCTCATTTGCCGCATTTGAAGCCCACGATCCCGGAGGTGGGGCAGGGGCAGTATGTCCAAAAACACTACCGGCAATGACCTCTACATGACAATGTTTATTTTTTGAATTAGTGGTGATGTATTTCGGAATCTGGGAGCCCCACATCATCTTGAAATGAGGCGATGTCATTTTGTCTTTGGCTGGCAAATTCAACCATATCTGAAACAGCTCCAGGGGATTGTTCTTGTTTTCATTCACCAGGGGAAACATTTCAGAATGTTGCACACCACTCCCTGCCGTCATCCACTGCACATCCCCTTCACCGTACCTGCCAGCTGCGCCCAATGAGTCGGCATGGTCAACCAGTCCTTTTCTGACCACGGTGATCGTCTCAAATCCCCTGTGCGGGTGGCCTGGAAAGCCGGGAATTGTCGTTCCATGGTACATGCGCCACCCATCCTTGATGATAAAGTCATCGCCAATACTTCTTCCTTCCAGAGAGTCATCGGGCCCCAATTTTCCATTTCCCTTGGGGAAAGCATCTTCGTGGTGGACGCAAAACAAAAAAGGATCCAGGGTATCCCACGAAAATCCCATCGGCTTTGTGTTTCGAATGACGGGTTTTTCCTCCATGTTTTTATTGTATTCCGACTGAACGATGGTTGTCGAACCAACGAGTCCCAGCGACATTTTTTTGAAGAAATCCCTCCTGGATGTCTGTGGCATGGTGCAATTATTTGTTGCAACAATAATACAAAAAAGCGATGGTTTGTTTATGCTGCAAAAAAAAAGCTGTCACCTGGACAGCTTTTTTTTTGCCATTTTAAAAAGGGCATTCCATTAGTATTTCACCATGATAATTTTAAAAGGTCCGGTTTTCGGAGATTTGCACCCCATGGCATCTGCCACCTGAAACCTGTACGTTCCTTCGGTCAGGTTTTCAACCAGGTATTGGTTGCCACTGCCGGTAAACGAGGTAATACCTACAGGTCCCTCCTGATACAGGGTCCAGCTACCTGCTGGCAGGTTGTTTAACTGGCATTTGCCATTGACCAATGGTGTACAGGTTGGCTGGCTAAGTGAACCAATGCCTATTTCACCGGGACCCGAATTTGGCGACTGGGTAAGGACAATACTTGTACTTCCGTTACATCCGTTTGCATCTGTAACAGTTACTGTATATGTCCCTGCTGCTGTGAGTTTGTTTGTAGCTGCATTTGGAAACTGACCGCCACTCCACTGGTATGTATTACCACCTGAGGCAGTCACAGAAATGAATGGATCAAGGCAGGATACTTCAGTTGTACCTGTATTGTTTGTGATGACTGCTGTTGGGGGTACATAATTCTTTGTGAGCTTAATATCTGCTGAGGAAGAGCAATTGGCTGCGCTTGTTACGGTCACAGTGTATGTTCCCTCCTCTGAGGCAGCAATCGACTGTGTTGTTCCCAGCATATTACTCCATGAATAAGTTGACCCTGCAGGAGCTGTTAGTGTGACTTCACTAGTTGTGCAGGTGAGTATTGCATTACCAGTACTTGTTGTGATCGTTGTATCCGGAGCCGGGTTGACTGTCACTTTATACGATTTGCTTGGACCATAACAGTAAAGACCTGTACCATTTGCATAAGTAATAACCACATATCCATTCCCTGCTTGCACATTTTTTGTGAGTACTCCATTGGTTACCCCACTATAATACGATGTACCACCGGCACCACCACCACCGGCTCCTTTATCATTACCTGTACAACCCACGGTACCGGCTGAACCGCCGCCGCCGCCGCCACCGCCATAGTAACCACCG
>JAUMBK010000072.1:981-4948 GCA_032115795.1 Saprospiraceae bacterium | reverse complement strand
CACATTTTCCAAAACAACCTTTTTCCGCTTTTCTGCCTGCGTGTAATGAAAGGGAGACGCAGAAACATTGATGATCACATCTGGCTTGTACTGCATCATTTCATCCAATGGAATCACCGTATACAGTGGGTCAGACGTGCCAATGTCCCAGATATCTTCACAAACCGTCAAGGCCAGCCGTTTGCCCTTGTACTCTGCCACGCCCCACCGTTTGGCAGGTTCAAAATAGCGGTATTCGTCAAAAATATCGTAGTCAGGAAGGAGCGTCTTATGCTGCACATACTGCACCTTGCCCTCTGAGAGAAGATAGACAGCATTGAACAGGTTTTTACCACGGGGGTCCATGTTCTTGTCGGGAGCGCCCAAAACAATGCCTATCCCCTCGCTATGGCGACACAAATCGGCAATGACGGCATCTGACCGTTGGATAAATTCATCAAATTCCAGAAAATCCCTTGGAGGGTAACCACAGGTGGCCAATTCTCCAAAGACAATCAAATCTGCGCCTTCCTCTTTGGCTTGCGCAATGGCATCTACCATTTTGGCTAGGTTGGCTTCAAAATGCCCAATGTGGTAATTGAGCTGTGCCAAGGTGATTTTCATACTTTTTCCAATTTATTAAATCCAATTGCACGCTGCCCTGCCTTTTCGTCAGTAGCGAGCCTCCAGAACCAGGCGAAAAAAAATGACCAGGCAAAAAGAGGCAGCTGGCCCTCCAGGTGGGTTTCGTATAGCATCGTCAGCAGGGCAGGCAAGTAAAATGCCAGCCACCACCGGTTGCTCCTCAAAACAGAAATGGCAAAGGGGAGCATCAGGTAAGCCAGAATGCAAGCCAGGCCCAGCCAGCCTCCGGAAGCCCAATAGATGAGTATTTGGCTGCTCGGCAAAAAATAATTATCTGCTTTCAGGTCTGGAATGTGTTGCTTATACCATGCGTTACATTCGTCCTGCAACCGGCTGAATCCGACACCCGTATTCGGATGCGCTTTCACTATATCCCAGCCCGCCTGCAATGAGTATAGACGTACTGCATCGCTCAATCCTTCCCGGTATTCACCCCGAACGGCATGCTCAAAATCGTATTTGATGAAGTGAAACCGCTCGCGCAATGACGGAATGGTGTAATAGGATGCGACGGGCATCACCATGACCAACAGGACCACGACAGAAATAAGCCATTTTCTGCCCCCAGGCAATGCAAACGCAGCCAGCACCAAAATGGTGAGGTAAAGGGTAATGAGCCCGGTTTTTGCACCGAGAAGGTGTACAAATGCACACTGCACAAAGATGTATAGCCAGGTCCACCGCCGCCATACTTTATTCGTCGTCATTTTTCCTTCGTAAAAGGCAACCACGCAGCTTAGGACTGTCAGCCAGCCTATCCTGATATGGTCGCCCAGTGCCAGTGTAGGCATCACTTTGGACACCTTGTACCTCGCAGCCATGGCCCCAAAGTCAGCGATGTAATGCCAGCAGGAATAGGCGGTCGAGATGGCCATGGCAACTAAAAAGACAACATGCACGAGTCGTACCGTCGGCCTACCCGGAGGCATGGCAAACAAGAAACAGGGGAATAATACCAGAATCCACTTCATGACCCCACGGTACCGGTAAAAATGGGTTCCCTCTATCCAGAGGTCACTCAGTAAAGGCACGAGGCATATAGCCAGAATCGCCCAGATCAATGGCTGGCTCCGCAACCCAAGCCAGCGTTTGGTTTGGGTAAGAGCATATATACCGGCAAGCAACATGCCCACATTAGAAATAACCCTGTTTGTCAAAAAGCCAACAAACAGAAGTACAAGGATCAGCCCAACAGCGTACATCTCCCAGCGGAACTGCCGGGGGAAATGAAATCGCTGCATGAATGTAGTATGGCTTTGCATCATCCTGGTCAAACTAACGAAAAAGGCCCTTGTTTTGATGTGCAAAAGTAACATTCTTTGCTGACGAACCTGATTTTAGGCAGAATCAACTGCCTGTTTCTCTAGTATTTTTTACCTTTACAGCCCTGTAAAAGAAAAGAAAGATCATGTCAGCAGAAATATTTGCCAAAGTACAGCACATGCTGGATGAAGTCAATGCCGCCGCCATCAGCGATGCCGATCAGCTGGAGGCCTTCCGAATCAAGTATCTGGGTTCAAAAAATGAATTGAAACCTTTGTTTGCCGAAATCAAGCATGTAGAAAATGAACGGAAGAAAGAATTCGGCCAGCTTCTCAACGATGTAAAACAGGCTGCAGAAGAAAAATATGAGCAGCTGAAAACGTCGCTTGGCAAAGCAGGTAGCAGGGAAAAGAGCAGCCGCCTGGATCTGTCGGCACCCACGGAAGCGATTCCGCAGGGATCTCGGCACCCCGTATCCATTGTGCTCAACCGAATCATTCACATTTTTGAAAAAATTGGCTTTACTATTGCCGAAGAACGCGAAATTGAAGATGATTGGCACAATTTTACTGCCATGAATACGCCAGAGGATCATCCGGCAAGAGACATGCAGGACACCTTTTATCTGAAAGGATCCACAACGGAATTGCTGAGAACGCACACCTCGTCCGTTCAGGCGCGAATCATGACATCGCAGCAACCGCCCATCCGCATTATTGCCCCGGGTCGCGTATTTCGTAACGAAACAATTTCTTCGCGCTCCCATTGCCAGTTCCATCAGGTCGAAGGGCTCTATATTGATAAAGGCGTGAGTTTTGCGGATATGAAGCAGACACTGCTCTACTTTGCAAGGGAAATGTATGGTGCCCATACGCAAATCAGGCTTCGTCCTTCCTTTTTCCCATTTACTGAGCCCAGTGCGGAGATGGATGTGTACTGGGGACTGGAAACGGAAGACGATTACCGCATCACCAAAGGCACAGGATGGCTTGAAATCCTGGGTTGTGGCATGGTTGACCCACAGGTATTGCTCAACTGCGGCATTGACCCGGAGATATACACCGGATTTGCATTTGGCATGGGCATCGAACGTCAGGCAATGCTGAGATACAAGATTACAGATATCCGGCAGTTGTTTGAGAATGACACCCGATTCCTGAAGCAGTTTTCAGTTGTTATTTGATGCAAAACAGCCGTTCCAGGGCCATCGGACTGACCGTTCTCGCTGCAATATTGTGGAGCACGGGAGGCTTATTTATCAAATTATTGCCCCAAGGTGCCCTATCTATCCTATTTTACAGAAGCTTGTTTGCTTCCATTCTGATGGTAGCTGTGTTTGGTAAAGGTCTCTTTACGTTCAACCGAATGTCGGTCATCAGCAGCCTGTTTTATGCCCCTCTTCTCATCACCTTTGTCTTTGCTACCAAGCTGACCACGGCGGCCAATGCCATCTTTTTGCAGTACACTGCCCCTGCGTTTGTCCTGCTCCTGGAACCGTGGCTGCTCAAAACCAAATTGACCAAAGTCAATATTGTGACTGTCATCGTTTGCCTCGCGGGCATGCTGCTGTTTTTCAGCGAACAATTTACCACACCGGATCACTGGCTTGGCATCTGGCTGGCTCTGGCCAGCGGATGTATCCTCACCGGACTTTTGATAACCCAAAAAATGAATACGGCAGCCTACCAGCCGGGGGCCATTCTGCTGGGCAATGTGTGGGTGTGCCTGATTGCCTTGCCCACAGCCATGAGCGAAGCCCTTCCCGGGCTCACTGACACCGCTTACCTTCTCTTTCTTGGCTTTGGCCAGCTTGGTCTGGGCTATGTCTTCTTTCTCTATGGGCAAAAGCACCTGCCTGCCATCGAAAGTGCTCTGATTGCCATGCTGGAACCCATCCTCAACCCTGTGTGGGTATTTCTCGGACACGGTGAGTTTCCCGGCTGGTGGGCGCTGGCCGGTGGCAGTCTGATCGTCATGGCGCTGGTCGGACGACTGGTATGGATAGAAGTAATCGGAAAAAATGCAGACGGCAGCCCCTGATGCAGGGTGCAGACTTTTTTGTACTTTTGTCTGATGTTCA
>JAUMBK010000072.1:0-971 GCA_032115795.1 Saprospiraceae bacterium | reverse complement strand
TCATGAAAATCGGGTGGTCTTTTCGTTTTTTCGACAGTGCATGGCTGCGTTTGTACAGCATTGTCCTGATTGCTGTCCTTCCGCTGTGTGCACGCGCACAGTGGTCAATACCCCTTCCAGAAGTAGCCCGGGGGAGCTATTCTTTGCGTGATACCATTTACATGGGTACTGCCGGACAGGATGACTGGCCGGGAACCGCAGACAAACCTGTGCGCACCTTTCAGAAGGCGATGCAACTCATTCCATTTGGCACTCCGGGATTGGCTGGCGGACACGCGTACGGGCTGGTACGACTGTTGCCGGGCAAGTACACCCTTCCCGAAGGATTGCAGCAAGGCGAAAACCAGTGGAAAAAAGGAAATACGTTCAAAAACATCAGCATCGAAGGGATTGGCGATGTGCTGATTACAGGAAACCCAAACTCCCCGGGAATCGTCCATGGGCTACGGTTGATGGGCGATCATTTTTTTGTGCGCAATGTCACCATAACCCAATTTACAGGCATCGGTCTCTTTATCCAGCGTCCTACCACCACACCTGACGAACCAGGTCCGAGCCATGTGCTGATCGAAAACGTGACCATCGACAGCACAGGTAGCCACGGCATGCTGATTTTCAACAGTGACATTGTCCAAGTTTCCAAATCCAGGGTGTTGCGGGGGTCCAGGCTGCATTTCGACAACCAGCCTCAGTTGTCTTGTACTGCGTGGCCCAGCGGACTCAAGCTGCATTTCAGCAAAAAGATCACCGTAGAAGAGTGCGAAGTAGCCTACACGCGCGGCGAAGGTCTCAATTTTCATAACTGCGAATATGGCCTGGCGCGCCGCAACCGCCTGCATGACAATCTGACAAACCTGTACAATGATAATTCTGCCAGGCTGGTGATTGCCTCAAATTACATTTACAATTCTCCCGGGGCCCATCAATATGCCTATCCCTGCCCACAGCTCCTGACAGAAAAAAGGCTGTCG
>JAUMBK010000071.1:0-4426 GCA_032115795.1 Saprospiraceae bacterium | reverse complement strand
CAGCCTTACTATGGCTGCTCTTGCAGGTGGCTACACGGAAATTGTCCTCATGCCCAACCTCAAACCTGTCACCCAGCACAAAGCACAGGTGGATTTTTTGACCAGGCATGCAAATCGAAATGGCGTGACCGTAAGGTCTACCGCAGCACTGAGCGTCGATTGTAAAGGCGTAGACATTACAGAAATGATGGACTTGCACCACCATGGTGTAGTAGGTTTTACTGATGGCTTGCTTCCTGTGCAGGACAGTGGCCTTCTTTCTCGCGCATTGCACTATGCCTCCGGCATCGATGCAAGCATTCTCCATCACCCCAATAACAAAACCTTGGCTGTGGGAGGAGAAATGCATGAGGGACCGATGAGCACGTCACTGGGGTTGAAGGGCGTTCCAGATATTGCCGAAATACAAATGGTCGAACGAGATATCCTGATTGCAAGGCATTTTTGTAGTGCCAATGGGAAACATAAGGCAGCGTTGATTGAACACGCCATTTCTGCCGCCGGATCTGTCACTGCCCTTGGAAGCGCCAAAGAAAAGGGTATCAACATCGGAGCCACCGTCTCTTATCTCAATTTACTTTTTACTGACCAGGATCTGTCTGACTTTGATACAAATCTGAAAGTCAATCCTGTATTGCGTTCACAGATAGATCAGGCCGCTCTGCAATCCGGAGTCATCAGCGGTACCATTGATGCCATCGTTTCCAATCACGTGCCCTTAGATGAAGAAGCAAAAAATCTCGAATTTCCTTATGCCACTTCAGGTGCCACTGGCCTCGAAACCTGCTTCGTTGCCTGCCTGGATCAATTGGCGAAGGTCATTGAACTGGAAACACTTGTGGACGCCATGACTGTAAAACCCCGCCAGCTGATTGGCCTGCCTGTACCCGAAATTCGGGAAGGAGCCACAGCCAATCTGTGTGTCTTTTCGACAGATGCCCCCTGGACATATACGCAGCAGACCATGTGTTCTCTTTCTGCTAATAATCCCTGGCTAGGACATGCCTTCCGCGCAAGAATCCTGGCAACAATCACAGGGATTGCAGACGAGTAAATGTAATTTAGAAATAATGCTGTGCCAGAAGAAATGATGTCGTTGCGTCCACATCCTTAAGCGAGTGTATTTGCATCATTTTTTTAAACAGGTTTGAGGCAATAATTAAAATTTTTAGTTTTTGTAGCCCATTGACAAACCCACATCTCCCTTCACTTTTAGTTTCACAGCCACTTGTCCAGAAGAGGCGTTTTCAAACTTCAAGGATGTATTCTTTTCTACGTTAATTTTTGCAGTGGACAAACCTGTCAAAACGAAGGGAGAGTGCTTACCTCCTGATATTGGGCATTGCCAAAGCGTTATTTCCTGCTTTGAGGTATTTGTCACTTTTACATAAAACCTGCCGTGTTCATTGTTGCCTAAAATAAAAGTATCCTTTGCTTTAATATATGTGGTTGAATTGAGTGCTTTAAACGGCAGGCAAGACGAAACAGCAAAAAGCAAAAAAATGACAGAGGATAAATTAGTACACATGAATAATAGGGATTTCAACAAAGTTACTGTATTTTTCAGACGAGTCTAACTTCATTTATTGCAATGTCATCGCTGTAGTGTTGCAACTTCCATAAGAATGATGACTACGGCTAAAGTAAATATTGCATTCTCTCATGCTTCTTTGGATCAAAATATTCGGGTTTTGCTAAATAAACAGTCTGAAATTGCACAGATATGTATGTTTTAACTATATTTGTGTGACAGCATTAACAAATTGGGAAAGAGTTACTATTTATTTACATTTAAATTGATTTAATATGAGAAGCTTACTTTTGTTTTTACTCTTCGGTGTAGCCTTGTCTGGAATTGCTCAATCTGACCTGGGTGTGAAAAGTTTCAGTACCAGTATGCGCAAGCCAAACATGGTAACATTTGGGGTTTCATTGAATGCCATCGACAACACAAGCCTTACCTCCAAAAATGGCTTTTTCAATATGGGAAGCAACTGGAATATTTTTCCCTTTTTCAATACAGCGACCGTGGATGTCAACTTTGCCAACGTTTTCTCTTACGGAGGAATGATTACTTATGCACGGCTTTATGATTCAGTTTTGCAGCAAGATGAAAACATCACCGAAAGTAAGGGATACTTCGCCTTTGATACAAATACAAAATGGTATTTCTATTCTTCCGGCAGATATGGTGTCTACACATTTGGCGGACCGTCACTCATCGTAGCAGACAAAACCCTTTTTGGGATGAATTTCGGCCTTGGGGGAGAGATGTGGATTTCACCTACACTCGGCTTCCGTTTGCAAACGATGGGGAAATACCACCAGAAAAGCCCTCTTATGGGCTTCACGCACGCGCAGCACAGCATCGGTGCCCTTTTTCATTTTAGATAAAACGTTTTGAATGCTTTTTTAAAGCACACCGTCTCCAATAATATAGCCATTTGACCAATCTTGTTCAAATGGCTTTTTTTTTGACTTGCACGACGCAGATATTATTCAGCTTATGAATAATATCAAGGCCTGATTATACTTTCAGGAGTATTTCGTACTTTTCGACATTATAGGACTCTGTCATTCCAAATCATGATACATCTTCCACTTCGCCAGGTTTGCCTTTTGGTTGCCACTCAATTACTCCTTATCCTGAGCGCCTTTGCCCAGCAAACGCAAAAACCCGTCATCCATGCAAAAAAATGGGTCGCCATTACTGGCAAACCGCTGGCAGCGACTGCTGGTGCAGCTATCTTTCATCAGGGTGGCAACGCCGTCGATGCTGCTTGTGCTATGCTAGCAGCTACATGTACCATGTGGGATGTGCTGAGCTGGGGAGGGGAGACGCAGGCTTTAATTTATAATCCCAACACGGGCAAAGTCATCGGCATCAACGCATTGGGCATGGCTCCGACAGGGGCTACGCCGGCTTTTTTTAAGTCCAAAGGCATGGATGTGCCACCGGCAGTAGGGCCGATGGCTGCGGTGACTCCCGGCACCCCCGGCGGACTCATGGTCATGCTGGCCGAATATGGAACAATGAGTTTGAAGGAGGTTCTCCAGCCTGCCATCGAACTGGCGGAAGGTTATCCCATTGAAGCAAGTACAGCCGCTATGATTGAAAGGAATAAAAAGTTGCTCACGAGTTGGCCTTATTCACGAAAGGTGTTTTTGCCCCATGAAGGCCAGTCACGCGAAACGCCTGCAGCCGGGGAATTGTTTCGACAAACCGATCTGAAACAAATGCTGCTTTCCCTTGTTGAGGCAGAAACAAAAGCACTTGCCGGAGGGAAGTCCCGAAAAGAAGCCATCATGGCAGCGTATGAACGCTTTTATCGTGGCGATATTGCCAGAGAATTTGCGAGAGCTTCGCAAGAACAAGGTGGTCTCATCACCATGAATGATCTTGCCTCCTGGCGCGTAGACATCGAAGAGCCTCTGTCTGTCAATTACAAAGGCATTGATGTCTTTAAACTATCCCAATGGACACAAGGCCCCGCCATGCTGCAGGCACTCAATATGCTCGAACAAATTGACCTCAAAAGCATGGGCTACAATTCAGCGCAGTACATTCATACGCTCTATCAGGTGATGAACCTGGCTTTTGCAGACCGTGATTTCTATTACGGAGATCCTTATTTTGCCCCAGAGGAGCCCATCAAAGGTTTACTTTCAAAGGAATATGCCCTATCCAGGCTATCTCAGTTTTCGCGTATGAAAAATGATACGCTGGTCAAGCCGGGAGATCCGTATCCGTTTGAAGGCAAAACAAATCCGTTTGCCAAATGGCGGGAAGAATATACCAACAATCCTCTGATCAGCGATTCTGCTGCATTGCTTATTGATCACCGTACCGGCTTCTTCCAGGGTACAACCACTGTACAGGCTGCCGATGCCGCCGGATGGGTCGTCAGCATGACACCCAGTGGTGGTTGGTTGCCAGCGTGCATAGCAGGTAGCACGGGCATTGGCATGAGCCAGCGCATGCAGAGTTTTGGCATGGATCCTTCCCACAATCCCTTCAATGTGCTGGCTCCGGGCAAACGCCCCAGGGTGACCCTGACTCCGACATTGGCACTCAAGGACAACAAGCCGTTTTTGTCTTTTGCAGTACAAGGGGGCGATAGCCAGGATCAAAACCTGTTGCAGTTTTTTCTCAATATGGTAGAGTTTGGGATGAATGTGCAGGAAGCCACCGAAGCACCTAATATAAACAGCTACCAGATGCGCAGCTCCTTCGGCAACCACCTAGCAGAGCCGGGCAGGCTGCTCCTTCACGAACAAGTACCCGACTGGACGCGCAAGGAATTGCGCAAAATGGGCTATAAACTCGAATTCGATCCACGGACATCAGGACCCATCAATGCCATTTTCTTTGATCGCCAGCACGGCACCTTCTGGGGTGGCAGCAGCAATTTTGGGGAAGATTATG
>JAUMBK010000070.1:0-2747 GCA_032115795.1 Saprospiraceae bacterium | reverse complement strand
ATCCAGCGGATCAACGGCCGGGTAAATACCCAGAGAAGCAATCTTTCTGGAAAGAACGGTTGTTGCATCAAGGTGCGCAAAAGTTGTCGCAGGCGCAGGGTCTGTCAAGTCATCCGCAGGCACATACACTGCCTGTACAGAGGTAATTGACCCCCTTTTCGTAGAGGTAATCCGCTCTTGCATCAAACCCATTTCCGTGGCCAGTGTAGGCTGGTATCCTACCGCTGATGGCATCCTGCCCAGCAATGCCGACACCTCAGAACCTGCCTGCGTAAATCGGAAGATATTGTCAATAAAGAAAAGAATGTCCTTTCCTCCGTTTGGATCACTCAAATCACCGTCGCGGTAATATTCAGCCAGGGTCAAACCAGAAAGAGCAACCCTCGCTCTTGCTCCCGGTGGCTCATTCATCTGTCCGAAAACAAACGTTGCTTTTGATTCACGCAACTTTTCGGCATCTACCTTGGATAAATCCCATCCGCCTTCTTCCATAGAATGCATGAACTCCTTGCCATAATTGATGATGCCTGATTCAAGCATCTCCCGAAGAAGGTCGTTCCCCTCCCTCGTTCTTTCTCCTACACCCGCAAAAACGGAAATACCATCATAACCTTTGGCGATGTTGTTGATCAACTCCTGGATCAATACGGTTTTTCCTACCCCGGCACCACCAAACAAACCGATCTTTCCTCCCTTGGAGTACGGCTCAATCAAATCGATAACCTTAATCCCGGTGTACAACACCTCCTTTTCTGTGGATAAGTCCTCAAATCGGGGCGGCTTATTGTGAATGCTGTATGTTTTTGTTCTGTCAAGGGCGGCAAGACCATCAATCGGATCTCCAACCACGTTAAATACCCTTCCTTTGATCTGATCTCCTACAGGCATGGCGATGGTGGTGCCTAGATCAATTACCTCCATTCCTCTTGTCAATCCATCAGTCGAATCCATGGATACTGCCCTGACACTGTCCTCTCCGAGGTGTTGCTGTACCTCCAGAATGAGCACTTCTCCATTACTACGCTTGACAGAAAGTGCATTTAAAATTTCAGGCAGATAACTGTTCTCTCCTGAAAAGCTCACGTCAACGACAGGTCCGATAATTTGCTTGATTTGCCCTGAATTTGCCATATACCTAACTTTATTACGATGGTTTTCGAAAATCGCCACAAAGATAAGTTTAATTCTCTTATTGTGAATAATTTACGAGTTTTTTGCATATCTTTTTCAACAAAACCGGCGAGTGGAAAGCAAATAGTATGCAATGTTGAATTCAAAAAGCAAAATATTATTTCACCATCATTACACAGGGTTTGTACAAATGTCAAGAAGCATTTACACACCTACTAAATATTTGATATAGATTTTTTTGTTGCTGGTGCAAGTTTGTAACTTGCAATTTCAATCATAAAAATAGATCGTCCATGCGTACCATTTTTTTTGCTCTTATAACTCTATTGTCCTTGTTTCACCTCAAAGCCCAGGAGTATCGGCCCACACCTGCCAATCTAGAAGCCCGGCAGGCATTTCAGGACATGAAATTTGGCCTTTTTGTGCATTGGGGTGCCTCAAGTGTCCTCGGGCATGGAGAATGGGTAATGAATAACCGCAATATTCATGTTAAGGACTATCTGAAGCTGCAACAGCTCTTCAACCCACAACAGTTTGATGCAGACGCCTGGGTGACCATGGCAAAAAATGCCGGAATGAAGTACATCACTTTCATTACCCGGCACCATGATGGCTTCAGCAACTGGGATACCCAGTATTCTGAATGGAAGGTGACAAACACACCTTATGGCAAGGACGTGCTGCGCCAGCTGTCAGAGGCATGCCAAAAACACGGCATAAAACTGTTTCTGTATTATTCAATCCTCGACTGGAGCAGGGAGGATTACCAGTATGCCACTGGCAAAACAGGCAAGGGAACAGGCAGAACACACCCTCGCCCATGGTCCGAATACGTGACGTTTATGAAAAATCAACTCACGGAGTTACTCACAAATTACGGCCCCATCAGTGGGATATGGCTCGATGGCCACTGGGATCAGCTCGACAATGACCACGACAAATCACTCGCTCCCAAAGTGGACTGGCATTACAACGACATTTATACGATGGTTCACCAACTCCAGCCCGCTTGCCTCATTGGCAACAACCACCACCTGAGCCCTCTTCCCGGCGAAGATTTTCAAATGTTTGAGAAAGACCTGCCCGGGCAAAATACTACGGGCTTCGGTGGCGCAGATATTTCAGCACTGCCTCTGGAAAGTTGTGAGACCATGAACGATAGCTGGGGATTTAACATGACTGACCACAACTACAAGTCATCGTCCCGTCTCATAAAATACCTTGTCAATGCAGCAGGTCGTAATGCAAATTTTTTACTTAATGTAGGCCCTATGCCCAACGGTGTAATTCAGACAGAATTTAAGGACACGCTGGCTATCATGGGCAAATGGATGGCAAAACACGGCGAAGCAATCTACGGCACCAGAGGCAATGTCTACCCGCCGGCAGAGTGGGGCGTCATGACCCAGAAAGGCAAAACGGTTTTTCTGCACCTATTGCAACATTCCGGAAAGCCATTTCTCTTCCTTCCGGGCTTTGTAGAAAAAATTAGCAGCCTGACCAGCTTTACGGACAATAAGAAAGTTCGGTATCAGACACAGGCCGAGGGTACCTTTATTTACCTGGATGGCGTGCAAATCGATCCCGTGGATACCATCCTCAGAATCGAACTGTCA
>JAUMBK010000069.1:0-2814 GCA_032115795.1 Saprospiraceae bacterium | reverse complement strand
TCTTCCGCGTGCATTGCTCTGTGTCCGGCGAGATATCGTTTAAACCAAATCACAGCCAATCTGGCCACTTCTTCGAGCTTACCTGTCTCCTCAAACAAATGGGTTGCCCCTTCCACAATGACCAGTTTTCTTTCACATTTGAGTTTGTTGTAGGCAGATTGATTCATTGCTTTTACCTGAAAATCGAGGCTACCTACGATCATCAGAACAGGAATATTCACCTTACTCAAGGCATCTTCAGCCAGGCCTGGTCTTCCTCCCCGACTGACCACTGCTCTCACTCTCCCATCCAATAATGCCGCGGTGCGCAAGGCAGACGCCGCTCCGGTACTCGACCCAAAAAGTCCAACGGATAAAAATCGTGTAGGCGGGTACTCCTGCATAAACGTCGATACTGAATGTAATCTGCCAGTCAGTAAATCAATGTCAAAGTGGGTTTCACGTGTTTCGTCTTCCTCTACCGTTAATAAATCCACCAGGAGAGTTGCAAATCCATTTTCCTGAAGGAAGCCTGATACATAGCCATTTCGGGGACTAAACCTACTGCTGCCGCTGCCATGCGAAAAAATGACCAGGCCTGTTGCTCCTTTAGGAATGACCAGGTTTCCCTTTAAAATGACCTGTCCTGAAGGTATGCTGATTTCAGTACTGACCAGTTGCCGAATTTCTGCCATAATAAAGCTGTTTTGTGGTAAATGTACTAAAGTGAGTATATATAATTATATGATTTTTATCATATTGCATAAATGATTCTTATTTGGATTGTTAAATTATCGTACAATCGATTAATAACTCCAACGGCTGCGCAAATAAATTCCTGTCGCCTGATGACCAAAGGCAGGGGATTGTGAAAAAGAAGTTTGTCCAATCAGGTCAATATCGATATTTTCGGCAGCATTCCAGGTTAACACAGGTACGCACAGGATAGTATGATCTCTGGTGGCATACACAATAGTAAGCTGGAAGCTGGTAGCACCTCCGGATTGCCACGAAGCAGTGGCATAAGTACTGAAAGGAAATATGGCTAATTCCCTTCTGATTGAATTTATTTATAAGAAACCTGACCCTGATGTTGCCAGCATAATCCATTGTGTTTGTCCGTCAAGCGTTTGCACCTGACCCCGTCTTTAACACGTCCCCGGCATTGTACCAAATTGCTAGCATTCAGGCATTTTTCTGCATTGCCCTTCATGTCCACCTGATACATTTGACCCATAGAAGATACCAGTGTACATTTGCCATTGTCCGGAATTAAAGTAACAGGAATAGATGAAGTATCATAATGCCCATTTGGAAACGAGATATGTTGCAGCTGTTGGTCTTTGACTTCCACAAGCAATTTGTATTTTGTCATTTCATTGGTTTCCTGGTGTTTAAAAGATACCTCTGCACAATAGGAGCCATCGGGTGCACCCTTTTTGCATGATATGAGCAATAGTAAAAAAAAGATGATTATATTAATTTTTTTTAATTTTTGTATAATCTTGTTTTTCATGTTTATATATATTATTAAATTATAGAATAAGTAAATTTACAATGGAATAAAAAGGATACTAATTAAAACAAACAATTGAATAACAATTCTATACAAATTAAATATATATTTACTTTATGCATTATTCAGATGGAAACAAGGATGTTACTGTTTTTTCATCCAGCCAAAGCCGGCACTTACCCTTTTCCAGAATGCATATTACCTTAAAAGTATCGTCGTACGGAATTCTGCTTCGTTTATAGTTGATTGACCATTTCCCTTCTGCAAGCTGGCGAATGCCGACCCGTTTAAAGGAATATCCCCAGTTCAAATCACTCAACCAGGTTAACAAGTCTGTTCGTTCCATTTCATCCACAGCAGGGCCTGTCAGAAATGGAATCATTTTTTCGTATTGTTGATTCTGGTGTAATACCTGCAAATATGTCAGAATATCTGTTCCGTAAAAGCACAATGGATTATCGAGGTGGCATGTTGCTTTTCGTTGCGTTTTGGAAAGAGGAATGAACAGTATTTGCAACAGAATTATTAAAAAAAGCCGAGACATATGTCTATTTTAATATGGTTATGGTTCATAGGAGAACGTATCTGAGAAATACATCCGCCTCATTTTTTTGATTTTTCAGACGCCATTAAAAAGCGAACATTCTGGCTGAAGAAATTACCAAGCCACCAGTCTTTATATTTATCAGGCACGCGAATATCCTCGCGGGAGGAAGTCGCCTCTCCCTCCACTCCTATCTGCATGTGAGCCAAATCCTGTACATCCTGGATGTAGGATCGTGTCAAACCTATGAGTTCTTTGCCTCCCGGATTACCGTGCCCTGGGATAATTTGCATGACATTCATTTTACTTAATTCGTCCAGGATGGAAAGCCAACCTTCTGCATTTCCATCAGGTATATAAGGATGAAATTCATTGGTCAAAAGATCGGCACCAAAAAGAATTTTTTCATCAGGAAGGTAAACGACGAGGTCGCTGGGCGTATGGCCTTCTCCCATCTCCAGCAATTGAACTTTTCGGTTGCCATCCAACATCATTTGTTCGGTGAAAAGCTTGTCGGGAATTCTGGTTTTTATTTCCGTTGCACTTCGGGAGAGGGCACAAAAATATGGCTGCATCATTTTTAACACCTGAAAGTCTTTTGTCAGGGTATCCCCTGCAAACCCGCTTCGCAATTGAGTAAATTGGGTGCAAAGTGGCGGCGCATAGTTACTTTCCGCTGCCAGCGCTTTGGGCTCTTCACTTCTTATCAGGTCTGCCGTTCTTTGAGTGGAAATGATAATGACATCACTTTCAAAAACCTGGTTCCCCCTGACAT
>JAUMBK010000068.1:0-3144 GCA_032115795.1 Saprospiraceae bacterium | reverse complement strand
CAACCAATCGCAATGTGCCTTCGTCTTTACTGTCAGGGATTGTAAAAAACCCGTTGCCATTGCAAAGCAGGGCCTGGCAGTCAGCCTATCGGCCTTTACAGGTACGGCGCTGATCCATGCAACCGATTTTAACAATTTAAGTTCAGACAATTGCACTGCGTCTTCCTTGTTGAAATATTCCTTTTCAAAAAATACTGCACATACATCCATCACCATGAGCTGTGATAGTGTGGGCCGACGTAAAATCTACTTTTGGGTCACAGATCTGGCAGGAAATCAGTCCATGGTAGAGACATTCATCACGGTACAAGATAACCACCGTTTTTGCGGAAATACAACCGGAGGCCGACTCACAATTTCTGGTCATGTGTTTACAGAGGAAAAGATCATGTTTCCGGAGACGGGTATCACCATCACGGGTATAGAAACAGAGGGCGAGTGCCATACCGATGCCGACGGTAAATATGAATTTGCCAATTTACCAAACGACAGGTCATACCAAATTACACCGGATAAGAAATCCGATATTCTGAAGGGCATAACAACCCTCGATCTGGTGATGATACAAAGGCACGTGCTGGGCATTAGTCCCCTGAGCTCCCCTTACAAAATGATTGCCGCTGACGTCAATGGTTCTGGAACGATTACGGCTTCCGACATTGTCGAGTTAAGAAAGTTGTTGCTGGGTGTACAGTCCCAATTTTCAAAAAATGATCCATGGAGATTTGTGGATGCAAGCCACTCTTTTGATTCATCAGAAAACATGTGGCAATACCCTGCTTTCAGCGCACTTGAACCCTCTGATGCAAGCCTGCGAACAGCCGATTTCATTGTAGTGAAAACAGGCGATGTCAATGGAACGATTTCACAGGCGGCCACCAATTCATTAGAGTCACGAAACAAGAAATCGGTAACCATCGCTGTACCAGATATGCTCCTTACTGCGGGCCGCATCATGCCAATTCCGGTATATTCTTCAGATCTCGATGGTTATCTCGGATTCCAGGGGGCAATGCACCTTCGTCAGGAGGTAAAGGCTACCGGATTCTTACCTGGCAGCGTGGCAATGCAGGAAAGTCATATCCATATGACCAATGATGAACAGGGAAGCAGAATCCTGTTCAGTTACCATGATGAAGAAGGGATCTCTGCAAGCCAGGGCAAGCCGTTGTTTTATATTATGGTACAATCTACTGAAAATCGTACTCTTGCAGACATCTTTTCAACAGACAACACCCTTGCTTCTCTGGCAATAGACAAGCAGGCGCTGGAGAAAAAAATGGAGTTCCGGATAATGGAATCACCAAAGTCCATGGTTGTATCACAGAATTTGCCAAATCCATTCATTGACGAAACCAGCTTCAAAGTAACGGTGCAAGAAGAGATGAAAGCCAGAATAGATCTGTTTGATCAGGCTGGAAAGGAAATCAATTCGTTCTATTCCACGCTGCACGCTGGCGAAAATCGGCTTATTCTCAGCAGGGAACAGCTGGGAGATGCCGAGGGAATGATTCTTTGCAGGATTGTCATCGGAAACGAATCCCGAACTATAAAAGTACTTAGAATTAGGTAATGACAAAAAAAAAGAGGCAACTGAACAAGCTGCCTCTTTTTTTATTATTCGTCTCCTTCAAGCTCTCCGGGAGGTACTTCTCCGGGTTGATACCTGTCACGGATTTTCTTTTCGATTTCCTGCGCCAATTCAGGGTTGTCTGACAAGAATTGTTTGGCGCCTTCTCTGCCTTGTCCAATTTTTGTACCCGCGTAACTAAACCAGGAACCACTTTTGTCGATTACATTGGTTTCGACGCCCAAATCAACAATCTCACCCATTTTTGAAATTCCTTCACCAAAAACGATGTCGAAAGTAGCCACTCTGAAAGGAGGAGCCAATTTGTTTTTCACCACTTTCACTTTTACGGGGTTACCCACGGTAATGCCATCTTTGTCTTTGATGGCTGTTCCAGATTTGCGGATGTCGAGACGGATGGACGCATAAAATTTCAGGGCATTTCCACCGGTCGTCGTTTCGGGATTGCCAAACATCACACCAATCTTTTCCCGCAACTGGTTGATAAAGATACAACAGCAACCGGTACGACCGATAGTACCTGTAAGTTTTCTTAGAGCCTGTGACATCAGTCGCGCCTGTAGACCGACTTTGGAATCACCCATTTCGCCTTCAATTTCACTACGGGGTACCAGCGCAGCCACGGAGTCTATGACAATGATATCAATGGCACCGGATCGGATCAGGTTTTCTGCAATTTCCAGAGCCTGTTCGCCGTTGTCGGGCTGCGAAATCAACAATTCTTCCGTGTTGACGCCGAGGTGCTCTGCATAAAAACGGTCAAATGCGTGTTCGGCATCAATAATGGCTGCGATTCCGCCCTGTTTCTGGCATTCTGCTATGGCATGAATTGCCAGCGTTGTCTTTCCTGAAGATTCAGGACCGTAAATTTCAACGATTCTTCCCTTGGGAAGTCCATTGATGCCCAATGCTATATCCAGACCAAGTGAACCGGTAGAAATCGTTTCCACCTGCACCACCTGTTTGTCACCTAATTTCATGATAGTTCCCTTTCCATAGGTTTTGTCCAGCTTGTCCATAGTCAGCGCCAGGGCCTTGAGTTTTTCATCTCTTTCCTTTGACATATTTAATAAGTTTATGAATTAGAAATGCAAAGATATGGAAAAAAGACGTATATGACTATGTTTCATCTATTTTCACTCTTTCGGATTCACATGACACAAAATTTGACAAGAAGGGAATGAATGGTTATTTTCGTCTTTCAAATCAAACAAACATGGAACAGCGACCCTGGTTAACAAACTATCCGCCCGGAGTTCCGGCAAACATAAATCCTGACAGTTATCCCACGCTCATTGATTTTGTCAGGGAGTGTTTTCAAAAGTATGCCGATCTGCCGGCGTTCGAATGTATGGGCAAAAAGCTAACCTATGCAGAAACCGATACATTATCCACTCGTTTTGCCGCTTATCTCCATTCCAGAGGTCTGGCACCGGGCGACAGGATTGCGATCATGATGCCCAATTTACTGCAGTACCCCATTGCCGTATTTGGTGCATTGAAGGCCGGCCTGGTCATTGTCAACACAAACCCACTGTATACACCCCGTGAAA
>JAUMBK010000067.1:0-7178 GCA_032115795.1 Saprospiraceae bacterium | reverse complement strand
CTGGATCGGCATTAGCTGGGTACTAGCCAGGTTTACCGATTCAAACACACCGGTTCTGGATGCCATGGTGACCGCCTCTGCTGTCACAGCCATGTGGTGGATGGCCATACGTATCCTTGAAAATTGGTATATGTGGACGCTGAGCAACCTGATTGCCATTCCTTTGAATCTATACAAAGGTTTCATATTATTTACATTTATGTATATTTTATTTTTATATATGTCAATCCAGGGCATTCGTGAATGGAGAAAAAAAATGGCACACTACAGTTGACATCCTAGATCTCTCATGGGATGGAGAGGCACCGGAGATGGGCATTTATCCATTGTTTGCCAGGGTTTATCTAAACTAGCCTGTGGCTCCTTCCTACTTTCTTCAGGAATGGTTATCTTTGATCCAATAAATTGAAAAGCACGTGGCTATACTTTTATTTTTAATTCTATCATACATCCTGTTGTGTGTAAGTTTGTTTTTCGTTTTCCCAAAAGCGGGGGTTTCAGGGATGAAGGCATTTATTCCGGGAGTCAACTTTGTTGAATGGTGCAACATCATCGGCAGGAAGCCGACGTATGCACTTTGGCTGTTGTTTCCTATAGTAAATATTTTCATTTTTGTAGGCATGGCGGTAGACCTGTTCAGGTCATTTGGGCGCCTTGGATTTCTTGATGAGACTCTGGCTGTCATTTATGCCCCTCTCGCTATTTTGCGTTTGGCCGGTAAAGATGAAAAATATCACGGCCCTACAATTATTGAAGAAGCGGGATATGTAACAAAACTGGAAGAAGCAAAAAAAGCAGGAGATACTTACAAATACAACCAGCTGGAGGATAAAAATCCCTACAAAAAATCAGGTTCACGTGAGTGGGTGGAGTCCATTGTCTTCGCTGTGTTTGCGGCCTCCTTTATCCGAATGTTCTTGATCGAAGCCTATGTCATCCCCACCCCATCTATGGAAGGGTCACTCAATGTGGGCGACTTCCTGTTTGTGTCCAAGGCCAATTATGGCATTCGTACACCGATGACGGTAGCTATGCTGCCTTTAGTACATAATCAGGTGCCCATGACTGGAAAAGAGTCATACCTAAGGGATCCCAGCCTGCCCTATTGGCGGTTGCCGGCAATTGAAAAAATTGAAGCAGGAAAGCCCATTGTGTTCAACTGGCCCGTGGGTGACAGCGTCTATATTACGAGCCAGCGGTCCTATTTTGTGAGCCAAATCCAGCGCCAGCCAGAGTACATGATGTCAGACCCTGAATTGCAATCTAAAGTGCAACAGCGCGACTTCGTGGTACGGCCGATAGATAAAAAAGACCATTACATCAAGCGTTGTGTGGCTGGACCTGGAGATACCCTTAGAATCGTCGACAGGCAGGTTTACCTGAACGGTAAGGCGGTGAAAAATCCAGCTCACCTGCAATATTTATACCAGGTTAGATTGCCACAAAATGTGACGGTAAACACAAAAAAACTCGATGAGTGGGGCATTGATTACGGCGATAATGCCACCGGAACAAGGGATTTGTTTGTCAATGGCGACGGCATCCTGTTTCTTGATGAGGGACAGGCGGCAAAGTTGAAATCCCTGGATCCAAATGTGCAAATCAGCTTTTATCCCCAGCCATCCGAACCTTCCAAGTTGTTCCCTTTTGATACGATTATTGGGAAAAACTGGACAGTCGACAATTATGGACCCGTCTGGATACCCAAGGCAGGGGATACAACTCCGCTGAACATCTCAAATTTGCCCTTTTACCGCAGGGTAATTGAAGTATATGAAGGCAACGATTTGGAAGTAAAAGGAAGCGATATCTACATCAACGGACAAAAAGCTGACCGATACACTTTCAAACAAGATTACTATTGGGCAATGGGTGATAACAGGCACAATTCTGAAGATTCCAGGGCTTGGGGCTTTGTTCCGCACGACCACATCGTAGGCAAACCATTGTTTATCTGGTTTTCGACAAAAGAAGGCAACATAAGGAATGGCATCAACTGGGACAGGCTCTTTACCTCTGCCAGCAAAAACGATTAATCTTTCAAAACACGCTTGGATATCATGCAGCCAGGATGTTTCGGTTTTCAATGGTGTCGTTGGATTTACATTCGATAATGGTCAATTGGAAATCCTGGCACTGTGGGTAAAATAAATTCTAAATGAGAATGTTGCGATTTCCGGCTTTCCTGCTTTTTATGTTGTCTGTGCTCTCCTCTTTAGTTGCGCAGGTTCCTTATTCTGAAGAACTGCACGCCCACAGGGAAAAATACAAGCAGGGATTTATGCAGGATGGCCGCTCGCCACTGGGTGCAGATGATTTGCAATACCTCGATTTCTTTCCCCCTGATTCCACCTGGAAACTACAGTGTTCGTGTTCGCTGACAGAAAACGCCAAACCATTTGAGCTTCCTACCTACAGTGGTGTGACACGTACCTACATCCAGTTTGCCACTGCGGTTTGCCAGAGAAACCAGGTGTCGTTCGCAGTACAGCTGTATAAAAATCTGACGCAGCCTGCCAATCCCCTGTATGCGTCACATCTCTTTCTCCCTTTCAAGGATGAAACAAACAGTGATACAAGCTACGGAGGTGGCAGATATATCAATCTTTCCAGTCATGATATTGCCGACAATATGCTGATCATTGATTTCAACAAGTGTTATAATCCATGGTGTGCTTACAGTGACGGCTACAATTGCCCAATACCTCCGAAAGAAAATCATTTCCCCTTTCTTATCGAAGCCGGGGAGAAAAATTATCAGGGTCAGCACAAAACCAGAAAATGATGATCCGGCTGACAGATCAGTCAGGCAGGGAATTGACATGCAGCTCAACCCCACGGAGGATTGTTTCACTGGTTCCCTCGATCTCCGAAACCATCGCGGAATGCCTGGGCATGGGCGCGTTGGTTGGTGTCACTAAATTCTGTGTTCATCCGACTCCTTTGCGAAAGCAAGCCACCGTGGTGGGAGGAACAAAAAATCCCAGCATAGCGCTCATCCGGTCTCTCAACCCGGATATTGTTCTTGCCAATAAAGAAGAAAACCGGGAGGAGGACATCGGGCAGATCCAGAAGTTTTGCCCTGTGTATGTTTCTGAAATCAGAGACATTTCTGATGTGCTTGCCTGGCTGGGACAAATGGAAGTCTTGTTTTCTGCCCCAGGATTTGGGCAGTTGCACACACAGCTGATGCCCTGGATGGAGAACAAAAGGCAAGCAAACGTCAGGGCGGCCTACCTGATCTGGCAAAAACCATACATGACCGTAGGAGGTGATACCTTTATCAATGCCATGATGGCCCATTTTAGGTTGGAAAATGTGTTTCGAGATGAAGTAAGATACCCTTTGACGGACTTGGATGCCATTCGTGAAAGGAAACCGGACCTAATCTTACTTTCATCCGAGCCCTACCCCTTCAGACAAAAACATGCAGACGAAATGCAAACGTTTTTTCCTGGCTCAAAGGTACGCCTCGCTGATGGTGAACTATTTTCCTGGTATGGGAGCAGGATGCTGCATGCGAATAAAGAAATTTCGGCATGGCTTGAGCAACTATTCGATGCGCCGGCAAATTCGATTGAGGGTGATGAAGCTGAAATTCTCAGTATTTAGATTGAAAAATATGAAGACGAAAATTACCCTATAGCTGAGCCAGATCCGACTGAGGAAGTATAATCCAGGATGGAACAAGTAAGTCTGACAAAGAAAGTGAATAGACTCTGACAGCCGTAAATTAAAAATTCAGTGACGCGCACAATAAGATTCCGTATTTTTGTATTCTTATAGTTCTATAAAATTGTGCGTATGTTGATGACACGTTGCCTGCTAGTCCTAATGGTTTTTTCTGCTGAACTGACAGCCCAGGCACCTCGGGGAGTCATATTCAGGTATGCAGGGTCCAGGCCAGAACGCATCTTTCAGGAGTATGCACAACGCAACCAGGAATCCGTCACAATCAAGCTACTTTCCACATCCCTGCAGGCCTACCTGGCAGAAAGCAGTGCTCCGGAGGCCTTGTATTCGTTTTGTGCTTCCCAGCCCTCCTTCTTTGATCTTTCCTATGATGTGCAAGTTTCCCAAAGAAAACGGCCCAATGATCCCCGGCTGAGTGAGCAATATGCCCTGAATGCAATCAAAGCCTTTGAAGCCTGGGATATCACGACAGGTGGAAAGAACTGGAAAGGGGAGGATATAGTGATTGGGCTG
Organism: Saprospiraceae bacterium; assembly: GCA_032115795.1. Lineage (GTDB taxonomy): Bacteria > Bacteroidota > Bacteroidia > Chitinophagales > Saprospiraceae > OLB9. The sequence goes on along the minus strand of JAUMBK010000067.1, from coordinate 2,972 downwards.
ATCGATGACGGATTTGACATAAGTCACGAAGACCTGGCTGCGAATATTTATGAAAACCCTGACGAAATAGCGGGTGATGGAAAAGACAATGATGGCAACGGCTTTGCGGATGACGTACATGGCTGGAACCAACGGACTAAAAATGGGTCACACGATGTAAAAAGTCACGGCACAAATGTCATCGGTGTACTGGGTGCAAAAGGAAACAATACCAAAGGGATTACAGGCGTCAACTGGGATGTACGCCTCTTGCCAGTCACCATTGGTACATTTGTCAGTGATGTCATTGCAGGGCTGGACTATTTGCTGACCGAAAGAAAATTATACAATGCCTCAGGCGGAACCAAAGGCAGCAACATACAGGTAGTCAATTATTCCGGCGGGCTTTCCAATGCCTTTGCCGCATCACAGCCGATTTGGTGCAGCATGTATGATAAAATGGGGCTGGAAGGCATACTGAATGTAGGGGCAACGACCAATGATGGTATCAATGTAGAAGAAGAGGGTGATTTGCCCTCCTTGTGTATAAGCCCGTATTTGTTGATTGTCAACAGCACAACTCAGAAAGACCTGATTGATCCTGTGACAGGCTACGGCAACGCCAGCGTTGATATCTCTGCGCCGGGCGAACGTATCCTGACATGCGATGTCAAAGCAAAGGGAAACTACAAAACAGAGTCAGGCACATCGCTGTCTACACCCATTGTTGCCGGTGCTGCCGCTCTGATTCACAGCATTAAATGCGAAGCCTTCCATAGTCTCGTAGTGGATGATCCCGGTACAGCGGTGATTGAACTGAAAAACATCCTGATGCAATGCTCCGACAAGCTGCCCAGCCTGGCAGGCAAAACGGTGTCTGAAGGCCGGCTCTACCTCTTTACAGCCCTGCAATGCGCCATCGACAATTTCTGCGACAAAGAATTGGCACCCAAAGGGGATCTGGCAGTCATCTCTGCAAGCTTTTCCGGCCAGGAGCTGATTGTTAGATACAACAGCCCTGACCAGACTTCCATATTACTAAAAATTGTAGATGCAGTAGGGCGGGAATGCTACAGCAGCACCTTTTTTCCACCAGTTTTTGGTAAAAAAGAAATTTCGCTTGCATTGGGAAGGGATGAACTACCAGGCATGTTCTATTATGTCACCCTTATTTCAGGCGGACACACAGCCAGCAAGGGATTTACTGTGCAAGATCCAAGATAACAAGACAGGCAGGTATAGGCTTAGGTAAGCTGGACCACCTTTGCTCCCCTCTTTTTCAGAAAGGCGAGGAGGCCAATATCACCTCCAAGGTGAGAAGCGCCAACGGCAACAAACATAGCATTGCTGGAAGACAAACGGAGAATTTCGTTACCCATCCTCTCATTTCGTTCGTGCAACATACATTTCCGAATTGCACCAGTGTACTTTCTCGTTTGCTGATATAATAAGTGTACGTCATTGCGCGCATAAAGTTGCTGGAGAACATGCGTCCTGTGCCTGAATGCACCTACATTGCGAGCGATGGTTTGCAACTCTTTGAGCTGAAAAGAGAGAGGAATGGTGTGCAACACTTCTTTTTGATTTTCAATTGATTCCAAGCCAAAAAGAGACATGCTGCCGGCCTTTGCTGACCGCCAGAGGTATTGGTCCAGCGTATAGGGAAAGGAAGCATTGGCACATTTGATCGACAACATGCTGCTAATGAAAAATGGCAGGGATTTGTCGTATGATGGCCATGCAATGCCAAAGGATCGGTGAAGCACACGCCCGATTTTAGCATATTTTTTTTCACCCAGCAATTGACTTAACGTGAGACCCTCAGGCAAGGTATAATCCATCTGTGCTGACTCCAGCTGATGGATGTCCATTTCAGCTGCAAATACCTGGCATTCCTTCAATAGGGAAAGCGCAGTATCTGCAAAAGTAAAGGCATCCCTTGAAGCTAGGTGCATTGTACCCATGAGGTAGTGCCTTTCATCTGAGCCGGAAAAAGAAAACTGCCAAATCATACAAATTGCCTGTATAAAACATATAGAAGCCAGCATGAAATGGATTCATACCGGCTTTGTATAATTTTGAACTCAGACGAGGGCCTCAGTTTGATTTGCTATTGTTATTCTTCTGCATTCTCATAATCAAACGGCAATACCTTTTCTTTCTTGACTTTTGATAATGTCATCAGAGTTTTGAGGCGTTCGATCTCTTCAATCTGAGAAAGTGTTTTAAACAATAACTTTTCATACGTGGGGATGTCTTTGCACACAATCTTGAGCAAAAAGTCAGCATCGCCAGTGATGATGTAACACTCCGTAATTTCAGGAATTGATTTCACTTTGGAAATGAAATTATCAAGTGCATTGGGCTTTTGCCATGCCAGCGAAACCAGCACAAATGTTTTTACATTCAAGCCGATCGCTGCTGAATCTACCTTTGCATGGTAGCTTTGAATGATGCCGGCCTGCTCCAATTTCTTCACTCGCTCCAGCGTAGGAGCAGGAGATAAACCAATTTTTTTTGAAAGGTCGAGATTGGTGATTTTGCTGTTTTCCTGAAGCATGCGCACAATTTTCAGGTCTATTTTGTCCATTTTGTAGTCTGCCATTGCAAATAATTTAAAATTTTATTTTTAATTAGTAACAGATAATCAAGTAAAAGAAATTTAATTCGTTCATGAATGTTTAATTAAAACAAAATATTTAAATAATAGTTTCAAAATAAATAAAAAATTGAAAATAAATTTTGTTTTTGACGCACAAACAGACCGAACTTGATAGAATTGAATTTTATCAACTATACAATATTTTGAAATTAGTCATTTCACTTTTTTCAAAATTGGCAAACTGGCCTATTTATAATATAAATAAAAAGGGCAAGACGAAAGTAAAAAGGCAAGACGCAACGGCCCTGAGACCCACCTTACAGTCTTTCCGACTGCCTGTCAGGATTGAAGCAAAGGAATGCCAGTAAATTTATTACCTTTGTGTGTGCAA
>JAUMBK010000066.1:0-22554 GCA_032115795.1 Saprospiraceae bacterium | reverse complement strand
AAGAGGATCCAGTCAGTGGGTCCGTTGAATTGGCAGATTGCGTATTTTGATTGCGTTTCCGTAGACAAATGTTGTTTTGTCATGCCGCTGTTTGCTGCTTTCACTTCCAGGTAACCCAGTAAGTTTTCTATCTCCTTTTGAATCGCTGCATGGTCTTTGTGAATTATGCCTGCCGCGGTCAATTCAGTGTATGCTGACAGAATTCCGTCCAGCATCGACGAGTGAAATAGTTCAAGGAATGTTGCATTGAGGAAGGAATGGTAAATGCGTTGACTGGCGAGTTGTGTCGCGTGATTGTGTATGAACGGTTCGGGCAGGTAAGGTTGGGAGAATTGATTTTCTTTTACAGAATAACATTGTTGGTAGTATAACACCAGGTAAATGAGATGAGGAAAATGACTGAGGTGATGGAGGGCGATGGTTTGAGGGAAGATATGTAGTATTGTGTTTTGTTGAAGGAGGTGGGAACTCCATGTGTCTGCAATCTTGATCCATTGTGAGGTAAGGTTTTGCTGCAGAAAATCAGGGATGATATGGTGGCAGTAAAAATGAGACCTTCGAGCAGCTGTAGGTAATAGAAGTGTATCAGGGGATAGGCTGAATTTCATGCAAATCAGGCTGAATTCATCCAGAGAAAAGCGGCATCTGTCGCTCAGCTTATTGTAAACACTGGTTTGGGAGATGCCCAATGTCCGTGCAATCAGCGTGACTGCATGTTTTTTATCTTTAAATGGACCTTGTTCAAGGAGTCTATCAATCACCTGAAGGTAGTTTCGCATTTTTTCCATGTGTAATTTTTTTGCAAAGGTACGTACGAATTGCATATCATCCAAATAAATCTTGAATAACAAAATAATATATTGATAAATGTGTAATGGATAATTTATCCCCTCGCCTTAGGTGTTTTTTCCTTTTTCTCCCGGAAGTGGGATCTGTTCTTCCTTATGGATCGAGAAACTTGTTTTACGCTTAATATATTATGAAATATTTTATATGAATTTTCAGGATTTTTGAATGTACTCTCCTGATATTTGCATCACAAATCCGTTCTTCTCTTTTATGGAAGGTGGATATTTTTGGCATGAGGATAGCAGGCCGTATTTGGATGCCAAAGAAAGAATGATTTTATTACATTGAAAAAAATGCACTATGAGAAATGTCGATTTGCCATTCTGGCGGAGCTATATGGCTGTCTGTGTCACTGTGTTCGCAGGATTCCATCAACCCATAAGAGGGCAAACAACCGCATCAGAATCCCAAATAAACGGGATACCTACTTTTTACACACACGTTTTAGCAGAAGAAGCTTCCTTTGCAAGAAAACCATGCGACCGCACTTTCTATCTTAACCAGGGGGAGGATTTCTTTCGCGCTTTGTTTCGGTGCCATACTGGCCAACCGGCATCGGCAAGAAGGTATTCAGAAATTCTTGTTGTTCCCAATTTTGTTACTCAGATGTTGCACTTATGGATTCCTGACAGTCTTGTAGGTGCAAGGATACAGATTCACGATCAAGATGGGCAGCTATGGCAGGAAACTGAAGCCAGTTCTGTACAGATGGTGGTTGGCATGTATGCCTTGCCCAGAGGAACGTATAATTTACTCTTATTTGACCAGGATCGCCTTTGTCAGGGTACTTTCACTAAACTTTAAATACAATCAAAATGAAAAAATCTTATGCACTATGTATCGCGATCAGTTGCTTCTTGTTTGCGGTTGAAAATTTTGCTCAGCTACCTTTTCCGTACGTAGACAATCTTTGCTACACCGAGAGGTATGTTGAAAATGTAAGGGTATCTTCCCAACTCAATACATCTACGCTGACATTGCGGGATAAATTGCGTTTTTCGGAAAAATCATTCGAAAAAAAGCATCATGAATATATGAAAACGGGGAAATATCCTGTTCATGATATCGTGGTTCGCCAATGGACAAAAACGTATCCCAAATGGTATCGGGTGGCAGATCAAATCAGGCTAGACGAAAGTGGTGTACGCGCTTACTTTCACACCAGTAACGCATATCTTCCCGGTGGTTGGTCTGGTTCCACTTATTCTACCACGGAACATGGCTTTTACGGCACAGGGGAGCGGGCTGGAGAAGGCCGCTTTTATCATCAAAATCATTCTGAACAATCCTTCTTTGCGTATAATCAGCAAAGATCGTCTGTTGCGTTGTATGGATATTTAGAAAAGCACAGATTTTTCTACCCAACAACCGACATGCTGACTTCCCTTACAAAGCAAGGGTATCATGTGCTGCAAAATGCGGGTTTGATCCAAATCAGCAGTGCTGAGGTTCGCATTACATGGAGAATAACCGAAAAAACCATATTCAGGGAGTATTTTACCAACGGAGTTTTAGTAAAATCAATCCTGACAAAATACAAGTTTCACACCTCCTTTGGACAGGATTTGAAGGTAAGCGAAACAGAGACAACGCCTGATGTATTAGAAAATGGGGATTGCATCGAGATTGTGACGGAGGCAAGTTTTATTGATTACAGTACAGCTTGTATTGATGAAATAGACCTGCGTAGCATGAAGGAGGCTACCGACAGTGATCAGGTCAACATTCTTCCAAATCCGGCAAGTGATCAAATTTTACTGATACTACCAGATGCAGACGAAGGATCCGAGATATCGATTTCATCAACCGCGGGCCAGCCAATGTTCAGGCAAAATGTGAGGAGCCGTTCGGTACAAGTGGATGTCAGTGGTTTTCCTGAAGGACTGTATATCGTCACTGTATTGCAAGGGGCAATCAGTTTTACTTCAAAATTTATTAAGAATTAACTCCGCATGAAAATGGCAAGGTGCCGCATAGCACAATAATCTGCCAGTGGTATTTTTCATGCGAATTCTATGAATTATTCTTCACCGGTCACGCGAGGCGTGGCACAAAAAAAAACTTATGAAACGCAATATTTTTATTTTTTTATTGGTAACTTACTCTCAATTGATGTCAGCACAATCTTCATTGAGCGAACCTACAAAGGATATGAATTCAAATTGCACTACAACGCCAATTGATCTTTCCATCAACGAAACAGAGTATACTCCGCCACCACCGGTGATCATCATCGTAGACTCTGATGGCGATGGCATCATTGATGACGTCGAAGGAACGGAGGATCTGGATGAAGATGGGGTACCAAATTACCTTGATCTCGACAGCGATGGAGATGGTATTGGAGACAGCGTGGATTTGTGTTATTTTCATTTTGGCTTGCCGCCATCTGGTTGTCCAGCGGCCATAACGGACCGCAATGTATTTTGGGTTCATGGATACCAGGGCAATAGCCAAAGCCTGAGAATGCCGGGCGAGGATGCCGGGAAAAAGTATAGGATCAAAAGTAGGTTTCCTGATTACAATGCATCCCAGTCCTCTCTGAATGCATGTGCAGATGAACTGCGCAGCGATATCAATGCTGTTTTGAATGGCGCGGTGAATACAGAAAAAAACTTTATTGTTGCGCATAGCATGGGAGGCCTTGTCACGCGTGTACTGGGAGAAATGGCAAATCCCGCTGGTGGTCCGGCGTATAACGGTGTCATCACGTTCGGCACTCCCCATTTAGGTGCCGCAGTTGCCAATACACTTGTCAATTCACCTGAAAAGATCAATGCTTTTTTAACCCAAGCCTGCAAGGAACTTTCTGCGGGTCCCGTGAATGAGTCAATCAATAACACGGGGATACTGGGAAGGGTGGCAGTTGCATTTGGATTTGCAGGTGGTGTTCTTGCCAATGCCTGTGATGCGGGCATTGGAGAGGGATTTCCGCTGGTTTCAAGTTTTCTTTCTACCGGATTGGAAGGCCAGCTTACAACAACAGTAGCCTCCTCCCTGCCGCCAACACCCACTGGCAACAAAGCCGTCTTTTATGGCGTTGAGGATGATGACAATGAGACATTGACGCCCCGATTTATGGGAGCAGTTATGCATTCTGCCAACGAATTTCCGGTGTATGGAGCAGACGCATCGGATGGACTGGGCATAACCATGGTCAATCATGAGCTGAATAATTATGTATCTAAGCATCACTATTGGGATGAGCAATGTGCTCCCTGGTATTTGTGGCTGACTTGTCCACCATGTGCGATTGCAGAAGAAATCAGGTATAATCAATTGACAAATAGCTGGAAGAAGGGGGTTGACTGGTTTCCAACACTCAACCCTTCCTGGAAGTATCTGATCGGAGCACTGGATCTCAACATTGAGCAGACCGGGTGTCAATGTGATACCTATTCGTATGGAAATCTGCAGTACACGCAAACTTACCATGGAGTCACAGATTGTGATGCCTATGAAAGTAGCAGCAGTACACAATGGACAGAATGCAACCCGTATTATGAGGTGTTTAGTCAAACGCAGCCATCCGACGGCTTTATTTTACAAGAATCGGCTATGAATATGCCAGGACTAAACTATCCGGTGCAGGTCATGCAGGGCTCTAACCATCTTCAGATGCGCAATGACAGTCAAATGGGAGATGCTGTTAATTTGATATTCAATAATGGCATTGATCATCGGGGTTATTTTAATACAGAAAAAAAATGAAATGAAAAAAATGGTGAATTTATTTTTCATGTTATTCCTCTTTGTTGCATGTGATAAGGAGGAGCCTGCACCCGGGCCACCCGGGACAAAACCAAAGATATTTGAGAAAACCTGGAGTACCCGGATTTATGAAGCGCCTTTGGAGAATGTTTCCACCAGGAATGCCTATCAGTATGGTGAAGTATACATCGTTGCCGGAGACGATTGGGCACATCCTGACCCCAGTTTATTTGCTTACGACACTAAATCAGGCAAGCTAAAGTGGAAATGGACTCCAACTGGTAGGATTCAGGAGCCGGCTACCGTACTCGCAGGACAGGACCAATTTTTAATACTTTTATCGAGGAAGGGGGTGATTGGTTTTGATATCAGCAAGCAAGCTTTGTTATGGGAAATTGTATTTGCTGATGAAGGTTGTGTCGGTGGCAATGGTGTTGTAATTTATGGAGAAGATGTCTATTTTACGAAACACATACTAAACAGAGAAGGTCCGGAAACGTATTACAGGGCAAACTTAGTTTCGGGTGAGGTTCAAAAGATATACACCGTAGATATCCATCAATGGTGGACGCCATCACTATCGCCACCATCTTTTTGGATAGATCCTGAAAGCAAGGATACGCTGATGATTTTTCTGAATGGAAAATCCAAGTCTTTGCATACTCCCCTGGAGTCGCCAACTGATTTGCTGGCTGTCAATTTGCGAACAAAAAAATTAGTTTTAAAAGTGGACAATTGCATGGAAGTACCAACGAATTTAGGGAGTCCTCCTGTTATTTTTGAAAATTCCGTGTTGTTTGGTGGGGATTGGAGCATCTACTGCATTGGATTGCCTTTAGGAAATGTCAAATGGCGAACGCAGTTGCCAGGCCTGCAGAAAGTAGGTAATTTTAACCGCACGGGCTTGCTTCTGGAAGCCAATCGGGTATATGTAAATCCCGATGTGTTTGGTATTGGTTGTCTTGATGCAGTTTCGGGGAGTGTCCTTTGGTACAACAACAAAACGGCTGCGAATTGTACTCCGAAGATGCTGATTCAAAAGGACGTTTTGATAACAACGAGTGTTGGTTTGGGTAAAATTTGCTTTTTTGACAGCAAGTGTGGACATTTATTGCACGAAGAATATTCTCCAAGAACATTTCATACGGATGTTTGCTACGATGAAAAGACTGACATGTATTTTGTCCAGGATTTTGCAGAAGCCATTGGTTTTAAAATGAATAAACAATAAGAAAATGAGCAAAAAAGGTATCATAAAAGTGGGAATGATTCTATCCATTCCGTTTGGCATCATTACTGCAGCATGAAAGGCATGCAGAAACAATAAGAAAAACAAAACTAAGATGAAAAGAAATCAAGTAATTCCATTCTTTCTGAACAACCTGGCATCTAAGCCCTTGCGTACGTTCTGTGTATTTGTATTTGCACTGGCGGCTTGTTTTTTATCGTGCACTAAAGAACCAGAACCTTGCGATGACTACTCCTATTTGGGTACATGGAAGGTGGAAAAGAATGTCATTTGTGCAATTGATAGCACAAATGAAGTACGCATCGAAAAAGGGCCTCTGCCTTCCCAAATACAACTGGCACTTGGAGGTGATACGTTACTATTCACAGTAATCAATTGCAAGGCAACGCATTCTTCGAGCGATTCAGGATGGATGCGCAATGCAGAAATGCGTTTGGAAGATGACAGAATCGAATTTACATATAACAGACTGGTTCTTCTATTGTGGCAAAATTGCAGTATGACCCTGGTAAGGAAATAGACGACGCCCAATAGTGGCCATAAAAGGCTGGATACAAAAGAAGAGGAAAGATGCAATGGGGGAAATACCTTACTTTTGAGGTAGAACCATTTATCAGTGAATAACTTTTGTATCAATTATGCCGTGCTGTTAATGCTATTTATGTCGGAAACTGTATCGGCACAAATTTCACATCAGTTAAGAGATAGTCTGTTGTCGAGGGGCCGATTTTTATCACCTTCCCTGGCGGCACCTATGATAGTGCTGGGGTCCGGCGTCGCAGTGATGCTAACGAATGAGAAAGCGCAGTTGGATTTATACGTTAGGGATGCATTGAAAGGGGGCAGAAGGTATACGGTCGACGATTATTCCATATACGCTCCATTGGTGACAGACATAGGACTGACACTGGCAAAAGTACCTTCAAAACATGGGCTGCAGGATAAAGCGGGACTTTATATACTATCCTCTTTATTCAATGCCATTCTGGTCTACCCGGCCAAACAAATTTTGGGAAGACAGCGGCCGGATGGCAGTGACTACCGTTCGTTTCCATCTGGTCATACATCAAATGCATTTGTTGGTGCCCAGTATTTTTGGATGGAGTATCATGACACAAATGCATTGCTTGGCAGTGTGGGGTTTCTAAGTGCCTCTTTAACGGGGTATTTCCGGATTTACAATGACAAACATTGGGTAAGTGATGTGCTTTGTGGTGCAGGTATTGGTATGATCAGTACGCGTATTGCATACTGGGTGTATCCAGTATTGAAAAAAAAATGGTTTAATAAGAACCATTTAGTAATAAAACCGATATCTTCCGAATCCAAATTGGGTTTGGTAGTACATTTTTAATGGATTCTAAAAAGGAAACACATGATGAATTTAGTTACCTCTCTTTTTCTAACGCTTGCTTGTATGGTTGTCCCTGGTGAGAAAAAGAAGACAGTCCTTTTTTTTGGAGATTCGATTACAGAGCTCGGAGTGAAAGAAAAGGGATACATATCCGTTTTGAATGAGCGGTTAAAGAAGGAAGGGGGTGAAGGCCTTTTCCAACTTATTGGTTCGGGAATCGGTGGCAATAAAATTTATGATTTGTATTTCCGACTTGAAAAAGATGTTATTTCAAAAAATCCGGACATTGTCGTGATTTGGATTGGTGTCAATGATGTGTGGCATAAAAGTTCATTTGGTACGGGTAGTGATTTACATAAATTTGAGCCGATGTATGTAGATTTGATACAAAAGTTGGCAGCCAGAGGGATTCAGGTATATTGTGCCACGCCTGCCTGTATTGGGGAAAAAACCGATTTTTCGAATGCCCAGGATGGTGATTTGAATGAATTTTCAAAAGCCATCAGAAAAATTGCAAAAAATAATCAGGCGGGTCTCCTCGATTTCAGGCAACTTTTTTTGGATTACAATCTAAAGCATAATCCTAAAAATCTGCCAAATGGAATTTTGACCTATGATGGGGTTCATTTGAACGACGATGGCAATGCACTTGTGGCGGATGCGGTTTGGAAACAAGTTTTATTTCCTGTAAGGTAAATCAGTCAATACCATAAACTGGTAAGGTGCAAGAAGGATATGTTTGTTGTCCGGACCAACCAGATGCTGTTGGTTTGTCCACAAGTCTGTAATTTGAGTCGATTCCTGCCAACCTTTTTCTTTCAAAGCATACCATGTCAGACCAGTTTCTGAATTTGAAAAATTGAAAAGGCATAGGATTGTTTGTTCGCGCGTCTTCCGCGCGTACCCCGCGATGTGGACATTGTGCAACGAAAGCCATTCTGTGTTTGCTACGTCACAAAATGCAATATTCGCCTTTCTTAGTGCAATTAATTTTTTTGTTTGATCAAATAAACGTTGTTCCACTGTACCCCGGACCTTTCGATTCGCATTTTTTTTCCAGTCTATAGCGGGCCTGTGCATCCATCGGTTGTCATAGTTTTTTGCCGGATCTTGCAGGTAAGTATACTGATTAGTATAACCACATTCGTCGCCGTAGAAAAGGACTGGGATTCCTCCAATGAACATGGAATGCGCCTGCATTAACATAATTTTTTTTGTGGCCAGGGTAATTTCTGCTTCAATGCCATTCTCAAGAGCCGTTTCCAAACCACATAACGAGGCTAGTGAACCGCTGATTCTGGCGTCATTTGTTTTGGGGTTGACACCAAAAAGCGCTCCTTTGGCCGGACTTCCTGGCAATTTGCCGGAATAATACTCTTTCAAAAAAGAGCGGTGTGCAAAAGGAGTAAACCCTGCTGTCGTAATCGTAGAATCATCATATCCCAGGCCGATATCATCGTGGCAGCGTGTATATGTAATCCATGTTGTTCCAAAAGGTTTCTGTTGTATTTCGGGTTGGGCTGCCAGCATGACCCGGGTGTCTCCGGTTGCCAGGGCATCCCATTGCAGGGCCATGTGTGTTGCATTGTACGCGACATCGCATTCCCGCCCGGTATATTTCCCTGTGCCAAAATATTTCATTATTTCTGCCGGTGCAACAATGGCTTCACCCAGTAGTGCCATGCCTGGAGCCGAAACCTGGACACAATGTTTGATCAGCTGTAGCAATGTGTGGGCTTCCGGCAGGTTTTGACAACTTGTTCCCATTTGTTTCCAAATAAAGGCGGGGGCATCGATACGCAGAATATCTACACCCAGGTTTGCATAAAACAAAATGTTGTCCAGCATCGCAACAAACACCTCCGGATTGGTATAATTCAAATCCCACTGATAGTAATTGAATACCGTCATGACCCATTTTCCAGATTGCTTATCAAATGTAAAGCTTCCGGGTGAGCTGTCCGGGAAGATGTTGGGCATTGTTTTTTCAAAGCTATCCGGTTGGCGCCTGGAATCGTACATATAATAATAGTTCTGAAACCGGGAATCGCCGCCTGAAGCTTTAACGGCCCAAGCGTGTTGGTTTGATGTGTGGTTGAGCACAATATCAAGCATGAGGTACATGCCTTGAGCATGCATTTCATTGATTAGCTCCTCTAATTGGCAGCCATCGCCAAAGCGCGCATCTACCTTTCGAAAATCTGACACAGCATAACCTCCATCGCTTTCTTCGGCGGGGCTTTCCATGACGGGCATCAGGTGTAGGAAATTCACTCCGAGTTCTGAAAAGTAAGGCAACTTCTCCTGTACACCTTTTATATTTCCGGCAAACCGATCAACATATAAGCTCATTCCGGTGATTTCATTGCTTAGAAACCAGGGACCATTTCCCTCTTTTTGGGCATCCAAGCGTTGTAATGGGGCAGATCTGTCTTTGTGGCCTGTAAATAAACTATCCAGAAGTTGTGAAAACCAGAGTTCTTTACTCTCGTGTGTACCATAGATTTTAGAGTAGAGATCTTGTATTACATGTACATTGGAAGCCATTCTTAAAAGGAAAGACATGGACTCAGCCTGATTGATTGAATGTGCTGCAATTTTATTGCGCAATAACTGGTGTTGTGCTGCGTTGTACATGCTGGTTATAGCTTAAAGATATCTGTGGTCAATTGCTTGAACGCTTCCATGGCCCCTACAAACTCACAGGTCCTGGCCCCGGCCTTATTTGCATTTGCAATCACATCGATCCAGGTGTTTTTGTCCAAGTTTTTCATTTCTGTAATCTGGTAGTTACTGAGTTGCCTAAGCACGGCACCGACAAAGGCGTCACCAGCTCCGGTCGTATCTTTCACATCAGCCACTGAAATGCTGGGAATCACGATCATCTCCTCCTTGTACCGGAAAGCGGTACCTTTGCTGCCCAGCGTGACTGCAAAACAAGCCGTGGTTTCTTTTTGTAAGATCTTCAAGGCGTCTTCCAGTGTGGATTGCCGGGTGAGCAAGATGGCTTCTTCATCACTGACTTTGAAAAAATCGGCCTGAAGTAAAAACTCCCAGCTGCTATTTATAAATTGTTCTTCTTTGCCCCGAAAGAGCAGATGCCTGTAATTTGGGTCAAAACTGACAAACTGCTGTTGCTCTTTTGCCTGGGAAAGGAGGTGAACGTATGTTGATCGCAACGGGCCATCCAGAAAAGCAGTTGCCGATCCAAAATGGACAATGCCATATGACTCCAGATGAAATTGGGGAAAATCGGCAAGGGTCAACTGACTGTCAGCTCCCCTGCTGAATACAAAATCCCGTTCGCCATTTTCCATGAGAGAGACAAAGGCGAGGGTAGTAAAATGGGCGGCATCTTTTTTCATCAAATGTGTGCCGACACCAAACGCATGCATTTCTTCAATGAGCTGCTGACCGAAAGGATCATCACCTACACTCGCCATGATGTCGACATTCCCTCCAAGTGCCGCCACCGCTGCGGCCACGTTTGTGGGTGCGCCCCCTGTTTTTTTAAGAAAGTGTGCTCCTTCTGCCAATGATTTTCCTTTGTCTGTACAAATCATATCAATCAGCGCCTCGCCGATGCACAATACTTTTTCCATGGTATGTTTTATGTTAGTGATGAGTCAACCAGACGTGAGCCATGGCTGCCAAAGCACCACCTGCCAAAGGGCCGGCCACAGGAATCCAGGCGTACGGCCAGTCATTTGTTTTTTTGAAGGCCAGGGGCAAGACGGCATGCATGATGCGCGGCCCCAGATCTCTTGCCGGATTGATGGCATAACCTGTTGGTCCACCCAGACTGAGACCGATGCCCAGGACCAGCAAAGCTACCGGCAATGCGTCCAGTGCCCCTAACGAGTTGGTCGGCTCTACCATAAAAAAAATGACAAAAACCAGGGTGAAGGTGCCAATTATTTCTGTTATCAGATTATGAATGCGATCGTTGATGGCAGGAGTGTTACAAAAGCAAGCGCGTATGGTGTCGCCATCATTTGTGGCAGCAAAATGTTGTTTATATGCGAGCCAGACCAGCATTTGGCCGGTCATTGCCCCGCCAAACTGGGCAAGAATATAGCCGGGCAGGCTTGCCCATTCAAATTTTCCTGCGATGGCCATTGCCAGGGTAACTGCCGGATTCAGGTGTGCGCCGCTATGAGGAGCGGAAACCAACACACCAGCAAAGACTGCAATTGCCCATCCGAGAGTGATGACAATCCAGCCGCCATTGTTTCCCTTTGTCTTGTGTAAAACTACATTTGATACCACCCCATTGCCAAGTAGGATGATGATGGCAGTGCCAATAAATTCGGATGTGATTGGATTCATTTTGTTTCTGCTTTTGTGATGGTCAGGGGATTTGCCTTATGTACGTGCATCCTGTGTTAGTTAGCTTTTTCAATGGTGTTGACAGCTCGCTGCCAGCCCTTATAGAGCTGGTTTGACTTTTCTTGCTGAATGGCAGGTAAAAAAACGTTTTCTGCTTTCCATTGAGTGGCAATCTCTTCAGGATTTGCCCAGTACCCCACTGCAAGTCCGGCGAGATAGGCGGCACCGAGGGCTGTGGTTTCAGTGACTATTGGTCTGACAACATTGCATTGAAGAATATCGGCTTGAAATTGCATCAGAAAATTATTTACTGTGGCTCCACCATCTACTCTCAATTCAGTAAGATGGATGCCTGCATCAGCTTCCATTGCCCTGACCACATCCATTGTCTGGTAGGCGATACTTTCCAGGGCTGCTCTGACAATGTGTTCAACAGAGGTGCCGCGGGTAATTCCGCTAATTATTCCGCGGGCGTGTGGATTCCAATAAGGCGCACCCAATCCTGCAAATGCGGGAACCATGTACACGCCTTGTGTGTCCTCAACCGAGAGGGCCAGGGATTCTGATTCTGCGGCACTCCGGATTAATTTTAAACCATCTCTCAGCCACTGAATAACAGCACCCCCTATAAAGACACTGCCTTCCAGTGCATATTCGATTTGATTGCCAAGTTTCCATGCCACCGTTGTCAGCAACTTATGTCTGCTTACAATGGGCTTATCTCCCGTATGCATCAGCATAAAACAGCCTGTGCCATAAGTGTTTTTGACCATGCCCGGTCTAGTACACATTTGTCCAAACAAGGCCGCTTGCTGATCACCTGCAATACCGGCGACAGGGATGGGGTGCGCAGTCAGTACTTGTTGTGTATAGCCGTATATTTCGCTGCTGCTTTTGATCTCCGGGAGCATAGACCTGGGAATGTCAAACAGGGAAAGTAATTCCTCATCCCATTGCCCGGTATGTATGTTGCAAAGCATTGTCCTGGATGCATTTGAAATATCGGTGATGTGGCACTGACCAGCTGTCAGTTTCCAAACAAGCCAGGAATCAACAGTACCGAAGAGCAATCTCCCTTCCATGGCCTTGTTTCTCGCTCCATCAATGTTGTCAAGAATCCAGCGTATTTTGCTTGCGCTAAAGTAAGCATCGATGATTAATCCTGTTTTATCCTGTATCTTCTGACCAAGGCCCTGCTTTGTCAGTTCGTCGCAATAAGCGGCAGTTCTTCTATCCTGCCACACGATGGCGTTGTACAGCGGAATGCCTGTGATTTTATC
The DNA here is from genome assembly GCA_032115795.1 of Saprospiraceae bacterium. GTDB lineage: Bacteria > Bacteroidota > Bacteroidia > Chitinophagales > Saprospiraceae > OLB9. The sequence goes on along the minus strand of JAUMBK010000066.1, from coordinate 9,782 downwards.
CCAGACAATGGTCGTTTCTCTTTGGTTTGTAATACCAATTGCAGCAATTTGTGCCACAGACAAGTTCCCGCGCGTAATCGCTTCGGCTGCGACTCCTATTTGGGTAGACCAAATTTCCTGCGGATCATGTTCGACCCACCCAGGCTGAGGGAATAGTTGGGTAAACTCCTTTTGTCCCGTAGATATAATATGGCCTGCCTTATCAAAGATGATCGCCCTGGAACTCGTCGTGCCCTGATCAAGGGCCAAAATAAATGACTCAATATTGTGGCTCCGTTTATACAGGGATAAAGATAAGAAAAAGTTGCATTGCCCAAATTTTCAGACAAACATGTGCAATGGGCGACATTAAAAATCAATGCAGGAATGCATCAATATGGGTGCGAGCGGTCATTTTTACATCACAACGATCTTCATACATCAGTTTATGACATAGATTTGACAATTTGTAGAACGAAGACTCCTTTGGATGTAGTTACCTTTGTGGTGATTAAAAAACCAAATACAATTTTACATGAAGCCTATTTACATTGCAATTGCTTGTTTTTTTAGTACGAATTTAGGGTATAGCCAAAATTTTCAGGAAATAAGCACAGGTCCGGGATACAATAAGCAGAGCTTTGTTCGCCTGGCGGATGGCACTGAAAAGCAAGTTTCGAACGATAGTTGGGACATTGCGTTTACTGCATTTGGTTTTCAGGATGCCGGGGTTTTTATCAACGAATCTTCTGGCAGTTCAATGGGCCAAAATCTGCCACAAACAGAATTATATTATGCCCTCACAGATGACTTTAATGCACCCATCGATCTGGAGGCAATCAAAACGCAAAAGTATCTGAACAGTGAAACAAGCTGGCTTTATGGCGCTTTTAATGAAGAGAGGGATACGCTTGCCCAGTTTGATTATGGTTGGGGATCTTATGGTCCCGGTGCAAATAAGTTGGTAGGTAATAAAGTATTTGTATTGAAGTTGCGCAATGGCGAATTCAGAAAATTGAAAATTGACGTTTTGAATGCCACGACCTATACGTTTCGCTATGCAAAACTTGATGGCAGCGATGCACAGGTAAAAAACATCAACAAGCTTACTGATAATAAGGGCCAAAAGTTGATTTTTTATAACCTCACATCACACAGCACAGTAGATGTTTTGCCCGCAGGCGGATTTGACCTGATGTATTGCAGGTATGTCTCTATTGCCAAGGATCCAAATGGTTCGATTGTGCAGCAGTATATTGTGACCGGCGTCCTTTCAGGACCAGGCGTGCAGACTGCAGAAGCAGACGGTGTGAATCCGGGAACTGTCTCCTTTATGGATTATAAGGAAAAATTGAGCACAAATACAGACATCATCGGCTATGACTGGAAAACCCTGAGCGGCACATCGTGGGTGCTGGACCAGGACAAAGTTTTCTTTGTAAAAACGGCGGAGAATCGAATCTGGAAATTGCATTTCATCGATTTTGAAGGATCCAGTACAGGAGTCGCCGTTTTTGAGAAGACCGACCTGGGGACATTTTCTTCCACAAGTGACTTGCCGGGCGTTGAGGTCAATGTATATCCCAATCCAACGGTGGAACAACTTACTGTTGCTTTGAATACTGAATTTTCAAAAGACATTACCCTCACCATCACCGACATGCAGGGCAAGGTGGTCCAAGTGATGGCATTGGGCAGCCACCAGGGATTGCGCGTCATTGATTGCAATGTATCTGATTTGGCTCCGGGAAAATATACGCTGGTGGTAAGCAGCAACGGTAAAGGATTTTTAAAACAATTTGTAAAGCAATAATTTCGTGAGGCAGCGAGCGATCTTTTTTTTGATTCTATTGACATTGGCGAATAAAACGTTTTGCCAGGTGTCGAAGGATTCAACGTGGTCTTCCTTCCTGGACCAGGTGGTCGTTACCGCACAGTTTACGCCCACAGAAACGAGAGAGACGGTGAATAGTGTTCGGGTGTTAAACCGAAAAACGATTGAACAGCGAGGTGTATTAAACTTGCAGGAGCTGTTGCAGGCTGAACCAAATTTACGGATTTCGCAGGACCCTATTCTGGGCAGTGAGTTGAGTATCAATGGATTGAAGGGTGAGAATCTGAAGATTTTAATCGACGGAGTACCTGTTGTGGGCAGGCTCAATGGCAATGTTGACGCAGGACAAATACCCTTGAGTTCGATTCAAAAAGTAGAAATCATCGAGGGGGCTCAATCCTTGTTGTATGGTTCTGAAGCATCCGGTGGGGTAATAAATCTGATAACAAAAAAATCGCAGCTGCACACTGTCAATGCTGAAATTCACGGTCAATTTGAAAACAATGGTTTCCGGAATCTTTCCGTTATGGCTGGATTTGCGAAGAGGGGCTGGACAGGCCAGCTGACTGGAAATATCCAGGATTTTGTACCGCAGCCTGACACATCCATGGGCCGTGATCAAACATGGAATCCAAAGCGGCAACAATCAGCGAGGGCGATGGTCCGTTTTCAGCCGAATACGAAAACCGATGTGCGTATGACAGCCAATGTGCTGACTGAGACCGTCGATAATCTTGGGGATATACGTAGGCCTGTTTTCAAGCCTTACGCATTTGATGATTACTATTTGACTGAGAGATGGGACATCCAGCTGTATTCTGACAGATGGACGGACAATCGTGATTTGATTCAGACTACGTTGGGATGGAATCACTTCGGCCGCACGAAGCGTTCCTATCGCTATGATGTAGATACCGACCAGAACACGTTGCTTCCAGGCCTTCAGGATACGTCATCTGCGGAAGGAGTTATGGCGAGGCTGACCTATGCCAGGGACCGTGCAGGAAAGCCGGTAAGTTTCATTGTTGGTTTGGAGAATTACTTTGAACTTGCCACAGGCACCCGATTGTATGATTCTTTATCTCCTATTCCAAACCGGGCAATGACGAATGATGTCGGACTGTTTGCCAGTGGCAAGGTGAAGTATCAAAACTGGGTCGGGCAGGCCGGAGCAAGGTATACGCAAAATTTGCGGTATGGTTCGGCTCTGGTCCCTTCGGCCTGGTTGAAATGGCAATCTTCTTTGCCGTTACAGGCAAGGTTTTCATGGGCGTATGGTTTTCGGTCCCCTTCAGTCAAGGAGTTGTTCTTCAGCTTTATTGACATAAACCATTACGTTATTGGTAATGCAAATCTTCAGCCTGAAAAATCAGTCAATCTTCGGGCAGAACTCACATACGAAGCAGTAAGGACCTCGCCTTTTCAATTTACAGTGATTGCAAGTGGTTTTTATAATCAGGTGAATGACAGAATCATTCTTACAGCACTGGGCCCGGTACATTATGAGTACCGCAATGTGGAAAAATGGAATACAACAGGGGGTAACGTTCGGCTCCAGTTTTCGTGGAATGAGTTCATCCGCATCCAGTCCGATGTGACGTATACAGGATTTCATAATGCCATGCCTGACGTAATCCAGGCCGATTATCTTTGGTCTCCGGATGTGACAAATGAAATGAACATCAGCTGGGGAGAGGGCATATGGAACTGGAATATATGGCACAAACGTACAGGAAGAACACCCTACTTTTATAACCAGGATGGGCGTACTTTGCAGGGACTGAATGATGCATGGAATATGCTGAATACGAGTTTGACGGTGCGGTTATTCAAACAAAAAGTCAGGTTGAATGCGGGTGTGAAGAACATCTTAAATGTGCGGCAATTGCAGGCAAACAATGCTAATGGCATCCATATTGAAGCGAGCAATCAACAGAACCTGCATTGGGGGCGTACATTTTTTACCGGAATCACTTGGACAATATAGACTAAAAATCAATCCATCAAATCTGCGAGATCAAACCATTTTCCTTCTTTTTCTTCGAGTTGTGTTTGAATTTCCTGAAGGTCGTTGGACAGTGCCAGAATTTTGTCTGCTGAGAGGGTTGGGTCGTCAAATTGTGAGGTAATCTGCTCTTTTTGCTCCTCTAGCTTCTTAATTTCCTTTTCCAGTCTGGCAAATTCCTTTCGTTGTTCAAAGGACGCCTTCCCTTTATTTTCCTCTTGTGAGGTGGAGGTAGCCGCTTCCGATTTAAGTGTTGTTGTTTTTTCTTTTTCCTCCGTTTTTTTCAATTCGCGGTACTCTGAATAGGACCCATTGAAATCTCGAATTGCGCCTCCTCCCTCGAGAACAAATAGGTGATCCACCAATTTATCCATAAAGTACCTGTCGTGAGTCACAATAATCAGGCAGCCGGGGAAGTCCTGGAGGTATTCTTCCAGCACGTTGAGTGTAATGATGTCGAGGTCGTTGGTAGGTTCGTCGAGAATTAAAAAATTGGGATTTTTCATTAAAATGGTCAACAAATACAGCCTCCGTTTTTCACCGCCGCTCAATTGCGATACAAATACTCTTTGTTGTGGGCGAGGGAAAAGAAAGCGCTCCAGAAGGGATTCAGCCGAAAGTTTCTGACCTTTATCGAGCGGTATGTATTCTGCTATGTCCCTGATGACGTCAAGAACAGTTTTGTCTTCTTTGAGTTGCAATCCATCCTGGGTGTAATAGCCAAAGACGATGGTATCGCCAACGACGATTTTGCCCGCATCAGGCGCCAGCTGTTGGGTAAGGATTTTGAGGAATGTCGATTTTCCGGTTCCATTGGGTCCGACGATACCAATGCGTTCGCCTCGTTTAAATTTGTAGGTAAAGCCGTTTACGATTTTTTTTGCACCAAATTGTTTCGAAATATTGTGGGCTTCGAGGATTTTTGACCCAAGCCTGGATGCGGCGATGTTTATCTGTACGGTATCCTGTTGCTGGCGAACCTGCGCTTTTTCTTTGATCTCATAAAAATCGTCGATCCGCGACTTGGCTTTTGTGGATCTTGCTTGTGGTTGCCTTCGCATCCATTCGAGTTCTTTCGAAAACAGTTTTTTTGTTTTTTCCAGGTTGGAAGCATCGTTTTGAAGTCTTGCTTCGCGTTTTTCCAAAAACTGAGAATAGTTGCCTCTGTACACATAGATCTGGCCATTGTCCAGTTCAATGATTTCATTGCATACCCTTTCCAGAAAATACCGGTCGTGGGTAACCATGAACACGGTGAGATTTGGTTGCTGCAGGAATGTTTCCAGCCATTCAATCATTTCGATGTCCAGGTGGTTTGTTGGTTCGTCAAGGATGAGAAAATCCGGTTCGTCAATCAGTATTTTAGCGAGCGCAAGTCGTTTTACCTGTCCTCCTGACATTTCCCTAATTTTTTGTTCCAGGTTGTCTAGTTTTAGGCGGCTGAGGATTTCTTTTATTTTGCTTTCCAGGTCCCACGCCTTTAGATCTTCAAGTCTGGTCACACAGCGGTGCAGCAGGGCTTCATCGTTGGCATGGAGTGCCTTTTCATAATCAGCCACTGCCCTTATTGCCTCGTTTGGGGTGTCAAAGACAGTTTCCAGTACGGTTGCATTGGGGTCAAACTGGGGATCCTGTTTTAAAATAGCGGTATGTATTTCCTTGGAGATGGTAATTTTGGCATTCTCGCCATCGGATCCCTCCTCGCCACCAATGATGCGAAGCAGCGTTGTTTTTCCGCTGCCATTTTTTGCTATAAGGGCAATTTTATCTCCTTTGCTGATAGAAAGGTTCACATTTTTGAACAACAGTTTATCTCCGTAAGAGCGGTGTACATTTTCCAGTAAGAGGTATTGCATAGGGTTGGAATCAATCTGGGTGCGAAATTAGGAAAAACAAGCACCAACTAAAATCATTGATCCATTATTTGAGAAAAGGGGGGTAAACTAGTATCTTTACCTTGCCCTAAACTGCTGCAGATATGCTCCCTTTCCATGCGAATCATGTGGCCCGGAAGACACCTGAAGGGATTCAGGTCTGGCCTCAGTATAGCTATGACGATGTACAATCAGTCCATCATATTGGATTTCAGGCTGGCCGCCCGCCTTTCTTGAGAGGGCCTTACAGTACGATGTATTTGTCGGCGCCATGGACTATACGGCAGTATGCTGGTTTTTCAACGGCGAGAGAGAGCAATGCATTTTACAGAAGAAACCTGGCTGCGGGGCAGAAAGGCTTGTCGGTCGCATTTGATCTTGCAACACACAGGGGATATGACTCTGATCACCCGAGGGTAAAGGGAGATGTTGGCATGGCTGGCGTGGCTATTGATACAGTGGAGGATATGAAGGTTCTTTTTCAGGATATACCCCTTGCCGAGATGTCGGTTTCTATGACGATGAATGGTGCTGTCATTCCCATCATGGCCTTTTACATCGTTGCTGCAGAGGAACAGGGTGTGTCGCCTGCCCAATTGAGTGGTACGATTCAAAACGATATCCTGAAAGAGTTTATGGTGCGAAACACGTACATCTATCCGCCAGGGGCGAGTATGCGCATTATTTCGGATATTTTCGCCTTCACAGCTGCCCACATGCCTAAGTTCAACAGTATTTCCATTAGTGGATATCACATGCACGAGGCTGGTGCTCCCGCCGATCTGGAGTTGGCATATACCCTGGCAGACGGTTTGGAATATATTAGGGCAGGCGTAAAAGTAGGATTGCCTATTGACGGCTTTGTGTCGCGATTTTCATTTTTTTGGGGAATTGGTATGAATTTTTTCATGGAAATTGCCAAAATGCGGGCAGGCAGGTTGTTGTGGGCAAAAATTGTTGCAAAGGAAGGCGCAGTATCGCCAAAAACCATGGCTTTGCGTACCCATTGCCAGACTTCCGGCTATAGCCTGACCGCGCAGGATCCGTTCAACAACATTGCCCGAACGGCGGTGGAAGCGTTGGCAGCTGTTTGTGGAGGAACACAATCATTGCATACCAACTCGCTGGATGAAGCCATTGCTCTGCCTACAGATGCATCTGCAAAAATTGCCAGGGATACGCAAAAATATTTGCAAACGGTCATGGGACTCACTACTGCGATCGATCCCATGGCTGGAAGTTATTATGTAGAATCGCTCACTGCTGCCTTGGCAGATCGTGCCTGGAAGCACATGGAAGAGGTGGAAGCATTGGGAGGCATGGCCGCGGCCATCGAAGCGGGCATACCAAAATTACGCATTGAAGAAGCAGCAGCAGCAAAGCAGGCAAGGATTGATAGTGGTAAGGAACGAATTGTGGGTGTCAACTTGTTCAACAGCCAAGGGGAAGTGGACATCGACATTCTCAAAGTAGACAACGAAGCTGTTCGTAAGGAACAGATTGAACGGCTTGCCCATATCAAGTCAGCCAGAAATGAAGTACAGGTGCAGGCATCCTTGTCTGTACTGGAACATTGCGCGCGGACAGGAGAAGGGAATTTACTCGCACTGGCGATCGAAGCCGCCAGAGTCAGGTCGACACTCGGTGAAATTTCCATGGCCCTGGAAAAGGTGTTTGGCAGGTTTGCTGCTTCGAATAAAATGGTTGCGGGTGTGTATGCAAAAGAAATTCAAATGGATGAAGCATTCAAAGAAGCACAGGCATTATCGGACGAATTTGCCAGCCTGGAAGGCCGCCGGCCTCGTATCCTGATCGCAAAATTGGGACAGGATGGTCATGATCGCGGGGCACGGATTATTGCAACCAGCTTTGCCGACCTGGGCTTTGATGTTGATATGGGCCCTTTGTTTCAGACGCCGGAAGAGGCTGCCAGGCAGGCCGCCGAAAACGATGTGCATATTTTGGGAATTTCATCGCTGGCTGCAGGTCACAAATCGTTGGTGCCAGACACAATCGCAGCATTGAAATCAATAGGGAGGGAGGACATCATGGTCATTGTCGGAGGGGTCATTCCTCCGCAGGATTATGCTTTTCTATATGAACAGGGAGTGGCCGCTATTTTTGGCCCGGGTACGGTCATTGCTCAAGCCGCATCAGCCATCCTACGACTCATGATTGATGGACTGGAGCAGCAGAATGGAATGTAATTGGGCATTTTGCTTATATTGTAAAAAGTACCATTCGTCTAAAAAATTGGTACGAAGCATCGATTCCTGCTATGTTTGTCGCCAATTAAGGTAATTTCGAGTGTTACACTACATGGGTTCTCTGTTGCTCTTGCTATACACATCTTTTTATGTGAATAACATGGGTGGAAATGGACGGGAAGCAACTGAAATAAAAACAAAAGTTTATGCACGTACTTTCATTACGCAATGTTGTTAAGGCCTATGCAGGTCATCTCGCAGTAAATAACGTCAGTATAGACGTCAGAGAGGGCACTATTTGCGGTTTGTTGGGACCGAATGGAGCAGGGAAAACGTCGCTTATTCGTATGATTACCGGAATAACGGCGCCTGATAGCGGTGAAATAATGATGCGTGGAGAACCTCTCAATCACCTTCATCCCAATGAGATTGGATATATGCCGGAAGAAAGGGGATTGTATAAAAAGATGAAGGTATCTGAACAATTGCTTTATTTGGCGCAATTAAAGGGACTGACTAAGCCACAGGCCAAGAAGAATATAAAACAGTGGCTGGAACGGCTGTCCATCATAGATTGGCATGACAGGAAGGTTGAGGATTTGTCGAAGGGAATGAGCCAAAAAATCCAGTTCATAGCCACGGTTGTGCACGCTCCTTCGTTTATCATTTTGGACGAACCCTTTTCCGGACTTGATCCGATCAACGCCAATTTGATACGGGATGAGATCTTTCGTTTGAAGAGTGAGGGTGCTTCCATCTTGTTTTCTACCCACAGGATGGAACAGGTCGAAGAGATATGTGAGGATATTGTCCTGGTAAACCGTGGAAAAGTGGTGCTCTCAGGCGAGGTTTCGGGCATTCGGAATGAGTACAAGGAGCACAAGTTTGTTGTCAAATATGCAGGAACCTTACCTCCTCCTTCGGGTGGATTGCGAATGGAGCAGCTCAGAGATGGTGCGTTTCTGGTCTATCTATCAGCCCAGGAAAAGCCCAGCCAGTTGCTGAGCACCTTGTTGCGCATGGGCGTCGATGTTGCCGGCTTTGAAGAAGTATATCCTTCATTTAATGAAATTTTTATTAGAAAAGTAGCGGAAACCAATGCATAAAATCTGGCTTGTCACTCAACGGGAATATTTGACCCGGGTGACGAATAAAACGTTTATCCTTACGACCCTGCTCACTCCGGTGGGTGTTTTGTTGTTTATGGCAGTCATGGTGTGGGTAATGAGTACCGGTTCGGATACAAAAAGGACGATTGCTGTTTATGATCCGTCAGCCTTATTGGCCGGGACGCTGGAGGGCAGGGAAAACCAGCAATTTTTATTTCCTTCCGGCACCTTGGACAGTGTCTTGGCCCTGTACCTGCCTGGAACAATAGACGGAATCCTGGAAGTTCCCCCCATGGCTGATTCAACCTCGCAGTCCTACAAATATCGTTACCATTCCGATGACCAGTTGGCTATGGATGAAGGGCAGGCAATCAAGGAGGGAATCGAAAAGAGAATCACACAATATAAGATCAGGAAATTGAATTTGGATACGATGGCACTCAACCGTCTGGAGACAAAGCTGACAATGGAACCAGTCTCTGTGAGGGAAGAAAAAAATGTCTCTTCGATGACAACGATTGTAAGTTCAGTGCTGGGTGGTGTTGTGGGTTACGCTATGTTTTTTGTCATCCTTTTTTATGGCATGCAGGTGATGCGTTCTGTGATGGAAGAAAAAGTCAATAGGATAGTGGAAGTCCTGATGTCCTCTTTAAAGCCGTTTGAATTAATGATGGGCAAGGTATTGGGTGTGGGCCTGGTGGGATTGACGCAGATTGCTATGTGGGCAATCCTTGTTCCATTGGCCATCATGGTGGTTTCGGCTGTGTTTGGGCT
>JAUMBK010000065.1:11095-12829 GCA_032115795.1 Saprospiraceae bacterium | reverse complement strand
ATTCCCCACAGTACACCAGGAGCTCTACCACCTGGCCTAGACTCAAGGCGGCCTTTCAGCGCAAGGTTGGCTGGCAAGGTGAGGCTCTCGACCATGCCTGCCAAGCCGCCGTGCTCAGGGTCCGCCAGCTTGAGGCAATGATCCGGCTTTGGCCTGATGGCTTTGGCAACCTTCCCCTCGCTGCCCGTGCCATTCTCAAGTCCGCTACGGCGGCCGCTGCGAGAGCGGATGGGCCCGGGCGCCTGGGAGCGCCTCCTCGCGGCCGTGTCCGGCAGGGCGCGGGTCGCCAGCCTCCTTGGCACCGCCATAGAGAAAGCCAACTGCCTGATTATCCTTCAATGAATCGTATTTGAGTACGTGGTTGGAATAGACCGGCACCTCTTCCATTGGAATAAAATGCGCTCCGCTACCTAAATACCCCGGCATTTCCAAAGGCATAACCATTTCGATCATTTCTCCATTTGCCAATCTGGATACCTTTGTGATGGTTTTGACAAACGGTACATTATCGTCCTTGATCTTTTTGTCTCCCTGCATATAATACTGTGCCATTCCTCCAAAAAAGACGGTGGACATTTCCTGATTCGCATTGTCAAACAAAGGGATGGTGGGGCAATGGTAATGATTAAAATACTGTATGAAATTTTCCTGACGAGCATATCCTTGTTCGTTAAGATGAATACAGTCCAGGAAAGGAAGGTTAGCAGCAGGCTGAAAGACACCAGAATATACAGTGATTCCCTCCCTTCCCTCTGGTAAAATTTGCGAAACCACATTCAGATCGCGCCGATGAAAATAATCGGCATTGTCCCAACTCACAAATGAGTCCAGGCGAATGGTCTGCCCATCTTCACGAAGCTTAAACACACGAACGGCATCTGTATAGTGCTGCTCAAATCCAGGTCCATGATTTGGGCCCGTTGGGTTATAGCTGCCGATGAACTTATGACCACCAACGAGGTAATATGTATTGCCTATTTTCTTTAAGTCGCCACCGGTGACCTGGACCCGACTGTCAGTCCCCTGTCGGATATGGGGCAGAATATCCTGGTTTTGAATGACTGCCTCCATCATTGCAGGCACATCCAGCACCGTCAACGTTGGAAAGGTTGTATGTCGAGCTGCTTCTTCACTGAAACCGTATCCACCTGCCAACAAAAGAAGATGCCCCTCCTGATGAAACTGAATGTTGGTAGCTTTGAGAGGATCCCGCAGTGAGGCTGGCAATGAATTGAGGTTCTTTGTCCAGAATTTCTGTTGCACAGGATCAACGACGTAAATCTGGTCATTGTGCCCAGGCAAATCAAAGGCTGCAAATGGCTGCCTCCGATGCAAGCCATCCCTCCTCCCACCAACGAGAAGCCACTTTCCCTCATGCTGTGCCCACGCAAAGGACTGCAAACCACCTAAACCCTCAATAACAATGGGTTGCAGCTGGACTGAGAAGCTACTCTTTTGACTGTATAGTGCCGAAGACAATAAGAACATGGCACAACTTACCCAAACTTTCATATTTCCGTACTTTTTTTGACAAAGGTAGGCGGTTTTTGCGCGCATTAAGATGACACAAATCATTCCGGGGTGTTCTTCAGTGCCATCAGCAGCGTGTAAGCTCCCTCCACAACGACCTGTTTCCCTTCCAGATCGGAGACATCGAGGATTTCGGTTTGTCCCTCTTCAGTTAAACCGACATTCACCTTTTGCATGCGAAATGTCTTGTCAGCAACCTGCACA
>JAUMBK010000065.1:0-11085 GCA_032115795.1 Saprospiraceae bacterium | reverse complement strand
TCTCCGGCAGTGCCGGCACTTCAGATGCCGACGTTTCGATGGCAGCCCCGACATAAACTCCTGGCAACCAGCCCGTGGGAGCAGCCATATGGCATACCACTTCTGTAAACCCTTCTTGTGCCACCGTTTTGCCTATGTAAGCTATCTTGCCCTCCTTTTGTTCCAATGGATTGTTGTTGACGTGAGCGAGTATCCTGTCTCCAATCTGCACATGCATCATGTCCTGTTCAAAGGCCTTCAGCACCAGGAACGTACGGCGGGGATCTACCATATTGAGGATGGGTTTTGACGGATCAATAAACATGCCCGTATTGGCAAATACCTCAGTTACATAACCACTTGCCGGAGCAAGAACCTGGATGGTGGAAGAAATGGTTTCTTCATTGAGCGACGCGACAGAAATGCCCGCCAGCCGAAGTTTTTGCTCCAGGGCTTTCATTTGAATGTGTTGGGAAGCCACGAGTTGCTCGGCCTGCAAATATTGCTTTTCACTCGTAGCCTGGGTGGCAACGAGGGATTTCTGGCGTTTTAAATCCAGTTCGGCAAAATGATGGGCCGACCTGGCCGACAAATAATCTTGTTGTAAATCGATGTACTCTTTATTCTCCATTGTTGCCACAATCTGTCCTTTCTGGATTTGCATGCCGGGCATCCATTTTATCTGGCGAACCACGCCACCAAATGGCGCACTTACCGTGATTTCCTGGTCTGCCGCAATCTCACTTTTGCCTTTAAGGTGTACTACTCCACCAATCCGGACTTTTTTCACCTGAGAAAGCTGTATTCCTGCTTGTTTGAGTTGTGCATCTGTCAGGGTGACTTCCTCGGGAGTTGACTGCGTATCCTCCGATTTTACAGGTGCCTCCGGGGAAGAACCACAGCCACTAAAAAGCAACCCTGTCAATAGAGCAAATGAAAGAAATACAATTCGAGAATACGTTGTATATGCTATGAATGAAGTCTTCATGTGATTCAATTTTTAAAGTAAGTAATGAATAGCGATCCGGATGGTGTTTGCCTCTTTGCGAAGCGAAATATACTCCTGTTCTATTGCCATGGCATGATTCATCAATGTGACAAATTCCAGGTAATTGATGGCTCCGGCCGAAAGCTGCCGTGCAGCCGTTTCTTTGATCCTTGCCGCATTGGGCATACTGAAATTATCCATATGGCGAATGCGGGTAGCCATCAGTTGTTGTTTTTCAGACAATGTCAACCAATGCTTCCACAATCCCGCCGTTTGTGCTTCCCAATTGAGTTGCCGAATTGCCTCATCGGTCCTCGCTGCATCGATTTCTGCTTTCATTGCTTTTCTGAAAAGCGGAATTTCAATTCCGATCTGAAAACTTGAAAACCGCTTTGATGCATTATACACGATATTATCGGCCCCAGTCCCACGGATGCTGGCATTATTGAATCCGACAGTGAAGGAAGGAAGCAGCATAGAACGTTGCAATGCGGTAAACGATACGGCCTGTTGCCACTGATGGTATGCCATTTGCAACTGCGGATGTCCTGCCATCCGACTACTATCCAGAACGGCTGGGTTCATTTGCTTGTCCCAGGACCCGACAGCCGGGGAATAACTGTTGCCGTCATTGAGCAACCAGGAGAGTTCAATACGCAACAATTGAAGGGTAATTTGCACCTGATCGATCTGCCACTGTAATTGGGCTTGTAGTTGTATTGCCATGGTTTTTTCAATGACATCTGCTTCGCCCTCCATGACGCGCTGGTCTGCCTTTTGGGCCATTTGGTCAACCAATACTAAATATGATTGCCCTATTTTTTCCTGCGCAAGTGCATACCCGTATTCATTAAACACATCTTCCAGCTGTTGCCTGATTTCCTTTTCCATAAGCGTGACGCCTGCACCGGCAGTCTGTACCGAAGTCTCCAGCCAACGCTTTTTGCGCTTAAACACGGCTGGCATTTGAAACGACTGTGCAATGCTGAACTTCGTATCAAAATAAGCACTATTAAATTGCCCGTTTTCGGCTCCGATGGTTGTCGCCGGAAGATCTGTCACCGTTTTCGTGAGCAGTTGTGCGTATTCCTTTCCAAGCCACGCTGAACGGATTTGCCGGTTGTGCTGGTTTGCTACCAGAATGGCTTCATCCAGGGAAATGGTCATTTGTGCAGCCAGAGGCAAATGGCAGGCCAAACAAAAAAGCATGATGCGCATGCCCATAATCATCCAATCATGTATTGTTCTCATTTTGTTTCGAATTTATGGTATTCCAAATCAGGTACGTCAGCCCCATCCTGGTTTTTCTTTTCAAAAAGGACATAAAGAACGGGCAAAAGGATCAGAGTCAGGAAGGTGGCAACAAGAAGTCCTCCTATCACTACTGTCGCCAGTGGCCGCTGTACTTCTGCCCCGGAACCGTTGCTTAGGGCCATTGGCAGAAAGCCAAGCGATGCCACAAAGGCCGTCATAAGTACTGGCCGCAGCCGAACTTTCGTTCCCATAAGTACAATTTTGCGAAGGTCTTTCCACCCCTCTGACCTGAGGCGGTTGAATTCTGCAATCAGTACAATGCCATTGAGTACGGCCACGCCAAACAATGCAATAAAGCCGACACCGGCACTGATGGAAAACGGCATGCCACGCAATGCCAGAAAGAAGATGCCTCCGATGGCGGACAAGGGGATCGCTGAATAAATCAGTAGCCCCTGGCGGATGGAATGAAAGGCAAAATACAGCAGGATAAAAATCATGGCCAGTGCAATGGGGACCGCGATCATGAGTCGACTTTTGGCCTTGTTGAGGTTCTCAAAGGCACCGCCATAGGTGACATAATATCCGGAGGGAAACGAAATTTGCGCTTCCACTTTTTGCTTCATTTCTTCGACAATGCTCTGGACATCCCTGCCATTAATATTGAAGCCAACCACGATACGTCGCTTTGCATCTTCGCGTTGGATCTGGTTGGGGCCCTCCTTAATATCTACGTCTGCAACCTGACTCAGCGGAATTTGTTCGCCGAAGGGAGTGGGTATACGCAAGGCACGCACATCTTCGAGGTTCTGGCGTTGCTCCTTTCCCAGCCTGACAACCAGGTTGAACCGCTTCTCTCCTTCAAAAACAAGACCCGTGGTTTGTCCGGCAAATGCCATGTTGACCACCTTGTTTATATCGGCAATGTGCAGGCCATAGCGAGCAAGCATGGCTCGGTTGTAGTGAATGATGACCTGGGGCACCCCCGTGACAGTTTCGACATAGAGGTTTTCAGTGCCCTCGATGGTATTCACAATACTACCCAGCTGATGTGCGTAGTTTGCCAGCGTATCCAGGTTTTCACCAAAAATCTTGCAGACTACGTCCTGCCTTGCTCCCGTCATAAGTTCGTTAAACCGCATTTGTACCGGGTACTGAAATCCTGCCGTTACGCCGGGAACCTCCTGAAGTGCCGTGCTCATTTTTTCTGCCAGTTCGTCAAATGTGGTGGCTGAGGTCCATTCCTTTTTGGGTTTCAGGATTACCATCATGTCACTGGCCTCCATAGGCATAGGATCGGTGGGCACCTCTCCACTGCCTATTTTGGTCACTACTTTTTCCACTTCCGGAAATCGTTCCTTCAGGATTTTCGCTGTCTTTTGGGTACTCTCAATGGTTGTGGTCAGATTGCTACCCGTGAGTACGCGCGTATCGACGGCAAAATCACCTTCTTCCAGCGCTGGAATAAATTCTCCTCCCATGTGACTAAGGAGAAGGATGGCGGCAGCAAAAAGAACCAGCACCCCGGCTATGACAGTACGTGGTATTTGCAAAAAAAATGTAAGTGTGCGCTGAAAAAACATTTCTACCTGAATCATGATCCGATCTGACATGTTAGGCTCGTGGCTAATCTTGCGGCTCAGCACAAGCGCACTCATCATCGGGATATAGGTCAGCGACAGGACGAATGCTCCCAGCAACGCAAAGGCAACTGTCTGTGCCATGGGAATAAACATTTTGCCTTCGATGCCTTCCAGCGTAAAGATGGGCAGATACACAATCAAGATAATGATTTGTCCAAAAACAGCACTATTCATCATTTTTCCTGCAGAATATTGTACTTCTGTATCCATTTGGTGCCTTGTCAAACTCTGTACCTTCTTGTAATGTTTGCTATGGCTAAGCTGGTGCATGACCGCCTCGACGATGATGACAGCACCATCGACAATCAGGCCAAAATCGAGGGCTCCGAGGCTCATCAGGTTACCGCTCACGCCAAAGAGATTCATCATGATTATGGCAAACAGCATGGCGAGAGGAATCACAGAGGCGACAAGCAGGCCTGCCCTGAAATTACCCAGGAAAAGTACCAAAACAAAGACGACGATCAGGGCGCCTTCCAGCAAGTTTGTCTCAACCGTAGTAATGGCATTATTGACCATTTTTGTCCGGTCAAGAAAGGATTCAATTTCCACTCCTTCCGGCAGCATTGTCCGGATTTGTTCGATACGTTCCTTTACATTTTTGATTACATCACTGCTATTGGCTCCTTTGAGCATCATCACTACGGCTCCGGCCACCTCTCCCTGGTCGTTGTAGGTCATGGCGCCAAAGCGGGTGGCATGCCCAATTTCGACGTGGGCTACGTCCTTGAGGAGCAAGGGGGTGCCATTGACATGTTTGATGGCAATGTTTTGGATATCTTCAGCTGTGCCAATGAGTCCTTCGCTGCGGATAAAGAGCACCGTGGCATTTTTTTCAATGTAGGCACCTCCTGTGTTTTGGTTATTTTTCTCGACAGCATCAAACAATTCCGTGATGGTGACCCCGTGTGCCTGCAGCCTGTCGGGGTCGACTACGATTTCGTATTGTTTCAACTTACCCCCAAAACTACTCACTTCAGCGACACCCTGCACACCCAGCAGCTGCCGGCGAACCAGCCAGTCCTGAATGGTGCGCAGTTCAGTCTCGTTATACTTCTTTTCATATCCGGCTTTCGGACGAAGTACATACTGGTAAATTTCTCCCAATCCCGTAGATACGGGGCCCATTTCAGGGATACCAATGCCGGAAGGAATTTCTGCCTGTACGCGCTGGAGTCGCTCTGCCACCTGCTGACGCGCCCAGTAAATGTCTGTTTTATCATCAAAAACAATGGTGACGAGGGACAATCCAAAACGCGAAAAACTTCGAATTTCGGTAATGCCTGAGATATTGCTGTTTGCCTGCTCAATGGGAAAAGTGATCAGGCGTTCGATATCGGTGGCGCCAAAAGAAGGTGCCTGGGTGATGATCAGTACCTGATTGTTGGTGATGTCAGGAACTGCATCGATGGGAAGCTTTGTTGTTTCGTACAGCCCCAGGCCAATCAGGGCAAACGTCATCAAAGCGACGATCAATTTATTGTGAATCGAGAAAGAAATGATTTTTGATAACATAATGCATGTTTCTTTGCATCGTTTTTTTCCTGCAACAAAAGCATGCTGGTGCTATTTCATTGAAGGAAGAAATCTGGTTGATGTAAAAGGGCGAAACCCAAACTTCGTTCAGGCAAGAATCCCTTGCCTGTTGCATATACTATGCGCGAAAGCCGGAGCGTGGAGGGTGAAAGATGCCGGAAACAGAAGGATCCTGTATTATGTCCCAGTCCATGTGTCTCCAGGAAGAATGGGTATATAAGTACATATTGGCACTGGGAATACAAGCAGGCTGCACCGACGTAAAAAGAATGACCTGCATCTGTTGTGCATCCTGCATGCATTTGAATGGCAACTGCATATCCTGATGAAAGTCCTCATCATAAACAACGCTTTGCATGTAGTGCATATCCAGGTACTCCCAAACGGACATGGCCTTATTTTCCTCCAGGTGCTGGTGATAGTGTAAAACCAAAAAAGGAATTTTGGTCACCTCCCTGAAAGGGGTGTTGCAAAACGTATACGTAAGAAGCAGAAATAAAGCAACTTTATTTTTCACAATACAAAAATAGGCAGTTTTTCTGCAATGAACGAAGGATTCTTTCAGAAATACGCTTTGCACTATATTACATGAGTATAAAGTAACGTATTAGGAAAGAGATCCGCTTTTCCTCGCATATGCAGAGGAGCCTGTTGCGAGAAGGGCGGCAATGCATTCAAAACTCCACCTGAGCACCTGGTAAGATGGACACTGCCTTATTCTAAAGGCACTATAACGTGCGCATCCGTGGCAAAGATGACACTACCGAAGGAAAAAATGCCAGGCTGCTGAGATACCTATCCTTCAAGCCGTATTATAAAACAAAGAGGCCTGCACTCCTTCCGGAATACAGGCCTCAATATATTGTACAAAAGGGATTACATCATGCCTCCCATGCCGCCGCCGCCCATAGGGGGGTGTGCATGACCTGCATTTTCATCCTTCTTCTCTGAAATGACACACTCCGTTGTCAAAACCATACTCGCAATGGAACCTGCATTCTCGAGAGCAACTCTAGTTACCTTGGTAGGATCAATGACACCAGCTTTTTTCAGATCTTCATATTGACCTGTCCTGGCATTGTAACCATTGGCTCCTTGTGCTTTAGCCACCTCCTGGAATACCACAGAACCATCAACACCGGCATTTTCAGCGATGATACGAAGAGGTGCTTCCAGTGCTTTTTTCACGATCTGGATACCCAGATTTTCGTCTTCATTGGCACCAGTCAAAGAATCGAGTGACTTGATCGTACGCACAAGGGCTACACCGCCACCTGGCACGATGCCTTCTTCTACAGCGGCTCTGGTCGCATGCAATGCGTCATCCACGCGGTCTTTTTTCTCTTTCATCTCTACCTCAGTTGCTGCACCTACATAGAGAACGGCGACACCACCAGCCAACTTAGCCAGTCTTTCCTGCAACTTCTCCTTGTCATAATCAGACGTTGTGGTCTCAATCTGGGCTTTAATTTGGGAAATGCGTGTATTGATATCCGCTTTCTGTCCCTTTCCGTTGACGATGGTGGTATTGTCCTTATCGACAGTCACTTTTTCAGCCTGTCCAAGTTCTGCCACAGTGGCATTCTCCAACTTGTATCCTTTTTCTTCAGAGATGACCACACCGCCAGTGAGGATGGCAATGTCTTCCAGCATAGCCTTTCTTCGATCTCCAAAGCCCGGAGCCTTTACAGCTACGATCTTTAGGCCTGCACGCAATCTGTTTACGACGAGCGTACCCAGTGCCTGGCTATCGACGTCTTCTGCAATGACCAGCAATGGACGACCTGTCTGCACTGCCTTTTCCAATACGGGCACAATCTCCTGTACGTTGGAAATTTTCTTGTCATGAATGAGGATCAGCGGATTGTCATACTCCGTGGTCATATTTTCTGTATTTGTGATGAAGTATGGAGAAAGATATCCTCTGTCAAACTGCATACCAATCACCTCATCAACATATGTGTCGGTTCCTTTAGATTCTTCAACTGTGATAACGCCATCTTTAGTGACACGCTTCATTGCATCCGCAATCAGGGATCCGATTTCTTCGTCATTGTTGGCGGAAATCGATGCAACCTGTTGAATTTTACTAAAGTCGGATCCTACGACTTCGCTTTGCTTTTTAAGATCGGCAATTACCATGCTGATGGCTTTGTCGATGCCTCTTTTCAGGTCCATTGGATTGGCGCCGGCAGTGACGTATTTCATTCCTGCGTTAACCATAGCCTGTGCAAGCACTGTAGCCGTGGTAGTACCATCTCCAGCAGCATCCGCGGTCTTGGAAGCAACTTCCTTAACCATCTGTGCGCCCATATTTTCAACTGCGTCTTCCAGTTCGATTTCTTTGGCTACAGCTACACCGTCCTTGGTGATGGAAGGTGCACCAAAACTCTTCTGAATAACCACATTTCGTCCTTTCGGACCCAAGGTAACCTTTACGGCATTTGCCAGCTGGTCAATGCCTGATTTTAATTTCGTCCTTGCTTCTGAGTCGAAACTTACTATTTTAGCCATAACTTTTTTGTTTACTTTTTAATGATAAATGAACAACAGAACATAATGGATTAGATAATTACAAGAATATCATCTTCACGCATAATGAGGTAGTCCTCACCATTGTAATTGATTTCTTGTCCGGCATACTTGCCATAGAGTACAACATCGCCTTTTTGAACAGTCATCTTATTGCCTTCTTTACCTGGGCCAACTGCGACGACCTCTCCTCTTTGTGGTTTTTCCTTTGCCGTATCGGGAATGATGATACCGCCGGACGTCTTCTCCTCTGCTGGAGCGGGTTTCACTACAACTCTGTCATTGATTGGTTTCATATACATCTGAATTTTAAAAATTTATAAAAGTAGAATGAAAATCTACTTATACTCATCATGAAATATGCCAAATTGGTAAATATGTCAATTTTTCACAGAATTGGGTCACTTTCATACAAGTTTACGCAATGTTGTCAGATTTGGCTGACAATTTGGCATTATAAATAAAAAAGCAGTAATGTAGATCAAAAAGCAATAGGAAAAAGCCTGAAATATGCAAAAGGAAGGAAATTAACGGAGGAAATAGTTGGAAATGTTGGAGAGCTGTGTATTTTACCTTTTATATAGATATGACATATCTTTGAGATATGTCATATCTATATACGAAGTATATAAGACCCCCTGTTTTCCCTTGCCTAAAGCCCACACAACCATAAAATCAAAGTACCTCACGGCCTTCGACAGGGCATTCGGCATCACAGATTTCAATAAAATAGCCGTCGGGATCGTGCACAAATAGCTGTCTGATTCCGTCAGGACGCACTTGGTCCCTCAGAATTGGTACGCCTTCCTTTTCCAAGCGATGCTTCCACCATGGTAATCGGTTGGTCTGGAAAGCAAAGTGCAATGCCCTGCTGCCGGAAACAAATGGAGGTAAGGCATCGACCAGAATGAGATGCAACTGGCACTGATAGCCCATATTTAACCAAGCTCCTGGAAAATCAAAAGCAGGGCGTTCAATCTGTTGCATGGCCAGAATGTCCCTGTAAAAAGTTAAGCTGGTCTGTAGATTGGTTACTTGAATCGTGTAGTGCTGAAAAACCAGCTTATCTTGTGGTTCCATCCCACATCAAAAAGGCCTTTAAAAATCCATCCAGGCCACCGGCAAGCACAGCATCAGTGTTGCGGGTTTCAAAGCCAGTACGGTGATCCTTCACCCTTCGGTCATCGAGCACATAGGAGCGTATTTGCGAACCCCATTCGTTTTTCATCTTATTGGCTTCGAGCGCATCGCGTTCAGCTCGCTGCTTTTCAAGTTCAATCTCGTACAACCGGGATCTGAGCATTTGCATGGCCTTTTCTCTGTTGGCGTGCTGTGAGCGTGCCTCCTGGCATGCGATGGCAATACCGGTAGGTTTGTGCTTGACCCGGACTGCTGTTTCGACTTTGTTTACGTTCTGTCCTCCAGCTCCCTGTGCTCTGAAGGTATCCCATTCCAGGTCAGATGGGTTAATATCAATTTCGATGGTGTCATCGATCATTGGGTGGACAAATACAGATGCAAACGAGGTCATCCGCTTTCCCTGAGAATTGTAAGGACTCACCCTGACTAACCGATGTACACCGTTTTCGCCTTTCAACATGCCATAAGCATACTCTCCGTCGACTTCTATTGAAACTGATTTGACACCGGCAACATCACCATCGACACGGTCGAGTTCGGTGGTTTTATATCCATTTTTGTCTGCCCACATGGCAAACATGCGGAGCAGCATCGATGCCCAGTCGCACGCTTCTGTTCCTCCTGCACCAGCATTAATTTCCAGGGTACAACTCATGACATCCTCCGGCTTGTCCAATGTGGTACGGAACTCGATGTCATCCAGAATAGCAAGCATTTCCAGGTATTTCTCCTCAACCTCAGCCTCTGAAGCTTCGCCCTCCTTCTGAAATTCGAGAAGGACATCAAGGTCATCTGCCAGTGACTCCATCGATTGGTATTTTTCAACCCACTTTTTATTGTCCTTGAGCTCCTTCAGAATGGCTTCTGCCTTTTCGGCATCCTGCCAGAAACCAGGGTCAAGAGACAATTGTTCCTTGTCTTCTATTTCTAATTTACGGCGATCGACGTCAAAGATACCTCCTTACCGATGTCAATCGCACCCTGATATCAGCCAGCTGTTCAGCGGTCATTGCCCTGCATGTTTAGATTGTGAAAGAAAATTGCCAGCCGTATGCTATCGGCAAACGTTTATTTTTTAACACCCAATAACTCGATGTAAAATACCAGATCGCTGTCTGGAGGAATGGTGGCTCCCGCACCCATCTTTCCGTATGCCATGGCAGATGGAACAAACAAGAAGACTTTGGCCCCCTTTTTTAAGAGTGCGACACCTTCATCCCAGCCTTGAATCACTCCTCCGGTACCAGCTACAAACTGGAATTCATCACCTCGGCTATATGAATCGTCAAATCTGACACCCGTTGCTTCCAGTACACCATAATAATGGACTGATACGGTGTTTCCTTTTTCTGCTTTGTCTCCTTGTCCATCCTGGACCATGTAATATTCGAGTCCGGACGGCAATTTGACAGTTTGCAGACTACCCGCTTTGTAGTCAGCAAGTGTCTTCTTTGTCAGCTCTTCAATGCCACCAAGCTTCTCCATATTGGCTTTTACTTTTGCTTCCTGTTCGGCGATTTTGGCCTGGCGATATTTCTCAAATTCTTCGTTTGTGCTGATTTTCTTGATGACAATGTCATAATACAGTGCGTTAAAGCTCAACAATGCAGGTGGTACCTGGAAGCTGATGGAATCCATAGGCATAACCATCCTGTATTTTGAGCCTACTTTTGATTTTGCCAAAATTTCCTGAATCCATTTGGGCATGGATGGATCCATCGGATTGGTGATCTGAATGACCGGCTCAGCACCTTCGGCATCTTCCTGTACGAGGGAATCTTTTTTTGTCAAAGAATCCTGCACATAAACCTTCACGGTAAAAAATACATAATCAGATGTATCAGGCATTTCACCCGTTCCCTGTTCCAGTACGGAATAGCTATATCCATCCTGCGTCTTCATATCCTTTTTACATGCAGCAAAAGCAACCATAACAACTGCTGCCAAAAGCCAAAATTGAGATTTCATTATTCGAATTTAAAATTGTGATAAATTATTCTGGCAAGCGGTGCA
>JAUMBK010000064.1:0-5014 GCA_032115795.1 Saprospiraceae bacterium | reverse complement strand
CTTTTGACAATAAAGAACTACCCCCAAATTTTGGGAAGGCAAAGGTAGGGGAAAATGGATTCCAGAAAAATTTTGGGCGGAGGAATTTTCCACCTCAACTGTCAAGGGCTCAGGACATTACCCGAAACCGGTCAGGCCGACTGCTTTTCCTTCTGCTTCTTGACCAAATTCACCATGGAATCCAGCGCGGAGTCGAAGGATTCCTCGAAGGATTTACTTACGGATTTGACGAACAAGTCCCGACCGGGTACGTGTACGCGAATCTCTGCCACTTTATCCTTGATCTGGTGAACGATGTTGTCCAGTTTCAGAAATACAGTTACCTGTATGATTTGATCGTGTTGCTGATCGAGTTTTTCCAGTTTTCGGTCGATGTGCTCGATGAGTTTTTTGTCGGCCTGGAAGTGCACGGTTTGAATGGAGCGATTCATGTAAAGGATTTTTCAGGTTTGGATTTAATGGAAAACGTCGACATTCAAGTTAAGGCATCTGCGTTCCCTTTCCAAGTATTTTGGTCAGGATTTTGGATGTGCTTTTCGGTGAATCTCCTGCAATTTTCCGATGGTGTTGTGGGTGTATACCTGAGTGGCCGCCAAGCTGCTGTGTCCCAATAATTCTTTCACTGCATTCAGGTCTGCCCCCTGGTTCATCAAGTGGGTCGCGAAGGTGTGGCGCAGGACGTGCGGACTTTTCTTATCGAGTGTGGTGGCTTCGCCAAGATGCTTGTTCACCAACGCCCACACATATTTCGGGTAAAGGGTTTTACCAGTATGTGTAACCAGGAAAGATCCGCTGGTCAACCCAAATTTTTCCTGTTTCTGCTGCGCATACTGTTTCATGACCTCGATCAGGCGTGGACTGAGCGGCAGCACCCGCTCTTTGTTGCCTTTGCCCAACACTTTCAGGTTGGCCCGACCATAATCGACCAGTTCGTGCTTGAGGCCAATGAGTTCACTGAGGCGCATACCGGTGGAGTATAGAAGCGTCAGTATGGTCAGTGCATTGAGCGATGGCCAGTCCTCGGCTCCAGCCTGGAGGCCGTCGAGTAGATCAATCGCTTCGCCTTCTTTCAGGAAAATCGGCAAGCGTTTGGAAACTTTGGGACTGATTACAGCGGCCATTGGACTTGACGCCAATTGACCTTGACGAACCAGGTATTTAAAAAAGGATTTGAAGGTGGATATTTTTCGGTTCAACGTACGTGGGGTGCGTCCAGCAGCCTTCTCCTCCGCCAGCCAACTACGGATCATGGCAGGCTGAATTTGAGCGGGCTCACCCACCCCATAGGCTACACGGAAATAATCAAAACCCTGCTTCAGGTCGGTCGAATACGCCAAAAGGGTGTGCGCCGAGAATCTCTTTTGAAAACGGAGATGGTCTAAGAAAGGTTGATAGATGGCGAGCGGGTCCGTTTGAGCCATGGACACAAGTTAACCAAAATAAAAAAACCACCGGATGGTGGTTTATATAAATAAAATATTGAAAATCAATGATTAAACATCAATCTTGCCACTAGCAATCTGCTGCTTATAAACAGCCTTGAGCACTTCTCCGCGACGCTTGATTGATGGCTTTGTAAAGCTCTGACGCTCACGAAGTTGAATAAGTGTTTTGGACTTCTCGAACTTCTTTTTGTACTTTTTCAGCGCCTTGTCGATGTTTTCGCAGTCTTTTGAGTCGATGATCAGCATGGTATACCTCCTTTTGGGAAGGCAAAGATAGGGGGAAAGATATTACCGCACATACAAAACAATCCAAGAAATTATCACATCAGTCAGCTACACGCTCAACCATTTAGGTTTGAAAGATCTTTTCCTGTTAGCACTTTGGAAATCGTAATGTCCATGATCCGTTCTGCGATGGGCCGTGTTTGATCATTCAACACATCCATTGCAGCTTGAATCCTCTCCAAATCATCGGTTACAAGTGATTTTTCAAGAGAAAGAAGCGGCTCCAGTATGTGGCTGGATTCTTTTTCCGATAATTCGCTTTTATTCGCAGCAAGAAATTTATGGGTTTGAGTTGCTAACAGTTGCGCTTCCACAATCAGCTCGGCTAATTTCCTCCGCGTCATGTCAGTGCTCGCATGTTGAATGGATTCATGAATCATTTTTTCAACGAAATGGTTATCGATTTTCAATTCATCGGAGAGGTGTACCGATTGACTTATCCCACTTCGAAGCTCTTTAGCTGTAACCTTCAAGAGACCATCTGCATTGATTTGGAACGTTACTTGAACTTTGGGTAGCCCTGCGGGCATGGACGGAATTCCTTGCAAAATGAAATTAGCCAGTTCCCTGTTTTCTGATACAAGGTCTCTTTCCCCTTGGTAGACCGATACCTTTATTCCACTTTGGCCATCTTGCTGTGTGGTATACTGTCTGCTTGCAATCAACGGAATCTTGCTGTTCCGTGGAATAAGTATATCCATAACACCCCCTGCAGTTTCAATCCCGAGCGATAATGGGGTTACATCCAGTAGAAGAGTTTTACTTGAATTACCAGATAACATTTCCGCTTGAAGTGCTGCACCCAAAGCGACAACTTGATCCGGATCTATGGAATGACGAACTGACCTGCCAAAAAAAGTAGATACTTGCTGAACAACAAAAGGCACACGAGTGGACCCTCCAACGAGCACGATCTCATCGATGTCATCGATCGAACATCTCGCATCGTCCAAGGCTTGTTGGCAGGCGCTTAATGTACGTTGAACCAAATGAGATATCAAGCCCTCGAATCTTTCTCGTGAAAGAGAAAAGTCTTTGCCATCCAGTTGGCCGGAAAATGTCATTTCCGTGGTCAAGATGCATTTCGCCCGCTCCGCCAAATTGCGTAAGCCAAGACCAAAAGTCGAAACAAATGCTGACGACAACCCGAATGACTCTTTCCAAAAATCAACAATGCATTCATCAAAGTCATCACCTCCTAGCCTCGTATCACCGCTAGTTGATAAAACTTCAAATATCCCATCTGTAATGTCCAAAATGGAAACATCAAAAGTACCTCCGCCCAGATCATAAACCACCACTCTGCTTGTGTGTCCACTACCCATACCGATGCCATATGCCAAACTTGCAGCAGTTGGCTCATTGATGATTCGCAATACTTCAAAGCCTGCCAGAAGGCCAGCTTCACGGGTAGCCTGGCGCTGCAAGTCATTAAAATATGCAGGCACAGTAATAACTGCTTTCTGCACAGGCTGAAGTAAGTATGCTTCTGCCAACCGCCTAAGTTGAGACAAGATCAAGGACGAAAGCTGAATTGGAGTATACCCATCAGAACCAAAATCAATGAATACACCCTTACGATCAGGTGAAAAAAAAGTGGGCAGTTTTAATGAGTTTTTACTTTGCAAACCTTCATACTCATCTGCTGTCATTCCCATGAGTCGCTTAACAGAATACACCAACAAGCCAGATTTCTTTGTTGAATATTCACGGGCCTCGTAACCAACATCCAAGCATCCATCATCGCCTAGAAATACCAATGAGGGAGTGGAAACATTCCCATTTGAATCTGGTATAGCCTTTGGGATTCTGGTTATTGGGTCTATGTAAGCGATGAGGCTGTTTGTTGTCCCCAAATCGATTCCAACAACAGTTGACTCTTTAGCGAGCTTACCGGACGACAAATTGATAGGTATCTTTCCCACGAGCGCAAAGCTATGAAAAGAAGATCGCTAACACCCAATCAGGTCTCAATGTAAATTAACGCATTAAGTACATTTTACCGTACCCCTTATTAAAAAATGGATCGACTTGCTGGTTTGGCATCAAATCCAACACCTTTCCGTTCATTTGAGCAATGACCCTATACAAATAAACTCCATTCGCCAATGGCTGTCCAAATTGATCAGTTCCATCCCACTTGTAGGTTGTCATGTTCCTACCTATCCGAAGGGGCCCTAACTCCTGCTGCAAAATTTCTTTCACAATTCGGCCAGATACAGTCATAATTTCAATTTTCAGTGAGGTTGGAACTTGCTGCCCGGTCAAGGTGAATAGGAAGGCCGTTTGAGTTGTA
This sequence comes from Saprospiraceae bacterium, assembly GCA_032115795.1. GTDB lineage: Bacteria > Bacteroidota > Bacteroidia > Chitinophagales > Saprospiraceae > OLB9. Next base: position 988 of record JAUMBK010000064.1, on the reverse strand, counting down.
AAGGGATTCGGATAGGTTAACAAATTGGATATTGAAGATTTGGTAATAACCTGAAATTTAACCCGGTATAAGATGACTCCCGCATCATTTTGACTTCTGTCTTTTGCGGTAACCTGCAACTCATATTCACCGTCATCGCTAAAAATCGGAGAAAATAACACCTCCGCTTGATTATTTTGTGTAGGCGACTGTGCTGCGGGAATAAATCTCAACGAATCGTTTCTAAAATAATACGGCCTTAGTTGACCATTGGGAAACTTAACTTTCACAGTGAACAGGGAGGTGTCATTCAAAAGCATCCATCTAGACTCATCATTTAATTGAATTTTGATCAGTGGTTTCGAAGAGACCAAGTCCTGATTCAAAATATGGAGCCCATCGAATGTGATATCCAAAACAGGATCGGTGCTGTCTGGCCGCACATAGAAATTACGAATCGCTACATTGTTGAAATGATACTGCTCAGGCTGATCATCTGCAGGATTGACATCAAGTAAAACGGTGTTCATTCCGGGTAAATTATCTGTTGGAATTTGTGCACGAATGCGAACAGTATCACCTGGCATCAACGTACGCATCCTCGGCACCGGAATGAAATGTGTGATGTTGTTATTATCTACAACTTGAATTTTTACCAATAAACTGTCAAAGGAAGATCGACTCACATTAAGAAAGGCATGTTCATACATCAGCGACTGTCCAACTTCAACGGTATCGGAAAATCCAAAATGGTAATTGGGCGCCAATGCCCCTTCCGGCACCTCTTCATAGGTAACCTTCCAACTCCTCAATTGCTGGGGTGTGAATGCAGAAGTGTCTTTTGTATTCATCACAAGTCGTAGAAAAGGATATTGCTGCGCGGAAACGGCACTCAAATCAGCTGTTGACTGTGATGCCGGTATTTCTGCTAGGTTGAACTCTGCTCCAGACTGATCAATGCCACGTACCTGAACCGTGGCGATTTCATAGGTATTGTCATTATCCGAAG
>JAUMBK010000063.1:0-2470 GCA_032115795.1 Saprospiraceae bacterium | reverse complement strand
TCAAGCCATTTTTTTAATATGGAGAAAATGGAAGAGGAGGTTTTGTCAAGATACCCTGCATTTCGCGAAGAGATCCTTGGTTTTACAGGACATATAAAAAAGTCAATAGCCATCGCGGTGGTACTGATTGTCTTGATAACACTTGCCGGCACGATTTTAAAACATATATAATCCAGCATATTGAAAATTGGAGTAGCAGGTGCTGGCCATCTTGGTAAAATACATTTGTCATGTTTGGTCAATACACCGTTTGAGGTAGCAGGTTTTTATGATCCGGATCCGGAGGTGCGCAAAAGTGTTTCTGAGGTGACAGGTTTGCCATCCTGGGATTCACTGCGGCAGTTAATGGATAATGTAGATTGCCTGGATATTGTCAGTCCGACAGTACACCACTTTGAAATCGCCCTTGAAGCAATCCAGCGGGGATTGCATGTTTTTGTAGAGAAACCACTCACCGAAACCCCCAAGCAGGCTGAAATGCTTGTCCAGCTGGCAAAACAAAACAAGGTTGTAGTGCAAGTGGGACATGTAGAGCGCTACAACCCGGCCATTCGTTCTTTAACAGGACTTCATCTTCATCCGCAATTTATTGAGGCACACCGCCTGGCAATCTTTAATCCTCGCGGCACGGATGTATCAGTGGTGCTGGACCTGATGATTCACGACCTCGATATTGTATTGCATTTGATCAAAGACGAGGTAGTGGATGTGCGTGCGAATGGTGTCAGCATCGTTAGTAAATCGCCGGACATCTGCAACGCCAGGATTGAATTCAAGGGAGGGGCAGTCGCTAATTTGACTGCAAGCCGAATTAGTCTCAAAAACATGCGAAAAATAAGGCTCTTTCAGGAAGGTGCATACATCAGCCTTGATTTTCTTGACAAACAGGCGCAAGTGATCAGAATAGATGATGTGCCGGCAGGAATGGAGGTGGAAGGTATGACAATCACCACGCACGATGGAAAGAAAAAAATTTCTGTTGAAACACCACCCATTATGCAACAGAATGCAATCCAGGAAGAATTGACAGACTTTTATTATTCTGTTTTTGAGGGAAAACCTGTGACTGTCACGATTGATGACGGCTATCGGGCGCTTCATCTTGCACATCTGATTCAATCTAAAATTGCTGGCGAATGATGCGAACGAGTATACTTTTCGGGATTCTCGGTGTCCTTTTTATTGCATCTTGTCGTCTTAATGACAACCATGCGCCACTGCCGTTTTATCTGGAGTTGTCTGACGCTTCTGTTTTGGCTCCCTTAGGAGGAGGATACGATTCTCACAAGATTACGGATGCGTGGGTATTTGCCGACGGACAGATTCTGGGGGTATTCCCTCTCCCCGCCAGGGTGCCCGTTGTGGTCAGTGGCCAGGATGTTGAAATCACGATCCTGGCAGGAATCAGAAACAATGGCATGCAGGATACGCCGGTTTTTTACCCTTTTTATAAGTCAATCGTTACAAAAGTAGCACCGGTAGCAAATGGAAGCATCACCATTCCCTTGACATTTCAGTATGTTTCCAATGCAAAAATTCCCGTCAATGAGGGCTTTGAAAACGGTTCGACCTTTTCCATTGACATTGATGGCAATCCGGAATCCAGTATACTGGTCTCTGGGGATGTTGCCAGCCTGGGAAAAAAAAGTGGTTTGGTACAGCTGACAAATTCAGTCAAATTTATGGAAGCAGCCTCCGTTGTCCGCATTTTGGACGGCCAGAACGCACGCGGAAAAAGTTACATCGAATTGGATTACAAGGGAGAGGGTGAAATAGCCGTTGGCATTGCAAAATTAAGAGCCGGTGTGTTTCGTGTAGATTATGTTTTGTTTGTACCGGGAAAAACTGATTGGAATAAAATTTATGTTGACGTCACAGATAAGCTATCTCCAAGAGATTATGACGAGTATAGGCTTGTCTTTGGGTTTTCGAGAACGGGAGTAAGCGAAACATCCCGATTGTACGTTGATAATATAAAACACCTGCATTTTTAATGTTTAAGGAGCAAAGAAAGGGTGAATTGTTTGTGTATCGGGCAGGAGATTTTCTCGCAGCTCTGATTTCCTGGTTGTTATTCTATGTTTATCGCAAACAAATAGAATGGCCAGGGGTCAGCATCATGCAGTGCTTTGAGGAGAAGCGCTTGTGGCAGGGGCTACTCCTGATTCCCATATTTTGGGTGGTAATCTATTCCATTTTTGATAAATACAGGGATATCTACCGCTACTCCAGGCTTGAGACCTTGAAAAGTACATTTTTTACTACGTTCATTGGGGTCCTGGTTTTGTTTTTTACTGTTCTGATGGACGATGTTGTCTTGCGCTACACCTCTTACTTTTCATTGTTTTCCCGGTTGTTTCTGATGCATTTTGCCATAACTTCTTTGTTTCGGATGGTCATTTTAACCATTGCCAGCCGTAGGCTAAAATCTGGTAAGGTTACATACAATACCATCATCATCGGAGGGGAC
>JAUMBK010000062.1:0-4601 GCA_032115795.1 Saprospiraceae bacterium | reverse complement strand
ACCAAATTTCTCTCGATGGCGGCAAGACTTGGGCGCCGGTCCAGGGTTCATCAGTACAGGCATCCGGATTGAAAAAAGGACAATACACCCTTTGGATCAAAGACGCCAAAGGATGCACAAACAATACCTGGCCTGCCATTATCATCGATGAACCAGCCGCCTTTTCAGTGACATTGGGCCCTGATTTGTCGCTGAACTTGGGAGAGGATACCGTGTTGCAGGCACAGGTTACACCCTTGTCCTCATTCCTGTCGCTAATCAAATGGCTGGAGGAGGGCAGTGAGCTGACCGGCCAGGCTGGCAAGATAGCCATTAATGTTGCCCCTTCACAGGAAACGACCTACTCCGTGACAGCCGTCAACAAAAGCGGGTGCATTGCCGTCGATGACATTAAAATCTCATTGCGTAAAGTCAAGCCTGAATGCGTGCCAAATATCATCACACCAAACAAAGGAGGTGGAAACCAGTATTTTAGCATCAATTGTGAAGAGGTTGACCTCGTTACCAAATACAACATCTATGATCGTTGGGGCAACCTGGTATTTACAGGCAAAAACCTTAGTCCCTCACAACCGCAGTCATTCTGGGATGGCCGTCTCAATGGTTCTGAGGTTGTGCCGGGAGTCTATGTTTTCTACCTGGAATTGTTGTTTAAAGATGGAAGTACTGAGGTGCGCAGTGGCGATGTGACGGTGCTGAAGTAATTTTTTAGAATAACCCTTCATAAAAATGCATAGTTAATTCTGTTAGCTATGCATTTTTTATACCATCAATGGGCATTGCGCCCTAACCCCATCGGGGTAGCATAATAAAATAGCTGGATTGATTCTTCTTTCATCCCCCTTCCATTGATCGAAATGGATACCACACTGCATTTTATTTCCTGTCGTTTTTATTCCCTCTACCTTGTCCTATCCTAAACCATTCTGAGTACAATGATTTTTCACAAATGGAAAAATTGTGGCCCAAAAAGGGTAATTTTTTATTCTTTTTCACATTGAAAAAAACATCTGCGGTTTTTACGTTATATAAAACCAATTGACTTCTTTAGGGCTACGTTCGATGGATTTTTCTCAAGCATAATCCGCCAGTAAAATCCCCTGTTTTCAATGGTATTTTTCATATTATAAGAAAGCGTTATGGTATTGTTTTTGGCATAATGTATTGCAGATTCGATGATATACAGATATCACCAAAATACACGCAATAACCAACCACAAACTCATTTTATGCAATTCAAGAAAGACGAAATTCTCTTTCTGGATATTCGGTTTTTAGCCGGTATTGGCATGGTCGTCGTTGCCCTTCTGGCAATGGCTCTCAACTACCAGTCGGCCATCTGATATAGTCCAGACAGAAAAAGAGGCCTTCCTAACGGATGGGCCTCTTTTTTATTTATTGGCAGTCTGTTCTAACATAAATCCCTGTCAGGTAAAAATGTACATACGAATACCCTGTAAACAGGAATGTCATTTCTCAAACCATTTTTGAGGGTCAAGTTTCGTCTTGTCCTTCCATAATTCGAAGTGCATTTCCCGGTTTCCATCGTCACCTATGCCGGCTGTGCCAATGATCTTGCCTTTAGATACCTTTTGTCCCTTTTGTACCAGCACTTCGTCCAGCTTTGCGTACACTGTAGAGTAATTGCCATGGCGCACGATAACGACATTTTTGTACCCTGGCATCGAGATTAGGCCAACAACTTCTCCATCAAAGACACAACTTACCTGCTCCCGGCCAGCCAATGTAAAATCAACGCCACTGTTGCTTACTTCGACATTTGGGACTGTCGGGTGGGGGTGTGTGCCAAACCGTGATGTTATCCTCCCTGAATTAACGGGCAGAGGCAGTGCCCCCTGCATTTTTGCAAAGCTGCTGGTTTCCGCGCTTACTTTTTTTGACACCGTTGCATTCGATTCATTCGCCGTTGCTTTGGCTGTTTTCGACAATTCGGCCAGGATAATTTTTTCAATTGCTGCATTGAGATTTTCCCTTTCCCTTTGCCTCTTTTTCAGGCTCGTCTTTAGCTTTTCTTCTTCTTTTATCAATTTTTTAACAAGGGCGTCTTTTTCTTTTTGCTCTTGCTGCAAGGCCTTTATATTTTGTGCACTTTCTTCCAGAGCAGCCAGATTTTTTTCCCTGGTCTTCGAAATTTCTTCGTTTTTTAATAGAATTTCGCCTTTCAATTCTTGAATTTGCTCCAGTTTTTGTGTAGTAAATTGTTCAAATTGGGACATGTACCTCCATCGAAGCATTAGCTGGTTGACACTTACGGAAGAAAGCAGGTACATCCATTTTGAATTGGACATTTTTTTAAAGTAACCATTGCGCAGCATGGCATGATACTGGCTTTTAAGACCCTTGTATTTATCCTCGAGTGAACTGATTGCAGCCTCATTTTCGTGGATGATATTATCATTCATCGCAATCTCTGACTCCAGATTTACAAGCAATTTTTGACGCGCCTGCATCTGCGTTTCCAGCGTTTTTAATTGTGCCAGATTTTTTTCTTTTGACTTTCGGGTTGATTCGAGTGCACGGGAAGTCTTTTCAATTTCCCGAATAATTGCCTGACGCTGTTTTTCAAGGTCTTGCCTGGATTGCGCTTCCAGCGTCGTGCATGCACAGAGAAAGGCAACTACAAGGCAGCAATGGTTAATTGATTTTCTCATAATGACTCGGTAATGTAAATCGCACATCCACTGGTGTGTTGTAATTCATTTCTTCCACATCTATTTTTATCCGCGCTTTTGCACCATCACCCTCAAATTCAAGCAACCTCTGAAATGCCACAAACCCGATTCCCTCTACCTGGCGGTAATCATCAAAATACAACGTGGACAAGCGGTTGGCCTTGTCTTTCAATGTCATCTTTCTGAGCATAAGATCATCCTTGCCCAGATAGTAGGTGGCATCCATGTCCTGGACAATGCCACTGATCACTGCATGAAGACTGTCAGTGGCAATACTGATCCTGTCTGTGTCCGGCAAGAGGACATTTCCCGCAATCAACTGCTGGAGATCTTCCAGATTGGCCTGCAAACCGTACTGCTTTCCCAAAGAGGCGATTTGTCCGCTTTCATAGGTGTTTTCCAGCTTGTACAGGATCGTGTAGGCAGAAGTATCCGCAAATATTTTGGCAGCTTCAAGGCCAAATTTCCGCACAGAAACCAGCATGACACTATCTTTTCGGAGTTTAAAAAACAGCGAACCCGACATGGTTTCGCCATCCGCATTGATGTCTGCCCGGCAACGCCCACTCAACCACGTAAAAGAAGAATTTCGCTGAAGTAGGGCCTTCAAAATTTCTTCCTCACTGTGCCATGTCGAAATTTCGCCGGTAGATCCAGACACCAAAAGAGTTTGTAAAATCAACGTGAATAAGAAAATGAATCGACTCATTTAGTTTTTAAGATTTAATTTTTCTGCCAATGTTTTTTTCCATCCTCCCGTTTTCAACGCTTTTTGCCAATGTAGCCTGGCCTCAGCCAGATTCCCTTTGGCCGCACTGAGGTCTCCTTTCAATTCCCATGCATCGCCGTTTTGACCGTCTGAAAGTTGTAGTGCTCGTTCAACAAAATCTGTGGCTTTATCAACATCTTTACTTGAATATGCCCACTGTCCCCACACCCGTTGAATCCTGCTCTCCAGGTCTTTATTTCCCGCAGCGATCAGTGTTGCTTCCTCCAGGTTTGCCTTTGCAGCGTTGAGGTCACCGATGGAAATTTGAGCACTGGCAAGAAAAATATAGGACATAGCTTGATTTGGAAAGTAATCGATTGCCTCTTTCGCTGTCTGAAGCAATGGCGCAACTTCGTTTGTTTTTTCATGACAAAACATCAGCTGTTCCCAAACCAGAAAATTTCGTTTTGACAAAGCCAGTGTGCGCTGGTATGCGGATGCCGCATCTTCATAATTTCCTGCATTTTTCAACACGTCCCCATATAGGGAAAATGCTTTGGCTTCTTGCGCATGCACCCGGCACAATTCAGCAGCAAGAAAAAGCAAATCTGCACTGGACAATGAATCGCCTTCTTCGGCTTGTTTGGTGAGTAATGGCAACAACGCCTGTACTTTTTTGTCAATACCTACATTGACATCGGTAATCAAAGGCGAAAGTGCCTCAATGTAGCCTGTGTCAGACACTGTTTCTTTTCCCAGAAGCAAAAGGCCTGTCCTGGCATCTGCATCTTGTGGGTCCAGCGCCAGGATACGCTCAAGATAGGAGCGTGTTTCTGATACCCGGCCAGCTTCGTGCAGCAATCCGGCGCCCAGTCTGAGATACTTTTTTTCTGCGGGGTATGCCGAGATTATTTTTTCCAATTCTGTCAATGCTTCGTCCACGTTGCCTGTCTTTTGTAAGATGTCTATTTTTTTTAGAGAACCGGCCGTGTTAAAGCCAAAATTCCCTTCTTTTGCCTGGATTGCCCCGATCGCCTCGCTATATTTCCCGATAGACACAAGCCACTGTATTTTTTTATCATACCAAACAGATTTGTGCGGTTCGAGGGCGATGATCTTGTCGATGGTTGCGATCGCTTCGTCAAATCGTCCTGTTTCCCTGTAGTAATCATGCCCAAAATCCAGTACCCAAACATTGG
>JAUMBK010000061.1:0-1836 GCA_032115795.1 Saprospiraceae bacterium | reverse complement strand
GCAACATGTCCAACAGAAGTTGTTTGTTTTCCGGAAAACGAATTCGCCGTAATTCAGGAAAAACCAGGATACATGTAAGTGCGCTTGCAATGCCGTTGGCAACAAAAATATGGATGACCTGTGGTTTAAAATCCTGCAGGCAATCGGGAAACAAACAAAGCCACTGCCACATTCCCTTTCCTGCAGGGAGCAGGATCAACAACCAAACTGTGACGCTCGCCATGACCAGAATGTTTAAGACTTTCAATGTCAGAAAACGGAAGGTCTTTCCCTCCGCTCGAATCAACGCGAAGGGGATGACTACCAACGTATCAAAGACTGTGATGCCTACCAATAAGTGAAGGAATGATGCATCCGGAAAGCCAAAAAACCGAGTCAATGCATCTTGAAAGGCAAATGCCAGCAAAATAAAAAGAAGTGAACTAGCCGCGAGAAGAAAAAACCCTGTTGACAAAACTTGGCCCTTATCGTACCTTTTTTGGTTGTCCAGGGCAGATGGAGCAGAGGCAGATACTGAAAAAAACCTGAAAAATGATGTCTCAACGCCCAACGTAAGGATAATATTCAGAAATGCGGCATATACATACCATTTCGTCTGGCTTGAAAATGCAGAAGCATCAAAGACCTCCGTGTACACGCCCACCAGCGCAAAGCTGACGATTCGTGGCAAGACAGAAGCGATGCCATACAATGCGGTATCTTTAAAAAAGGAACGAAGCGAACTCAAAATGAAGCGGGTTTACATGAACCATAAATCAGCGCATGGAGACAAAATTAGGAAATTCGGTGCATTTCGTGCTTTTCCATGAATGCTCTTTGCATCTGAAAAAAAACATGCAGTCAAAAGTGAATTAAAAAAATTCCATTATTTTTACAGATTGGTAGTAATAGTTGACATTTGGCCATGAGTTTTTTCAGCGCAATAAAACGGTTGTTTTTTCCCAAAGCAGACAAGGACAATATACGGTCGATTGTTTCGGGAAGTGTCCAGAGCGGCCCGGATGTCAATGAGATTTTGGGGAATGGCGGGGAGAAAAATACCGGTCATTTGAATCCTGTTGTTGCCCTTCCGCTGGATGAGGATATGGATTCTGAACCAGAGGAAGGCCATGAACAGGATCAATAAGCAAGCGTTGTGAATTTTTTGATTTTCAAAAACACTTTTACCTAATCTTCTTTAATATTGTAAGCCATGTCGCCACTTTTGGTCAACGGTCGTACGGAAAAAGAGCTTCTTAAGGCCTGCCTTAAGAATGACCGGTCTGCCCAAAAGGAAATTTTTCAGATGTATTCAGGCAAAATGATGGCAATTTGTCAACGATATGCCAAACACAGGCAGGATGCAGAAGACATCTTTCAGGAAGGATTTGTAAAAGTGTTTACACATTTACAGGAATTCCAATACGCCGGCTCGTTTGAGGGCTGGGTGCGCAGAATCATGATTCATACTGCTATACGGTATAACCGGAAGAAATACATCAGCCATGAAGAGCTGGGCCTGGATCACATTGTGGAAGACTCTTCTATGCCAGAGGTGTTTTCAACCCTGTCAGAAACTGAGTTGATCAAGCTGATTTCCTCCTTACCGGATGGGTACAGGTTGGTATTCAATTTATATGCAATTGAAGGATTTTCTCACAAGGAGGTAGGCGAAATGCTGGGAATTGAAGAATCTACCTCCCGATCTCAACTTGCCAAAGCAAGGAAGATTCTACAGGGTAAAGTGATAGAATATTACAATCTGGCTGTATGAACCGAATGGACAAAATATTCAGGAATGCCCTTTCTCATCATACCGAGCAGGTACCTGCAGACATGTGGGACAAAATTGAGATC
>JAUMBK010000060.1:14075-19650 GCA_032115795.1 Saprospiraceae bacterium | reverse complement strand
GGAGCAGGTAGCTGCCATGCTGGAAAGCATCTTGAAAATTAAAATTACATCCAAACACCTGGACGCGACAGATGCCCTCGGCGTGGCGATTTGTCATTACAATCAAACGATGGGTCCTCTGGCGACGGCACCTTCACCGTCAAAAAAAACTAGCCTGTCGGCGACTTCCAAGGGAAGCTCCAAAAAGGGCGGGAACTGGGAATCTTTTGTTAAAAACAATCCAGACCGAGTCAAGTAGGCGTTTTGTGTTTGGCTCAAGTCTGTTTGTTTCGTCCTTGATTCGCAGGCACCGACCCCATTTTCCTAAAAATGCGTATTTTTGCTTTTTTTATATTTATTCAAGGGATAAAAAATCCGATATACATGAAAACGCCACTTTTGTATCTTCTTGTTTTTTTGAGTATTGCAGCCCTGAGTTGTGCCAACTCTGAAAAGTCTGCCGGCACTCCCGCTGAAATGGAAGCCTCCGTAAAGCAGTTGGCCGATGACATGTGCTTGGCGAAAAATGCAGTAGCACAAAATGGAGATGACCCGGAAAAACTGGCAGAATACGAGCAACGTGCGAAGGAATTTGACAAGCGATTGGCGGAATTGGAAAGCCAGTACTCTTCAGAGGAAAAGAAAATGCGCATTCAAGAGCTTTTGGCAAACATGACATCCAATTGTGTGAAGAAGTAAACTACTTCGTTGGAAGTTGCCCCGGATAAGCAACAGGTGTGAAGTCGTGGGGCTGGGCAACCAGCTTAGGGCTTGATTTCGTAAACATATTTGCGCCCGTCATTCTGGTTGGGTATCCTGTGAATGAGGTGCTTCCCTTTGCTTTTTTCGTAGTGCCCATTGATTTCTTTTACCAGCTGGGCTCTTTTGTATCTTAGCGTATCCTGTGAACTAATGTCACTGATTCCGAGTAATTGGTCCAGCTTGTCTGCAGAAAGCTGGGAGTTCTGGTGGGTAAGGAAGGATTGAATGAGTGGATGCAGTGCCGGTTCCAGTTCCAAATGTTGGCTGGTTTCCTGAACTTCAGGGTCACGGGAATATCGAAACCATAGAATAACCATAGAAAACAAAAGAATAGACACTGCAAAAAGAATGAACAAGGGAGTTTTATACATATTTACCCCGTGGTAGGAAAAATGATTGGCAGCGAAAGTTGATAAAGCCACCGCCTTTATTGCCTGCATCGGCTTTTTATAGACAATCAGGCTATCCTTGTTAATGAGCAGGAGGTGATTCGGGTGAAGCAGTTCCGTGCCCTGAACGGCAAACTGTTTTTTATCAAACGTCGCATAATTGTGGTTTTTTTTATCAAATGCCAGGCCCATGTCGAGGTTGACTGCGTAGGATGAGAATTCAAAAGTATTCAGGTTGTGGCTGATTTCTTTGTCGACAGGGATGGGGCATTGTTGATACATTTTTATCTTTTTTGTATCCAATGCTACATCATAGCAGCTTTTGCCTTTGATGCAGAGCATGTTGTCTTGCAGGAAAGCGACTCCTCCCGGAATGTTGCCGGAAGAAACGACCAGCTCCCATTCTCCCTTCATAGGATCAAAATAAATGATGTCACCGTGATCATGCCAGAATCCTGTGCCTCCAAACGAACACAGTTTGTTGTTGAAAATAAATTTTTTTGCTCCGGTATTGTACCCATGGAATCCTTTTTTGTATAAGTTTTTCCAATTTCCACCCTGCCAGACAAAAACATCAAATCTCCCATCGGGCAAGAGGTACGTCTGGGTATTTACCAATACCACATCCATACGTAAGCAGGCTATATTTTTCTTTTTGTATTGAGATTGGATGAAATCCGCTTTTGCCCACATAAGGGAAATCGTGTCTGCCGATATACGTTGGCTTTCGTTGTGAAAGACCAGCTGGGCAATGCTTTGTGTGACTGGGGTGCAAAGGGTCAGGAAAATAATCCAAGTCAGGTTTCTCATTTGTCAGTTCGTTTTTAGCGGGTAATTTTTCAATAAGCTGTGGTTTACTCTGATATCATGTGTTTCATTTTCGTACGTCACATTCCGTGTGACTAATTTTAAGGCCAGATGGACTTGTTGATTTTGAATAGAGTCATGGTGGTTTGTGCGTGAATGATTCTTTTACTCATGTCGATTTCATAATTTCATAGACATATTTTCTGCCATCTGCCGGATCGGGCTTTCTGACAATCAATGGCTGGTTGGCATTGGCGACATATAATTGATTTAGTTCTTTGATGACCTGGGCACGTTTGTAACGAAGCGTATCAGGTGAGGTGATGTTTGACAATTTTAGGATGGCATCGAGTTCGTCGGCGGATAGCAGTTTTTTGTCATAGCTAAGCAGGGCATTCATCGTATTGGAATGGGATGGGGTTGTATGCTTGGGTGTCGATTGTTTTTGCTTTTTTTTCCTGGCGGCTATTTGCCAGATAAAAATGGAGATGAGGGTAAAAACAGCGCCGAAAGAAAGAAAAAGCAGGCTATTGGAGGAACCATTCTGGGCATAGACAACTGCGGTTTCCTTTGTTGTTTCCGGTACTGCGAATTTACGTACTTCCGTCAAGGCGTGATCATAGAGTGTGATATTGGGTCCGGCAATGTGCAGTGCATATTTATTGTGCATGAATTCCGCTTTTTCTAAAAGGAACAAGGCCATTTCTGTGGAATACAACGTATTGGCTTTTGCATCTATGAGGACTCTTTTTTCATTGTTGAGTGTGTACCCGTCTACTTCCAGAGTGAAGGCATTAAACGAGTCCTCTTTTGAAAAAGGAGCGAGGTATTGCCTGATTGTAAATACGTTTTCCTTTGCCAGATCCACATAATAGGATTGCTGGCCATAGACGTATAGTCCGGTACCTGTAAAGCTGGCTACGCCTCCTTTTAACACTTTCGTAAAGGGCAGTATTTCCCATTTTCGGCTGCGTCTGTCAAATCGGATGATGTCACCATGCGAACGCCAGAAACCGTACCCTCCGTAGGAATGGAGTGCATTGTTGTAAACAAATTTTTTTGCACTAAAATTATAGCCGCATCTTACTTCAGGATTCAACAGCTGCCAATGTGTTTTTTGCCATTCATACACCTGCATGTGTCCATCCGGCAGCAAGTATTTTTGCTGGCCGATTTCAAGAATGTCAAAGCGTGAGCAATTGAATCCTTCCTTTTGCAGAGATTGGTTGACCACTTCTACCTGGGTAATCAGTGCTTGCAGCGTTTGTGCATGTTCCACTGGGGGGATATCGGTAAATACAACCTGCGCATGGATTGCCATGCCTATGAAAAGGCAGGCAATCGGGTGAATCCACTTTTTCCACTGGTAGCCAAAAGGAATGCTTATTTTTTTATAGTTCATCATGCAATGTCTACTACTGATTTAAAGAATGTGTCCATTCAATACAATGATGGCAAGCATCCGTTTTTCTCTTTATTTTCTTCAATAATTTCACGTATTTAGAGCTTCGACTGATTCAAAGTTACACCTTCATGGACGAATTTTATTTTTCAACCGACTCAAAATGGTTTTGAATTAGTTTATTTTGTTTAAACCAAAATAAATACCAGCAAAACCAATAAAACAAAATAAAAATTTATACAAACATATAATTAGGGTTTGTTTGATAGATTTTCGTGCATAAAATATCACTGACTAAAGGGGAAAGTATCATAGAAAATAGGCGTATAGGTATCTTTTTTCAAAGTGAAATCGTCTTGAAAAATCGATATGCATGACTTGGTCAAGACAAGGTATTGGTGCTTGTAGGGGGGTGTATATTTTTATTCGAATTTTTGGGGATGATGTACAGGGCAAATTCTGAAGGTAATTTGCTTAGGAATTACCCCAAGGACATGCCCTGAAGCTACGGGGTAAATCGGGAGAGGAGGGTTTGGAGGGCTTTTTCGACTTCAGGGTAGGTGTCGGGGCCTACGCTCATGCTTGTCAGGTATGCGCTATGAGGTATCAGATTTTGGGGTACAAAATAGACAGGCTTGAGGATATACCCGAGGGCGTCCATGCCCAGGCCGAGGATGAAGCGCGGGCCGTTGTTTTTCATCAGGGAGCGTGTGGTTAGGCTGAGTGCTGGGCTGGTTTCGCCTGGATGAGTGGCAAAAAAGGCATCACCAATCCGGAAGCAGGCAATTTCTGTGTGTACAGAGTCTGTAAATTTTCGTTGAATTACGCCCGCATCGGACATGAGTTTGAATGCAGGGTTGCGCATAGGCAAGGCCACTTTCACCCTGTCAAATACGATATCCTTTCGCTGGCTTTTTGATCCCTGGCAAATGAGTGCAGCTGCATCCTTGCCAAGTAGCCGGCCGTATTTCAGGGCATTTGCGTACGTTCGGGGTACGTCTTCCGGCTGGACCCATCCACCGATGGCCCCCTGCAAAAAGAGATTCACTCCCCCCTGTACGGAATCGAGGTAGTTGTAGTACCCTGCCACATAATCGGCACTTCCTCCTTTTGTTACGCCAATGAGGATCGTGGGGTGACAGGCAAAATTGGTCAGTGTAGCGACGTTGCGTTGCATGGAATCGCGAAACCGGATGATGGAAACTGTGCGGTCTATCAGGTCTGCTTCAGAAATGTTGCGCACCCAGTTTTCCCCATGCTGGCCTGTGGCAAGATCAATGTTTACCGGTGTCTTGTTTTGATATGCTTCAACCAGCGTTAGGGCTGCTTTTTCGATCAACGTGTCCAGGTAGTGCTGGTTGATGCCTGTGGTCAGGTGGTCTTTACCCCATAAACCGACTACATCCGGGCCTGAATGGGTATGAGTGGAGGAAGAAACGATGTGTTCGACGGGAAAGGAGGGAAGCAGTGCTGCCACCCTGTTTCGAATCTGAATCAATTCCGGGTACATCAGACCAATGCAGTCAAAGGTCAGGATGGCCATCTCTTGTTTTTCATCTGTAAGCACCACGGCTTTGACAAATAATCCATCCTCTACATCGATGAATTTTCTGTTTTTTTCTGCTCCTGCAAAAAACAACGAATCCTGCATGGGATGGATGTCCTTTTGAGCAGCACCCACCCAAAGTGCCTGCCCTGAAAGTGGCGCCATCCAAAGTACTGTGATAAAACTCAGTATAAGGATGGGTTGATTGCGTATCAGCATGTGTATTGGCGTTTTAGGAGGTAAAGATATATAAGGCCATCAGGACGGCGGACCAGAGCACACAAATCAAGTACAAAATTGTGGCCAGGCTCAGCCGAAGTATCGTTGCCAGCCAGCTGAATCCAAACAATTTTTTGGCTCCGGCAATGGCGTGTACAGGCAAGATCCAAAAGATATATGACCCTGTATTGGCAATCAATCCGGGCCAAAGCAATTCCACACCCATGAAGATGGTTAACACTAAAAACAAGGCAATATGCAGCTGGATGGCAAACAGAAAATGAGGTACGTAAAAAGGCCGGTTTTTACGCATCAGCAGCCAGAAGAAGAATCCAAGAATGGGCATCAACAAGAAAAGTGACCAGGACAGGTTTTTGTTAAATTTTGATATATATAGTGCGGGTTTTGCCAAGATTTCCTGTATGCGGAGCTTCATTTGCAGACTATCCTGCCCCCCGATCGGTATATTCA
>JAUMBK010000060.1:0-14065 GCA_032115795.1 Saprospiraceae bacterium | reverse complement strand
TGTATATTCAGCTTATGTAATGCCAGGCTGTCTTCTCTCTCTTGGCTCTTTTCAGGTGACAAGGACAGAGAGTCTCCGGATAAGTTGCGCTTGCTGTCTTGTAGAATCGAATCCTGTACAAGCTGTTGTTTGAATTCCTCTGCCTTTTCCTCGATGTTTCTGGTTGTTGTCGCATCCAGTACGAGGAAAAATACAAAACTCACAAACACATACATTCGGAACGGAGGCACGTAGGCGGCGTGTTTCCCTCCCACATATTCGCTGACCATGGTGCCGGGTTTCCATAGCAATGCGGGGATACTGCGCCAGAGGCGTGAATCAAACGCAAAGACATCGCCCAAAAATTCACGTAGAAAGGACATAATGGGCTTTTCATATATTCTGACTGACTGTCCGCATTGCGGGCAAAACTTTCCGGCAAAGATATGCTGGCAGTGGGTGCAGGATCTGATTTCCTGGTCTTCCATGATTTAGATCCGCATTAAGCGGCATGCTTTTAATTTTAATGAATCAGGGGGAATGAGGAAATATATTCCTTGTGTAATCATACTAAGATCAAGCTTGTGTTTACCAGAGGTTAACTCAAAAAAACGAACGGTGCTGCCATGAAGGTCAACAAGTCGGTACAAGCCATTCGAGGAGACGTCTACCCAGACAAATTCACTACAAGGATTTGGATACGCCTTTAAAGTTGTGGTTGCCAATATATCATCCTGCACTGCTGATTTTATGCAGGCTGGCTGATTAGCTACCTCGGATAAAAAAGCCTGTATAAATGTTTTCATCCTGTTTTTCTGCCCCTGGGTGAAGATATTTCCGCAAAGGACACCGCTATAATTCATCAGATTTTCAATGGGTTCGCGGGTGCCGCATTCGATTGTTTCATTGCAAGAGGTATCATTGCTTCGTCCGTTGTTATGGGGCTCGGTATCGCAGACGCGGTCGCCTTCCAGGTTGCAGTTGGTCTCTGTGCAGGATTCTCCCTGAAACGTATGCAGGAGGCCCAGGTAATGTCCCATCTCGTGTGAGATGATTTTCCCATATGGATTGATGATATTATAACCCTGGGTTCTGTCAGGGTCACAGCCTACAATGCGATGATTAAGGTATAGACCACCTCCTCCGGCAGCATAAATCACACTTCCTGGTCCGAAACCGCCTCCCAGTGTGGGGCCGCTGAACGGCGTCTGAATGAGGTGGGTAACCCAAATATTGATGTACTTTTCTGTGGGCCAGCGGCTGAGTGCGACAAGCTGGTTATTGTTGCCTGTATTTCCGGCGATAAAAAGAAAGCCATCTGTTTCATATCCCTGAACGGATCGGGCATCGACCCTGACAATGCCATTAGAAGCAACGCCTTGCGGATTGCGGCAGGCCAGCCGGAAAAATAGTTTTGTGTCTGCTCCGTTGGGGTGAATGGAAATGGAATCATGGATTGGCCAGGCGCCAAAATCGCGGTTGAGGCTGAGTACCGCACTTTCAATTTGTGCGTCAGTGATATTGATGCCTTGTCCCAGCGGTTCACCCAGGTGCATGATGTGAAAGACAACGTCGAAAGTGTCTGTCTTTTCGGATACGGCCGAACGAACAGGTAGATCGCCTAAGGATGGGTTGTCAGGAGAAAGAAAGCTGTCTGAAAAACATGAGTTTTGCGCTTGTGCGAAAGAAAATAGAAAAAGGATGATGAAGCTGAAAGTCAATTGCATTTGGATGTCCTGCTTTTAGTGGTTGGAAACCATTTTCCGTTGTAAGACTTTTCCGTTATGAATAAGTTTAACGTGAAAAAGTACATTTATTTTCTTGCTTAGCCGCGATTCTTTACCAAATGTAACGATCAGGAGGGTGAACTCCAAGACAAGAATTAAATTTTCGCCCAATTCTGTTCTATTTGTAGAGAAAAGAGATATTTCTAATAGGTTATATCAGGCCTAAAAATACAAAAAGCCACTTTGCGGCGGCTTTTTGTATTTGTTTTTAGTAATTAGTCAGCAGTGTTGGCCAAATTAGTTGTCTGCATTCAAAAAAGTTTCCTTGCTTCGGTATTGAATGCGCAGTGCCTGTGCAGCCTTTCCTGCATGCATTTGAATGGCTTTTTCTGTATCTGCAATGACGGCTTGCATGTCTGATGCTACTGTTGCGAGCTGTGTTTGCAATTCGCGGAGATTGGCAAGCTGGGCTTGGGATGGTTTGCCTGCATAACTGGCTGTTACGCCGTACAGGGAGGAAATTTTTTCCCTCAATTCAGGTTCGGCTGTTCCTACGTAGTTGTCGCCGGTGGTGACCACCATTTTCTTTCGCAGATTGTACACCTTGTCAAGCCGTGATTCGACGGCTATTTTCCGCCGTATTTTTTGGTCAGCGATGGTTTTTTCCATTCGTTTCAGGCCGGATTCCAGTGAGTCGAGCCTATCAACTTCCCAGGCCAGGTGTTCTGACATATCATAAAGCTGGTTGATGATTTCCTGTTTGCTTTTTCTGTCGGCAGCGCTGTGAATCGAGGCTGGGTCATAGGCCAGGACAATCGGATGCGTAAACTCTTTGCTTCCCTTGGTTATTTTGACGGTGTATGTTCCCGCAGGCAAATCGGTTGTGCTAAAGGCACTCATGGCAAAGGTCTTGGCCTTTGCTATTTTTGGGGCTTTGCGGGAATAATTCCAATCCACTACGTTGAGTCCTTTGGCTTTTCCGGGTGGCAGGTCTGCTACTTTCTTGCCAAGGCTGTCTAACACTTCCAGGGTCATTTTTCCCAGCGTGTGTCTTTTGTTCAGGAAGTATGTGATCATCGCCGCCGAAGATGGGTTCTGACCTACGTATTCTCCTGGTGATGAGTACGAGCCGAAGCCACTCTTTTCGTAAATCACAGTCGGTGGGGCGGGTATGAAAGCCAGTTCCTGTGCTAACAGATCCTGTGTAATGCTCCGAACGGGTGCAAGCTTGTCGATGATGACAATGCCTCTTCCGTGTGTGGCCAGGACCAATGCATCAGCCTGTTTCTGGATGGACAGGTAATGGATTGCCACTGGCGGCAGGTTGTTTTCAAACCGCACCCAGTTGATCCCTCCATCTACGGTGATGTACAGGCCCGCCTCGGTTCCAAGGTAGAGGACACTGGGGTTGACGTGGTCTTGTCTGATGCAGCGTGCAAAGCTGGCAATCTGTGCTGTGGAGATGAGTTGCCAGGTTTTGCCTTTGTCGGTAGTTTTCAGGACATAAGGCTTCATGTCGCCCCGTGTGTGGCCATCAAACACGGCAAAGGCGGTATTGACATCGTGGGAACTGGCTTCAATGAAGTGGACCCAGGTATTTGCCGGAACGAGTTCGGCTGGGGGGGTGACATTTTTCCATGTTTTCCCACCGTCGGTAGTCAGCTGTACCTGGCCATCGTCTGTACCTGCCCAGATTGTGTTGTTGTCTGTTGGAGATTCGTTGATGGTGAATAGGGTACAATGGTTTTCGGCGCCTGAATTGTCCACGCTCAGACCGCCTGATTTTTCCTGCTGCTGTTTTGCCGGATCATTGGTTGTCAGGTCAGGCGACAACTTTCGCCACGACTCCCCTCTGTCATCAGAGACGTGGACAAACTGTGAACCGACATAGATTCTGTCCGGGTTGTGCAGGCTCGTTGTCAGTGGTGCATTCCAGTTGAAACGAAGGTCAGGATCGCCTTTTTCGGCATAGGGTTTGATGATTTTATAGGCATTGCGGGCGAGGTCGACACGCCACATTTGTTCCGCTCCCTGCATTTCAGAATATACGATGGTGGGATCGGTGGGGTGGGGATATACTCTAAAGCCGTCGCCATAGCCCACAGAGGTCCAGTCTCTGTTTTCGATGCCACCCGGCTTTTGCGAGGGTCCTGTCCACGAACCATTGTCCTGGAGGCCACCATATACTTTGTAGGGGATCTGATTGTCTGTCGATACGTGGTAAAACTGGGATACGGGCAGTCCTTTGACCATTTCCCAGACGGTCCCTCCGTCCCAGCTGCGGTAAACACCTCCGTCTGTGCCTGCATAGAGGCGCTGGCTATCGTTGGGGTCGAAGGCAAAATCATGCAGGTCAGAGTGCATACCGCCTCCGATAGAGCGGAAGGTAGCACCTCCATCCTTGCTGATTGAGCCTGATAGGCCCGCTTTCAGGACGATATCCGGATTTTTTGGATCTACGACGAGCCGGGAGAAATAGAAGGGGCGAACAACCAGTTCGAAGTCACCACTGGTCTGCTTCCAGCTGTTGCCGGCATCATCCGAGCGGTACATGCCTTTATCGCTGTCTTTTTCTGTTTCCAAAACAGCGTACAGGCGTGACGGTGCAGAAGGGGCGATAGCCAGGGCGATGCGGCCCAGCTTTCCGGCAGGAAAGCCACTGTGTATTTTAGACCAGGTCTTTCCGCCGTCGGTTGATTTGTACAGCGCGCTGTGTTCGCCGCCGGAGGCAAAGGAAAAGGCGGTGCGCCTGAACTGCCAGAAGCAAGCGTATAGGATATCCGGGTTGGAGGGATCCATGACCAGTTCGGAGCAGCCAGTCTGTGCATTGATATAGAGGATTTTCTCCCAGGTTTTTCCTCCATCGGCTGATTTGTAAACACCTCTTTCGGCAGAATCTGACCATAATTTGCCCAGAACCCCTGCATAGACAACATCGCTGTTTTTGGGGTGTATGACAATATCGCTGATGCGTTCTGACTGCGCCAGTCCCATGTGCTGCCAGTTTTGGCCACCATCGGTTGATTTGTAGACTCCATCGCCGACGGAGACGCTGTTGCGGGTCCAGGTTTCGCCAGTGCCTACCCAGATGACTTTATTTGGCTGGGAAGGGTCCAGTCGTACGCAGCCGATGGACTGGGAGTGTTTGTCAAAGATGGGGTTGAAAGAGACCCCCCCATTGGAGGAATGCCAGATACCACCACCGGCAGTACCTGCATATACGATTTTGGAATCTGTGGGGTGTATTTCCAGGTCAGATATTCTGCCACTCATCAGAGCGGGACCGATCTGACGTGCTTTGATGCCGCTGAAAATTTCTTCCGCCTTCAGAGGAATGGCCTGCTGTGCCTGTAAAGTATTGCTTATAACTAGGACAAAGGAATACAGTAAAACTTGAGAAGCTCTCATTTTTTATCAGTTTGAAAGATGGAAAAAGGTGGTTTCGGTCCTGCTTATTTGTCTGCGGGAAACTGGAACATAGTCGGATCAATCGTAGGATTGATTTCTACTTTTTCAGTAGTGATAGCTGCCTGCACGGTGCCATTGAAGCGCTGTTCGAGGGTAAAAGGGAATAGCAGACCATTTACTTCCTGGTAATCCGACAACACGGTTTCAGACATCATGCCTTTGCCCGGTCCCTTGGGTACGACACTTTTGGTGAGGATGGGAACATAATTTTCTTTTTCAAAAAAGTAGTAGGTCACATTTTCCTCTTCTTTACCATCGATGATGTATGGCTTTTTTGTCATTTTCAGTTTGAAGCAGTCAGTTCCTTCGACAGTTTCGCTGCCTTCGAGGGTGAGGGTATATCCTTTTTCCTTGTATTTGAGAAAGGCATCGGGAAAATCTTCGGCAGATTGTTTCATGATGGCATTGTCTTCGGCCTCCATTTTTTCTGCTTTCATGGTCATGAAGTTGGTTTGCCAGCCGGCTTCTCCGTCGAAACAAGGCTGTACGATTTCCATGCCCTGAAATGAGAAGCTCACTTTTTGTTTGCCTGAAGAAGTTTGAACCATTGTGGCTGGAAATTCCATACCCTGGGCCTTTATTTTTGCAGTTGTTTTTGTGGCGGCGACTTTTGACCAGGCGTCTTTTCCACCGGTATTTTCGTAGTATTTTGTCAGAATTTCGTCGACAGACTGGGCCTGGAGGCCATGGAACATTGAGACAAATAAGAGTAAGGCGATCATTTTTAGAGGTTTCATTTTTTTGAATTTGATGGTGAATAAACGTGTTTGATAATTGAATTTGTCTTGATTTGCTGATATTTGTTACAAAGATGTGGTCACACATACTAATGCGAGCGAGAAATTCGACCAAAGAGGTGTTTCACAGGATGGATAGGTTAATCCAATATTTCAAAGGGAATAAAATTATCGAGCAATATTTTCCAATTTCGTCTATTTTTGCCCCACAAATGTAGCCTGAATGCCTCGATTGTTATCCCTATTTCTTTTTATCGTGCTGGCAGCCTGCCAGGGACAAGGGCCTTCGTCTGTAGCCCAATCTCAGGATAGTGAAGAAGCTGGCAAAAATGGAACAGGCAAGCAGAAATTTACACCACAGCAAATTAACGAGTGGCTAAAGAAAAGATTTCAGCTGAAAGGGGTTGATTTTGGCTGGGAATACAGTCGGACAAACTTGAATTGATCTAGAATTTTTCTGCATTTTATCCATAGTATTGTAACATTTGCATGTTTTTGGTTGACTAATACAGAAAATTCGTTCAGATGGCACCATACAATCGATATCTCTACGTAGGTTTTATACTTCTTGGAGTTTATTTTTTGGTTACTCAGAAAAATACGGCGGATAGCCTTTCCTTTTTTGGTATTGCACTTGCCTTTGACCCGTTTGATCCAAAACAGCCCTGGGGACAGCGGCCAGTATGGCAACGACTGGTGTTGATCCTTCATCTCTTCCTTGTATTCGGCTTACTGATGACAGTATTTTTTTGACGTTGACCAGAAGAGGCACCCTTATCATGGGGGTATGTTTTCGCTGGTATTACTATCTTATGGAAAGCAAGACAAATCTGGATACGGAAACTGCTTTTTTACAAAATGTAAATTTGCATAGAGGCATCATCTACAAGATTGCTAAAGTCTATGCTTCATCCAAAGAAGATCAGGATGATTTGATGCAGGATATGATTGCACAATTGTGGAAATCATTGCGTATTTTAATATGGAATATTTGATTGTTTATTTTTTCAATAACGAAATATAGTGAATAAAATATTCCAATATATCCATAAATAAAACTTAAAAATACCAATTATTCGAAACTATCCATTTTCTTTTACTTCCTGAAAAAATCCGCAATAATCGTGTCAATGTCTTTTACTCTTCCTGATGAAATTTCTTTTTCCAATCTGACAGGGTAACACCGTATCTGTTGATGACGCTTCTTGTAAAATGGGTTCGCTCTTTTAAGTCGGAACATTGGGCACTAAATAATTTTGTCCACTGACAAATAAAATTGTCTGAATTAGTATTTCAGGATAGAAAGATATGCATTTTAGCCCCGGAAGGACGACATACCTTAGCGTGGGGTGAAGCCTCTCGCACATGAAAAAATAATTGTCTGAATCAGAATTTTCAGATTCAAGGATTTTTTAGCCCTGGAAGGGCGATATACAATAGCGTGGGGTGAAGCCCCTCGCTGCTGAATGAGGTTTTTAATTCAAAATTGTCTGAATCAGGATTTTCAGGATTTAAGGATTTTCAGAATATTTTTAAGTTCGGTATGACATCCCAACCCTGAAGGGTTTGAATTACGGTAGCCCCGGGTCGCAACCTGGGGATCGAAACGTATAAGAAGAAACAACCCTGAAGGGGTTGAATTAATCATATTGAAAAATTTTTAAGCGTCCTTTGATAAAATGAAATGATCTGATATCAATGGTTTTTATCATGCCACCCCGATGGGGCTTGGTGCACCATTATGATGCATGGCTATAATCATGCCACCCCTCAGGGGCTTGTTACGCTATTCTATGACCTGGCTATAATCATGCCACCCCTTCGGGGTTGTGAAGCGCAAAAGACTAAACTCCCAACTCCCTGTTTCGGTTGAAATTATGCCACCCCGATGGGGCTTGGTACACCATTATAATGCATGGCTATAATGATGGCACCCCTTCGGGGTTGGGAATGACAAAAGACCGAACACCTAATTCCCGATTCTCCATTAAAAATTCTATATTCCTAATTCCCGATTCTCCATTCTTAATTCTATTAAAATCAATTTGCTATATTTGTTTTCGGATAGAATTTGTTTTAGAATCGTAGATACATCCCGGAATGCTGATTCTGTTTGTCTTTTGTTACTTTATAGCAACCCTCGCTATAGGTTTTTACGCTTCGCGTCGTGTAAAGAGTGCCGGTGACTTTATCAATGCAGGCCGGAAATTGCATCCTGCCATGAATACAGCGGCCTTGTTTGCCCTCTGGTTTGGCAGTGAAACCGTCTTCGGCGCCAGTGCAGAGTTTGCCAAACACGGCTTGTCAGGCGTCATTGAAGACCCGATGGGTGGTGTTCTTTGTCTCCTGCTGGTGGGATTTTTCTTTTCCAGAAAACTGTATCGTCTGAATGTGTACACCATCGGCGATTTGTTCCGGGAGAGATATGGCCCCCGCGTCGAATTCGTAAGTACCATATTGATGGTCATCAGCTTTATTGGCTATGCCGCAGCTCAAATAGTGGCGCTGGGACTTCTCTCTCAAACATTGCTGGGTGTCAGCTTGTCGGCAGGCATGTTTTTGAGCACGTCCATTGTGGTTATCTACACATTTTGGGGCGGTATGTGGGCAGTGTCTGTTACTGATTTTATCCAAAGCATTGTCATCGTTGCAGGCTTGATTGCCATTGCCATTTTTGTCACCGGTGAAGCAGGAGGGGTCGCAAAAGTGGTCGGCTCTCTTACTCCTGCCCAGCGCACACTGCTGCCTGAATCGACTCCCGTAGCATGGGCAAACTGGATTGCTGCCTGGCTGGTTCTTGGCTTTGGCAGCATTGCATCACAGGATATCTTTCAGCGTGTCAACTCGGCTCGAAGTGAGAATGCTGCATTTACCTCTACTATTGCTGGGGCAGGATTGTATCTTGTCTTTTCAATGATCCCGCTCTATCTTGTTACAGCTATTACAGCCATCAATGGCAAAATGTTGGATGGTGATTTTCAACTCCTCCTCCCGCAATATATTTTGCAACATGCGCCGGTTTGGTTGCAAATATTCTTTTTTGGCTCTCTCATGAGTGCCATCATGAGTACGTGCAGCGGTGCCCTTCTTGCCCCCGCCAGCCTGCTCTCTGAAAATCTGATTAAACCAAATGTAGGCCAGCAATTGTCTGACAAAGCCTTCCTATTGCTCACGCGCTTTTCGGTGGCCCTCATCAGCCTCGCATCCTTGCTGCTCGCCAATGGCCACCAAAATATTTTTACCCTGGTAGGAGAGGCAAGTATCATCGGCCTGGTAACCATCTTTGTACCCTTTGTCGCTACTTTATTTTTTGATTGCCGGCATTCTGGAAGCGCCATGATTTCCATGATCAGCGGAACCCTTGTGTATTGTATGTTCAGGTTCGTTGTCATTATTCCGGTCAACCCACTTCTTCCGGGCCTTCTGGCAGGTCTTCTCGGTCAACTTGCAGGCTTGCTCCTGCCATCAAATGCAAACACTGAGACCTCTGCAACGGATGCATGACATGACCGGATAAGATGATCCGTATCGTGGTCAGATAGAATCAACATCACACTTTTCGGGTGGCACAGCGGCTAAATTTACCTATTCAAAACAATCAGAAGTCATGTTCTCTTCCAGAAATATAGCGCTGGCCGCAAAAGTAGCTTGCACCCATTGTGGAGATGATTGTCCTGACAACCACCAGGTCAGGGATCAGCTGCCGTTATGATGCAATGGCTGTGAAGTAATTTACCATGTGCTGAAAGAGAATGGCCTTGTCGACTACTACGCTTATTCGGACAATCCCGGCAGTAGCCAGCGTTCGGTACTGCAGAAAAACTATCAGTTTCTCGAAGATGAAGATGTCGTATCCCGACGTATAACTTTTCGTGCGAAAAATTATATGTAAAATCACCTTTACTTTGCCCCAAATCCATTGTGCCTCGTGCATCTGGCTTTTGGAACACCTCAATAGCCTGCATGAGGGAATCTTAGGGGGACGTGTCAATTTTTGGCCAGGACTGCCTCGATCAGCTTTCACCCAGACAAAATCACGCTCCGCGAACTGGTACAAATATTGGCAAGAATTGGCTATACACCCGAACTGAATCTGCAGAAATTAACATCTGCAAAAAACCAGGTGCAGGACAGGGCACTGTACTACAAACTTGGCCTGGCGGGTTTTGCTTTCGGCAACATCATGCTGCTCAGCTTTCCTGAATACCTGGGCTTTGAACAGGCCTCAGTCAAAATGTACATAGGCTACATCAACATCATCCTCGCTATTCCCGTCATCCTGTACAGCGGTATTGATTATCTTCGATCAGCCTGGTGGACAATGAAACCGAAGCAAATCAGCATCGACATCCCCATTGCTGTGGGCATGCTTACTTTGTTTTTCCGCAGCGTGTTTGATATATTCACCGCTACGGGAGAGGGGTATCTGGATAGCCTGGCCGGGTTTATATTCTTTCTGCTTATCGGAAAATGGTTTCAGCAATATACCTTTTTCTTCATCGCTTTTGACAGAAACTACAAATCCTATTTCCCTATATCTGCTTTGGTAAAGTGGGATAGGAAATGTCAATCCCGCACGCTTGACAAGCTGGAAACCGGCGATGAACTGCTCATAAAACACAAAGAAATCATTCCGGGCGATGGAATTTTACGGAGTGAGCATGCACTCATCGACTACAGGCTTTGTCACCGGCGAAGCAGATCCAATACCAAAAGTATCCTGTGATGCTCTTTTTGCCGGTGGAAAAGTCATCGAGTCACCCCTGCGTCTGACTCTCAGCCGGAAACCGGACCACTCTTATCTAGCCAGTCTCTGGGATGAGGATGCATTTAGAATTGATAAGGAATCAAAAACTCAAACACTGATTGCTCAGATTGGAAAGTATTTCACGACGACCATTATGAGCATTGCAATACTCACCCTCGGCTACTGGCTATATACAGACCAAAGTCTGGCATTCAATGCCTTCACCGCTGTACTAATCGTGGCCTGTCCCTGTGCTCTGGCCCTTGCCCTGCCATTCAGCTACGGCAATATCCTGCGCATACTGGGAAAAAGATCCTTTTATCTCAAAAATGTAAAGGTTATTGACAGAATCCAGTTGGTAAACCACATCATTTTTGATAAAACAGGGACGATTACCGACCACAAGACGATGACAGCCACTCTTGCAGGTCCCAACTTAAGCGAACACGAATCCTGGATGGTAAAAAGTGCGGTCTTTCAATCTGCCCACCCTTTGAGTAAAGCCATTTTCCACGCTGTTTCAGGGACATATATTGAACCCCCCGACTTTTTTGAAGAAATTACCGGCCAGGGCATTCAAGCCAGGTTTGGAAAGGAAGAAGTGAGAGTCGGCTCACCTGCCTTTATATTTGGCTCAGAGCGCGATGATATCAAAGGCGTGGTTGTGGAGATGAATGGAAAATACATTTCCTGGTTTCAGGTAAGCCACCAGCTCAGAGAGGGGGTGGTGCCACTGATCCAATCGCTGGCAGAAAGATATAAGATTACAATCCTAACCGGCGACAATGACCGGGAAGAGGCGAGGTTTAGGTCACTTTTACCCGCCGCTATAGACATGATATTCAACCAGACACCCAAAAACAAGCTGGCTTATGTCCAATCTTGCCAGGCTGAAGGCGAAACAGTCATGATGGTTGGCGATGGTTTGAATGATGCCGGTGCCCTGATGCAAAGTGACGTAGGGATAGTAATTTCAGAGGAGTCCAACAATTTCACGCCTGCCTGTGATGCCATTTTGGGCGCAGACGTCTTTTCCTCATTTCTGAGTTACCTGACTTACCTGCGCAAAGCACGAGGCATCATCATGGGGCCCTTCATTCTCGCCTTTTTGTACAATGTGGCAGGCCTGTATTTTGCTATGCAGGGGGCTTTTTCACCAGTAGTGGCCGCCATCCTGATGCCACTGAGCTCAATCACCGTCATGGCGTATGGTCTTCTTGCCAGTACATTTGGACTGCGTTGGATGAAGTAGGGTAGGCGGCAGGTTTACTCCACCTCAATTACCTTCTTGTTTTCGCACTTGTACACTCTGGCCGGGAATTTGCGGATCAGACGGTAGTCATGAGTAGCAATAATAATGGATGTCCCAAACTCCCGTGAAAGGCGGTTGAGGAGGTACAATATCTCGTCGCTCGTGTCCGGATCAAGATTTCCTGTAGGTTCATCCGCAATGATCAGCGGAGGATTATTCAGCAGGGCTCTGGCAATCACAACACGCTGTTGCTCTCCCCCCGACAAGGCAGTGACTTTCTTTTTTTCATAGCCATTCAATCCCACCATCTCAAGAACCTGCAATACGCGGGCTGTGATTTTAGGCCTTTCTTTCCATCCTGTAGCTTCGAGGATGTAACTCAAATTCCGACCCACCGTCCATTCATTGAAAAGCAGGAAATTCTGAAACACCATGCCCAGCTTTCGGCGCAGCATGGGCACATTGGGCGATTGCAATTGCTGTAAATCAAATCCGGCAACAAACGCTGCTCCTGACCGAATGGGGAGACTGCCATAAATCGCTTTTAAAAACGTCGTTTTCCCACTTCCCGACTTTCCAATCAAATAGCAGGTTTCGGCAGGCGACAATGTAAAGTCAATGTTCTTGAGAATCGGATCCTCACCCTGATAAATATCCACATTGGTAAAGGAAATGACAGGCGGTTTTTCCACGGATTTTTTTTACAAAGATAGCTGTATTCCGTCAAATATATGAATTATTGTAATTTGTCTTTAAGGCCAAGCCATCAGCTCTTCTTTGCACGGAGAGATTCACCCAATTGCAGGGTGTCTGAAAACAACATG
The DNA here is from genome assembly GCA_032115795.1 of Saprospiraceae bacterium. GTDB lineage: Bacteria > Bacteroidota > Bacteroidia > Chitinophagales > Saprospiraceae > OLB9. The sequence continues at coordinate 1,331 of JAUMBK010000060.1, read as the reverse complement.
ATTTTCAAATTTATATTCCGTTGGATATTCTCAATGGCCTCCTCCAGTAAGCCGATAATGTGCTCCGTAATTTCCTGGTCAATCAGCTTGCCCATTTTTGAAGCAATATCCATTTCTTTCGCAGTCAGGCGCACATGGTCCTGTCCAGCCACGGAAAGCCACAGAAATTGCCTGAAAAAGTGCAGTCCGTAGTGGAGAAAATGTTTCTGGTCATCTTTCGATAATTCACCAATGGCTCCCGTCCATGCATTGATTTCTGCCGGATCAGACTTATAGGCCACGCGCAGCCAGGAAATCAGCAGGTCTGAGTAATCTGACGCTTCATTTCTTCCGATCTGGATGGCTTGCTGCAGGTTTCCTTCACTTAGGTTGGCTATCTGCTCGGCCTGTTGCGATGATAGCTGTACTGTTTGCTGCAAGTAGTCCCTGATCTCATCGGCCTCAAATTGGGGAATTTTGACCAGCTGGCATCGGCTCAATATGGTTTGTAAGATAGACTCCTGGTTTGACGCTACTAAGATAAGAAAGGTATTGGCAGTTGGCTCTTCAATTAGTTTTAACAACCTGTTTCCTTCGTTGCCAAGGTATTCAGGTTGCCACATGACGAGTACTTTGTTGTCAGATTCGTACGACATCATATTCAGCTTGTGCATAATGTCGTTGCATTCCTTCACATTGATATTCGGCAGTGTATTGTCTGCGCCCATGGTCTGCAACCATTCGGTCATTTCGCTAAACGGGTTTGACAGCAACAATTCCCTCCACTGGGGCAAATAATCATCGCTGGTTGTATCTGCTCTTTTTTTGTCACCGCTTTTTACAACCGGGAAAGAAAAATGCAAGTCAGGGTGGATTAGCCTATGGGATTTAATACATTGCCTGCATTGGCCACAACTCTCCGTTTCTGTTCTGTTTTCGCACAACAGATAGGTGGCAAAAGCAAGGGCCATTGGAAGCGCCCCACTGCCTTCCTTTCCCAGGAAAAGTTGCGCATGTGGAATGCGACCCCGCTGTACAATGCTGCGGAGGTGGTCTTTTGTCGCTGATTTTCCTGGTATACTTCTAAAATACATAGTGGTTAGGTTGCATCAAATTCGCCGGGGACACCGGCCTGTCGGGTACGCCACGGTGCAGTCAAATCGCAAGAAATGGCACCTTTGATACCTTGGTGACTGCGTTACAAATGTAGCTCGAATCCCTCACGAGAACAACAAATTCAATACCGAATTGTTAGGGCCTTATTTGAATTGATACATCTATGCGCGTAGCCGTTTACAGAAAAGGGCATTTTAATGCTGCCCACCGATTGTACAACCCCTCCTGGTCAGATG
>JAUMBK010000059.1:5180-9396 GCA_032115795.1 Saprospiraceae bacterium | reverse complement strand
GACTGCATGTTTTTTCCCATTCCCAGGCCCACAAGGATACCGGAAGCTACAGCGATGATGTTTTTGAAGGAACCTGCGATTTCAGCCGCTTTCAGGTCATAAGACCCAAACGCAAAAAATTTCTTTGACGCAAGTACTGTCTGGCCTAGCTTGATGACTTCATCAAATTCGGATGCGATGACTGTGGCTGCCGGTTGTCCGGATAAAATTTCTTTGGCCAGATTGGGACCTGAAAGGCATCCCACGCGCATCACATTGCTCTCTTGTCTGATGACTTCGGTCATCGTGCAAATCTGCTCCCTGGAAAAATGGAGTTGCTGCCAGTTTTCTTCACTGATCAGGCTGATATCCAGCCCTTTGGTGGCCTGAATTATGATGTGCGAAGGATTTAGGTAACTGCAAAATTCACGCACCATCTGGCGAAACGAAGAGGATGGAACCACGGCAAAAAGTAATCGGCACTCAGCGGTTATATACCCTATGTCAGTTGTTGCAATGACATTGGTTGACAGCGAATAGCCCATGTGCTCGTGTGTCAGATTGATCTGATTGACCACATCTGCATTCCTGCTGTACATGATGACCTGTACATTTTTTGAGAGCAGGGTTGCCAGTGTGAGGCCGAAGCTTCCGGCACCAATCACGCCAACTGTTTTCATAGCTGCCAATATACTTGTTTATTTCTTTTTCCGTTGTTCCTGCATGGCTTGCTGCTGCTTCATTGCTTCTTCCAGCTTGGCGGCAAAACCAGATTTTTTCTTTGGTTTTGTTTTTTCCCGCAAGAGTTCAGCCCGGATTTTGGCCTCGTCAAATATATAATTTTTAGTAACAATCGTCTGCAGGATGTTGATCAGGTTACTGAAGAACATGTAACATGTCAAGCCAGAGGCGTAATTGTTGAAAAATGCCAAAAACAATACAGGCATGATGTACTGCATGTACTTCATTGCCGGATTTGCAGAGAAATCCATGTTTTGCATATTGTAATACGAATAGACAATCGTTGACGCGGCCCACAATAAAGTAAATAAGGAGACATGGGCTCCAAAATAAGGGATTTCAAAGCCCAGCATGAACAATACATCATAAGACGACAGGTCTGATGCCCACAGGAACGGTTCCTGCCTGAATGTGATGGACGCCGGGAAAAACCGAAACAGGGCATACCAGATAGGCATTTGAAGCAACATCGGCATACAGCCACCAAGCGGATTTACACCATATTCACGGTATATCTTCATGGTTTCCATCTGCTGCTTTTGGAGGTCATCCTTGTGTTTTTCTTTCAGGTGGGCAAGTTCCGGCTTCAACGCACCCATTTTTGCCTGGGAATGCAACATCTTGTACATCAACGGGTACAGCAGCATTTTGATGAGAAAAATAAGTAAAATGATGACTATGCCCTTGCTGCCAATGTGCATGGACAGAAAATCAAAGAAGGGCCTGATAACCCATCTGTTGATTGTGCCGAAAATGCTGGAGCCAAATGGGATGATTTCTTCGATGTGATTGCCCAGTGCTGCCAGACGGGTATATTCGTTGGGACCCGAGTACATCGTCATTGAAAAACTACCCTCATTTGTATCAGAAATGGGAAGCTGGATGGTGCTTTTGGCAATTTTTACATACGGACTTTGCTTGAAATCCGTCATCGTTGTGCTGGCAGATATGCCCAGAAAACTGCCGGATCGGGCAATCAGGGAACTATTGAAAAATTGGTTCGTATGCGCAACCCATTCCACCGCTTTGTCTTTCAATTCTTTAGAATCATCAGAAACACAGCTGCAATAATCCGTACTTTCCTCTTTTTCCTTGAAATAGACAGTGGAATAATTCTGTTCAAACTGCTCCCCCTTTTCATATTTCTGGAGGTGATTTGTCCATTGTAATGTGATTTGTTTTGTCCCTTTTGCCAGGACGGATTCAAGTCCATGGGAAGCGACGGTATAATTCAGGGCATAATTGTCGGGTGCAAGCGCATACTTCTGCTCAAACCAGCTGTTTTCTCCTGCCATAGCTCTGAAAATCAAGGCATTTTTTTCTTTGCTGACCGTGTAGTATAGTTGCTGGCTGTTGACAACACCTGAAGCGGTACCTGGTACCGGCAATGCATACGAAAATGTATTTTCAGGCGAGCTGAGGAGTGTGACGGGTTCTTTTTCTTCTTTGCCATCAGCGCCGGTAATCGTTCGGAAATGCTTCTTTAGAAAGACCTCTTTGATCATCGCTCCCTTGGTGCTAAAACGGATGCGCACCAACTCATTTTCGAGGATTTCTTCTTGTTCTGTCCCTTTGGCTGCAGGGGCAAAAGGACCGAACAAGACCGCAGTTCCGGCATCGATGGTGGAATCATTTTGCAGGGTAGCGGACGCGGGGCTGATCTGAACAGTATCTTTTGTGGTTTGTGCTACAGCACTGGTCGAGTCTGATCCAGTCTTTTCTTCTGCCTTTTTTACTTCTGGTGGTGCTGAAGTGATGGTCCAGAGAAGAAAGGTGGCCATGATGAGTACAATGCCTATGACTTGGTTGCGTTCCATATGATTCTCCGATAAAATTTGGGCAAAGGTACAAATTGAAGCCGAATAAGCGGCACATGTCAGATGAATTCACTGTAAAGGATGAACGTACGACCATATGAACGGTTCAGGCCAAAGTGAAGAGACCTTGTTTTGTATTGAATCCGGAGAACGTGGTTATTTTGTCAGAGAAATGAAACGATCACGAACTTGTAAGCTACAATCTGAGGAGGATTGGCAACTGTTTATTACAAACACCTCAATTACAAGATCAAGCAGTTTGGTGTAGAGGAAACGGCTTCTATTAAAGCTGTATCTTTTCACCAAGACCCAAATGTGACGAACGTGAGAGAAAAAAGTAGTTTTTTTCACAACTTTCTTCCATACGTATAAGTGAAGGCAATCCTGCTTTTGGTATTCAATAGCCCAACTGTTGTGTTTCTGCCAGGATGCGCCTTGCCGCCCTGTAGATAGCGTCATCATCGAGATGGACAACCCCTCCATTTGGACCTGGTTCGATGTAATAGCCGATAATCTGCCCTCCTTCGTATTTCCGGGCGCCAAAGTAGTTGCGCACCGTTTGCTCCTCGATATCCAACTCTCTGGCAATCTTGTTGACACTGCCCGTAGGCAAGGCATGCTTGACCTTTCGCAATTCTTCAAATGTAATATTCATTTTTCAGGGAATTTAGATTGTGAATGTAACATAATGCAAATAAAGATACAATATAATATTGTAAATAATCAATAAAAAAGTAAAAAATTTATTAAATAATCCTAAAATAGAAATAAATGTAAATTAATAATGTATTTGGCCAAATAAAGAAAATTATGTTTTAATAAAAACCACATTTTGAATGGAAGAAGGGAATTAAAATTCGAGGAAGGGCGACTACCGCCATTTGTTCGTTTAAAAGTGAAATTCTTTCCAAAAATGAAAAATACGTCGCATTTTTAGATTTTGTATCGGTGTGTGAACATGACAGATGGAGATACACAACCTAAGCAATATATTGCCATATAACCGTCCTGGAAAGACATGTATTTGTAGAACGCTTCGACAGGGGCTTACATAAATCGAAAATACCTGCCATTCCTAAATTTGACAGAGAAAGGTGCTTGATAATGGTTTTTTGAAAACATTAAGGCAATTATATTAGTTTGGTATACCTGAAAATGTGTTGCACAAATAATCAGTTGCGATAAACATGAATAAACTTATTGACTTGTTTAAAAAGTATAGAAGCGAAGTGATCGTAGGTGTACTTGTGTTTCTATTTTACTTGTTCAGGGATGCAATCAAATGGCTGGTTTAGCCAATCTCTGTTTGAAAACAATCTCAAATCTGTCATACGAAACAGATTGAAATTTCAGGCAAATTTTCTTACATACTGGTGGCAAAAATCAAAGGGAGATTTGATTTCCATTATCGATGAAAGCCGGCAAGGCAATGTTCGATTCGCCTCACAGCTTCGGTGAGTTGGTCGTCGGCTGCGGCATACGAAATCCGGATACACTGGTCATTTCCAAACGCAGAGCCGGATACGACACCCACATTTGCTTCCGTCAGCATCGCTTCGGCAAAATCATCGGCATTTCTGATGGTGACATGGCCATTGCTCATGCCAAAAAAGTAGCTCACGTCAGGGAATACATAAAATGCCCCTTGCGGCTGATTGACCTTGATGCCGGGGATGGCT
>JAUMBK010000059.1:0-5170 GCA_032115795.1 Saprospiraceae bacterium | reverse complement strand
GCCAGTTTTTCGGTGATGAGGTTACGCCGGCGGTAAAAACTTTCCTTCATTGCCAGTGCTTCGCTACGACCGGCGCGCAATCCTGCTTCTGCAGCTGCTTGACTGAAGGAAGCAGCACCAGAAGTGATTTGCCCCTGCACTTTATTGCATGCTTCGGCGAGCCATTTTGGTCCTCCCATATATCCAAGTCGCCAGCCTGTCATGGCGAACCCTTTGGAAAAGCCGTTGACAGTAGCTGTCAGGCCCCTCATGGGTTCAAACGCCCCAATGCTGGCGTGTGCCCCTGTAAAGTTGATGTATTCGTATATTTCGTCTGAGATGACCAGGATGTTTCCTTTGGTGGCGATGACTTCAGCAATGTCTTCCAGTTCTTTTTTTGTGTACACCGATCCGGTGGGGTTGCAAGGTGATGAGAAGATCACAAGCTTGGTCCTGTCTGTGATGGCATTTCCAATGGCCTCCGCCTTGACCTTAAAATCATCTTCAATGCCCGCACTGACGATGACCGGCACGCCTCCCGCAAACTTGACAATTTCAAAATAAGACACCCAATACGGGGCGAGAATAATCGCTTCGTCGCCCTCATCCAGCGTCGCCATGCAAATGTTTGCAATGCTTTGTTTCGCCCCATTGGAAACTACGATTTGGGTAGGGTCGAAATGCAAGTCATTCTCTAGTCTGAATTTTTCACATATCGCCTGCCGGAGTCCCAGGGTACCGGGCACCGGTGTGTATTTTGTCAGGCCTTGTTTGAGCGCATCACACGCTGCATCTTTAATGAACTGGGGTGTGTCGAAATCCGGTTCGCCCAAACTCAGGCTGATCACATGCACGCCTTTTGAGGCGAGGTCCCGTGATTTTTGCGCCATACGGATCGTGGCAGATTCTTCCATAGCCTGCACTTTGGCGGATATCATTTTTTCTGGATGAATGCTCATATTTTCCTGGTTCTTAATCTGCGTGGTAGAGGCACAAATATAGACATTATTTCCCACATCCTTTTTAGGAATGACAGAATTGGGTGAAGCTAAAAAATCTGCATTTCCTGCGATGGCAATGCAAAGGCATCCTTTTATACCCAGATCATGGTAAAATTTCGTTAAAACACCATGGAATCGCCACTGATTGGTCCGAAAACCGTACTTTTGCAAAATAATCCTTACTACGATGAAAAGCCTGTTGTCGCTCCTCACAATTTGTTTTTTTCTTTTGGTTGCCGGTACCCAGGCAGAGGCCCAAATACGTAAAAAAACCTCTGCAAAGAGCAAAAGGGAAGAGCAGAAAAAGGAAAAGCAAATGGCTCTTCTCAACAAGTTCAATCCTGAAATAAAATTTGGCAACCTTGGTTTTTTTAACGGTCTTTCCATTTCAAGCAAGCTTGACGTTGGGTATAAGATTGCCAGTCGCTTCACAGCAGGCGGTGGGATGAAGGTGTTTTATGACCAGTATGCCGTCATAGGCCCTGACCCCTCTGTGACTGACATTGGTGGATTTTTATTTGGAAGAGGAAAAATAACCCAGGAGATATACATACAGGCTGAATATGCGTTTATGCGCTATGGAAAAGATCCGGATGGGTATCGCATCCGGGATTTGATTGAAACAACTTCAGTCAATTACCCACTCATTGGGGTGGGGTATATGAGTGGCAAGGACAAATGGCGTTTTGGAGTGGAATTGATGTACATTGCCAACGGGCAGGCGCAGGACATCCAGAGTTCCGTTATAGAGTACTGGTTTGGTGCCACTTACAATTTTTGATTTCTGCTTGGATGGTACGTATAGGCAAGACTGACATAGGCGAATTTCCTTTATTGTTGGCTCCCATGGAAGATGTGAGTGATCCGCCTTTCAGGGCAGTTTGCAAAGAGCAGGGAAGTGATTTGATGTACACTGAATTTATCTCTGTCGAGGGGTTGATTCGCGATGCTTCCAAAAGTATACAAAAACTCGATCTGTATGATGAAGAACGGCCTATGGGCATTCAAATATTCGGAGCTGAAATCGAGTCAATGGGTCGCGCGGCCGAAATTGTGGAGGAAGCAAAACCGGAGTTGCTCGATATCAATTTTGGCTGTCCGGTAAAGAAAGTTGTCTGCAAAATGGCGGGTGCCGGTATTTTACAGGACATTCCCCGCATGATCAAGCTGACCGAAAAGGTAGTTAAATCAACATCCTTGCCTGTGACGGTCAAGACCAGGCTGGGTTGGGATGAACACTCCCTCAATATTGAGGAAGTCGCTGAGCGTTTGCAGGATGTGGGTATTCAGGCTTTGTCAATACACGGTAGGACGCGAAAGCAAATGTATAAGGGCGAAGCAGACTGGACGCTCATAGGGAAAATAAAGGAAAATCCCCGTATACACATTCCTATCTTTGGAAACGGGGACATCGATAGTCCACAAAAGGCCTTGGAGTATAAAAACAGATATGGCGTGGATGGCATTATGATTGGCAGGGCGAGCATTGGTTATCCATGGATATTCCGGGACATCAAGCAATATCTGGCTGACGGCACCATTCCTCCTGCTCCGTCCATAAATGAGCGTGTGGAAGTGGCGCGTAAACACTTGCAAAAAAGCATAGAGTGGAAGGGAGAAAGAGTGGGCGTTGTAGAGATGCGCCGCCATTATACCAATTACTTCAGAGACCTTCCCGGCATCAAGGATTTTCGTGCCAGACTGGTCTCCGAGATGGAACCCTCCTTGTTGCATGAAATACTTGATGAAATCAAATTTCATTACCTGGAAGCGGAACTCCTCTCGTTATAAATGAAAAGACTGCCATGATTTTTCCCATCACTCCTCAGGAACGAGCCTTGTTTGATATCGTGCGTACAGCTGCCAAAGAATTGCAGTTGCCTGTGTATGTCGTAGGTGGATATGTTCGTGACAGGTTGCTTGCCCGACAGTCTAAAGACATTGATATTGTCTGTGTTGGCGATGGCATTACATTGGCTGAAAAAGTGGCTTCGCTGCTGAGTCCTATGCCGTATGTGGCTGTGTATAGTCGCTTTGGAACCGCAATGCTCCGGCACAATGACATGGAAATAGAATTTGTCGGAGCCAGAAAGGAATCATATCAGTCCCATTCCAGGAAGCCGGATGTGGAACGAGGGACGCTGACCGATGATCAGAACAGGCGTGATTTTACAATAAATGCACTTGCTGTTAGTCTGAATGAACCGGACTATGGCACTATTCTGGATCCGTTCAGTGGATGTTCGGACCTTGAATCCAAAATCATACGTACCCCATTAGATCCGGATACAACGTTTGCTGATGATCCCTTGCGCATGATGCGGGCAATCCGTTTTGCCTCCCAGCTCAATTTTACTATTACCCCTGATACGCTTGCTTCCATTGCCAGGAACAGGAAACGAATCCAGATCATCTCTGTCGAACGGATTACCACCGAGCTGGAAAAAATCATGCTATCTCCCGTCCCGTCACTTGGCTTTAAATTGCTTTTTGACACGGGCTTATTGCATTTAATTTTTCCAGAGATGGCTGCACTGCAAGGGGTGGAAATACGCAATCAGATTGGCCACAAGGACAATTTTTACCATACACTGGAGGTGCTTGACAATATTTGCAAGGATACCGACAACATTTGGCTACGGTGGGCTGCCCTATTCCACGACATTGCCAAGCCGCCCACAAAACGATTTGATCCGCAGCTCGGCTGGACGTTTTATGGTCACGAGTCATTGGGAGCAGCCATGGTTCCCCGCCTTTTCAGACGGATGAAATTGCCGATGGACCATAAAATGAAATATGTCCAGAAGCTGGTGCTACTTCATCTGCGCCCCATTGCACTGACCAATGACCTGGTGACGGATTCAGCAGTACGGCGCCTGTTGTTTGAAGCAGGCGAAGATATAGACGACCTGATGACATTGTGTAAGGCAGATATTACCTCGAAAAATGAGGGGAAGGTAAACAGGTACAAAGAAAACTATCGTGTGCTGATTGAAAAAATCAGGGAAGTGGAGGCAAAAGATCACCTGCGAAACTGGCAGCCACCCATCTCTGGCGAGGACATCATGCGGGTCTTAGGATTGCCTCCTTCCAGAGAGGTGGGGATCATAAAACTTGCCATACGGGAAGCCATCCTGGATGGTACGCTGGAAAATAATTATCAAAAAGCATACGAATTTATGATGGAAAAAGCCAAAGAAATGGACTTGCAACCACAGACTTAGGTTCTATCCTTTGTTCAGAACAGACTTGCTTTCTATGAAAAAAACAACGACTACACAATGTTTGAAAAACCGTTTTTTAGTTTTACCCGTGCAGAGCGCAGGGGACTCCTCTTTTTTTTGATCCTCATCACCTGTGAATGGGGAATGTTTGCACTGTATAAAAAATGGCATGCTGCTCCCATAAGTCTGGATACCATGACAATCTGGGAGGACAATGTATCCGATCCGATAGAAGTAGAAGGGAATGACCAGATAAATGGAGTACCGAAGGCAATAGAGAGAGCTCCCTTCGGTAAATTTCATCGGTTTCGGTTTGATCCCAACACCATAGGTTACGACTCATTGTTGCTGCTGGGATTTAAAGAGACCGCCTGCAGAAACTTGCTCAAGTATAGAGAAAAGGGCGGCGTCATCCGAAACAAAGCTAAGCTTGGTTCGATTTATGGCATGGATACCGTTTTTCTGAACTCTATTTCAGATTGGATTGACTACCCTGACTACACAAAAGAAAAGGGGAATAGGTCTTATTTGTCGACACACATTGATACCCTTGTGAGGAGAACAACGCCAATGCCCGTAAGACCGGTGCGTATCGAGTTGAATACGGCTGATAGCCTCGGAATTCTGGCTCTGAGAGGCATTGGTCCGGCCTTGTGTCGAAGAATACTTATGTTCAGGCGCAGGATGGGCGGGTTTCTGTCCCTTGCGCAGATGAGTGAAATGGGCATCATTCATGATACCCTTATTCTAAATCTGGAGTCATCGCTGTGGGTTGATCCGGAGAAAATTAAGGCAATGAATCTCAATACAGTCGAATATCGGGAGCTTGTGCGCCACCCATATTTTTTACCAGAGGATGTGAAAGCGATTTTGCAATATAGAAAACAGCATGGTTCCTTCCAAAGGGTAGAGCATATCCGTCGGATTAGATCCATTCCTTCCGATAGGGGTGAAAAAATGCTTCCG
>JAUMBK010000058.1:0-14420 GCA_032115795.1 Saprospiraceae bacterium | reverse complement strand
TCTGCGCTGACCTTTGACTTTGAAACATGGTCAGCAGCGCAGGGCAGGTGGCTGGAGGTGAGTTCTGTTTCAAATTTTGAAACATTCCAAACCAACAGGATGAAGCTCAGATACCGTGACGAAGAAGGCAAAACACGCCTTGCCCACACACTCAACGGAAGTGCGCTGGCGCTGGCGAGAATCGTTGCCACGCTTCTTGAAAATAATCAGACGCCTGAAGGTATTCGCATTCCGGATGCGTTGCGAAAATACACGGGGTTTGATCTGATTCGGTAAACAAATTTGTAAAACAGAGTTAAAAACAAACACATTATGGGAATCGGTTATTGGATAATTTTAGGTGTATTTGCCCTCATTGGATGGTGGGTAAGCAGCAAATTAAAGTCAAAATTCAACCATTACAGCCAAATTGGAACCCGAAACGGAAAAAGTGGCCGTGAGGTAGCTGAAGATATGCTTCGGTATTACGGCATTCACGATGTACAGGTGGTCATGGGCCAGGGTTTTCTAAGCGACCACTACAACCCTGCCAACAAAACAGTATCGCTGTCGCCGGAGGTATACGAAGGAAGAACCATTGCTGCAGCAGCTGTGGCTGCGCATGAATGCGGGCACGCTGTACAGCACGATACAGCGTATGCGTTTCTTCAATTCAGATCTATGATGGTGCCGGTAGTACAGATCAGTTCGACCATCCAACAGTATATTTTTATGGCAGCGATGTTTGGGCTCGGAGCGGGCTTTGGAGGGAATACCCTCATGCTGGTCATGGTGATTACCTTTGGTTTGACTGCCTTGTTTAGCCTGGTTACGCTGCCCGTTGAATTTGACGCCTCAAACAGGGCCCTTGCCTGGCTTGACAGATCAGGATACATGCGCGGACAGGAACATGACGGAGCAAAAGATGCCTTGTGGTGGGCTGCGATGACCTATGTGGTATCTGCCTTGAGTGCCCTGGTTACTTTTCTCTATTTTCTGTTGAGTTTCCTTGGCAGGAATGACGATTAACCAGCGAAAGTCACTATTTTTGCCGCCACAAAACAGCGTAGCATGATTGAAGAAATTGATATGCAAATTGCTCAGACCGTGGAGCATTTTGACAAAGCCATTGAGCACCTAGTCTTTGAATTGAATAAAATCCGTGCCGGAAAAGCATCCCCTGCCATCCTGAATGGCCTCATGGTGGATTATTATGGATCACCTACGCCACTCAATCAGGTGGCCAATGTGACCACACCGGATGCCAGAACGGTAAGCGTGCAGCCATGGGAAAAGAAAATGCTCGCTGCCATAGAAAGAGCCATTTTCGAAGCAAATCTGGGCATTACACCAATGAATGACGGTGAAGTCGTGCGTTTAATTATACCACCTATGAGCGAAGAGCGAAGGGTGACAATGGTGAAACAAGCAAAGCATGCAGGCGAGGAATCAAAAGTAGCGATCCGTAATCACAGGCATAAAATCATGGATTTTATCAAAAAGAAAGTGAAAGATGGATTCCCGGAAGATATGGGAAAAAGAAAGGAGGATGAAGTTCAGAAGACCATTGATGCCTACATGGTGAAAGTTGATAAAATGCTGGAGACAAAAGAGAAAGACATTATGACTGTGTAATGCGGGCTTGCAAAGATTTACAGGTAATTATACCAGAACGAATGCACTATGATTGAGTTAAAATGGCCTGATACTTTCTGTGTCGGGCCATTTTTATAGATGCAAATACAACAAAGAAATGAATTGGACAAAACAGAAAATTATAGTAACCGCAGCGTTGGTAACAGCCTCCTTTTTCCTTCTTTTGCCGGCACTTTTGACACCCGATGTTCACTCCTCAGCCAATAAAAAAATAGCCACAACGCCTTCCTTTTTATGGCATGCCGCCAAAGATACTGCCGAACTGGCCCTGTGGTTTGGCTGGGATTTACAGGAACATGACAGCACCGCACTAAACAGCATACCTGAGAGTACCCCGGAAAAGATAGTATGGTTGCAAAAAACAGAAACTGCATCTCAGAAAGTGGCTTTGGTAGGGCTGACACCCACCGGTGATCCCCTGCTTGTCCAAGTACAACTGGCAGGCGGAGAAGGGGAAACGGAAATCAAGCTAAGCGCAACCAGATCTTGCGGCTACTTCAGCCGGTTGTGGAAATGGATGCTCAGCTGGCAGGACAAACGCACTTTGCAACTTAATTTGAAGCAACTTGAATCACTCGTTCTGGAAAGGGCAAACCAAAACAAATACTACGGCTTTGTGGTAAGTGAAATCGGGCTCACACAACAGCATTTTACCGGATACCGGGCTACCGTGGCTCAACAGGACCTGTTCCGCTTTTTTGGACACAACGTGCAAACGATATACAGCCTCGCACAGAGAGAGAGAATGCAAACACAGGGACGCGCCTGCCTGCTGCGCTATTCCGGTGGGATAAACGCTGATAGCGCAGACGTCTTTGTAGGGATACCAGCACCGGCATATACACAGCTGGCCGGAACGCAATCAACTGTCTTACCGGCCGGTACGTATGCAGCGACGATGGCCAGTGGTGATGAAGAACAGATTCGAATGGCAAGGCAAGCCATTCGCATGTACCTCGCCGACAGAAATCTGACTTTGAAAATGCCCTTCGCAGAAGAATATATTCATGAAACAGCAGCCAATCCAGACCCGTCCCGCTGGAAAACCAAAGTATTTGCAGCCTATAAATAAAAAAGCATGGCCAACGAGTGTGAAAACTGGGTAGAACAAATGAATGCATTGGGCAGCAAAAAAGAAGCGTTTCTCTTCGTGCTCGACTTCGAATTAAAAAAACCGTTTATATGTAAAATATCAGATTTACAAGATAATATATTTTACAGTTTTCCTTTATATAAAAAAATGGCACCGTTTACATTGCCGGAAGATAGTTTGCAGTTTGCGTTTACGCCGGTCTCCCGAGAGGTATTTGACAAAGCATTTTACCTGGTCATCAGCGAACAAAAAAAAGGGAATTCGTACCTGACAAACCTCACCTTTCCTTCCCTTGTTGATACAAATTACTCTTTACAGTCGTTGTACCAGGCAGCAAAGGCAAAATATAAGCTCTATTTCAAAGGCGAATTTATTGTCTTTTCCCCGGAATCGTTTGTGACAATCAGGGAGGGATGCATCCGTACCTTCCCTATGAAAGGGACCATCAATGCATCTTTGCCGAATGCAGAACAACAAATTATGGGCGATGCCAAAGAAAAGGCCGAACACAACACCATTGTCGACCTGATGCGCAATGACCTCAGCACGGTAGCAAAAAATGTGACCGTCAACCGATTCAGGTATATGGACAGAATCAAAAGCAGGCAAAGCGAATTGCTGCAGGTGAGCTCTGAGATCAGCGGCCAACTACCGGCGGAGTATTGCTCCAGGCTGGGTGACCTGTTTGCCGGCTTGCTCCCTGCAGGAAGTATTTCCGGTGCCCCCAAAAAGAAAACGGTTGGTATTATCCGGGAAGCAGAGTTGGGTCCCAGGGGATATTATACCGGGGTATGCGGCATATTTGATGGAGAAAACCTGGATTCAGCTGTGATGATTCGTTTTATTGAAAAGCAAGGAGATCAGCTCCTTTATCGGAGCGGCGGAGGCATAACTGCGATGAGCAATCCGGAGGCAGAATATACCGAATTAACAGAAAAGATCTATGTACCGGTTGGTTGAGAGCATTTGTATGATTGATGGCCAGGTCATGCACCTATCCTATCACCAGGCCAGGTTGGCTAGGGCATGGAAGGCATTGTTTGGGTTGGCTAGCGTCCCGGCATTGTCAGAAGTCATCCACATCCCGGCTGAGTACAGTCTGGGTCGGGTAAAATGCCGTGTGATCGCCTCACCCACTGACCTGGAAATCAGCTTTTATCCTTATGTGATTCGCCAGATTTCGTCGATCAAGCTGGTCTATACACATGGCATTCAATATCCCTGGAAAGTGGAGAACAGGGCGGAGCTGGATGATCTTTTCGCTCTGCGGGGAAGCTCTGATGAAATCATCATTGTTTCCGATGGAAAGATCACTGATGCGTACTATTACAATGTCGCTGCCAGCATCGATGGACGCTGGTACACGCCTGCACACCCTTTGCTGGAAGGGACCTGCCGGCAGCGCCTGCTGGATGAAGGATACCTGCACGAGGCCGAGCTCTCCGTAAACGATCTCCGAGAGGTACAACAATGGCAGCTGTTCAATGCGATGACTCCCCCGGAAACAATCCTGCTTTCCCCTGAAAAGGTATATAATCACCGATAGGCGGCAATGTATTCGCAAGAAACAAATCAAATTGATACTTTTACATGGCAAAAAGTCCGTGTGGCATTTCCAATCGGTCGAGACACGATCAACGTGCTGCCACACCTAAAATGGAGACCATGAAAACCCAATTGATCACGGCCTTGCTTACGGTCCTATCCGCATTGGTCAAAATACCTGGTGTGATCCGCCTATTAGGGTACCTCACAGCTGTGCTTTTGCACGCTGGCAAAGGGTACAGGTCCAGGATTATCATAGAAAACCTGGAAAGCACCATCGGAAAAGAGATGCAGAAAAGTGAGCTATTCCAACTTAAAGAACGGTATTATCAGGTATTGCAGCGATACTTCATCGAATCTGTCAATCTTGCTGTCAGCAAGCCTGACATTGCCCTTTCCTGGGTAGAAATGACTGAGGATGCCACATGGAAATCGTGGTTTCATAATCAGAAAAGCACCATCATTATGGCGAGTCATTATGGTAACTGGGAACTGGTGGTCCCCTTGCTTCCCGCATTGCTGGAGATGAAGGTGGTGGGTTTCTACAAGCCGTTATCCAATGCCGCCGTTGACAGGTGGGTACGCAAAAACAGAGGCAGGTTTGGCCTGGATTTGCAGCCAATTGAGCAAACCGCCCGCGTGATGGCATCCATTCAACATGAGAATGCGGCCTATATCTTCATTTCAGACCAATCTCCGGTCACGTCCAACGGCATGTACTGGAATACCTTCCTGGGAAGGAAGACACCTTGGCTGACAGGGGCTGAAAAATTGGCCAAAAAATTTGCTTATCCCGTCGTGTATCTGCAGCAAATACCAATGCAAGGGTCTGACGCCCGGAATGAGCAATCGCATGTACAACCGAAGGGAAAGGCACTTTACCAGCTTGCCTTTCACATGCTTGAACGGGAGCCATCCCTGACCCAATTTGGAGAAATCACCGAAAAATATTGTCGCTTTCTCGAACATGAAATTCAGCAGGACCCCCGGTGGTGGTTATGGTCGCACAGAAGATGGAAACGGGCAAATCCGGCTTCCTGACAACAGAATGTCTATAGCGAATTGCTGGAACCTGGCCTTTTGTTCCACTGCCATTGAAATCCCTTCAGTTTCAATGCTTCATGATCCGTTTTCGCCATGGGCAATACCTTTGAGACAGGTTGGTTGAAATTGCGTATTTCCCTCACTTTGTTGTCTTCCAGAAAAAAAGTCATCGCGCTGGCTTCGGTTGTATTGACGCCAATGTAGGCGTTTTCGTCATCGCGCAAATAATACACCAGCTGGGCGTTACCCTTGACATTCATTCGGCTGAGTTTCCCTTCGGAAAAAAAAGCTTCAATCCTCCGCCCCCCAATCTGATCATAGAAGAGGTCATCCTCCGTGCTGACGACCGTTGCCTGTGAACGGACAATGAGTCGGTTGATTTTGTTGTTTTTCATACCGAGATCGATCGTATCTCCGGCGATCTGCGAACTGTCAGACCAAACAAAAGGCAAGCCTCTCAATTGAAAAAGTGAATCTTTTTTATGAAACAAGAACGTATCACAAATGGCTTGCATGTCGGATTTGAAGATGCGGACATTGCCTTCGCCAGCAAAAAAGTCAAGTGTGTCCATGGCCGCATTTGCCATCGTCTCTGGCATACCGAATGTCGAAGTGTCTGCGGCGGGCGCTGCCAAATCATCCTGCCCGATTGCGAGAGAGTCCATTGCCCCTTGTCCTGTCAATGTGTCCTGCACGGAGGATTTCCTCTGCATCACGATTTTTTTAGGCTGAATTCGGCGGTAGGAACGCAACGTATCTGCCCGCATAAACAAGGTGTCTGCATCAATTTCCGAGACAAACAAGGGACGGCCGGTCTGGTTGTGCGCTTTCATGTACTGGCTGTCACCCTTATAGACTACATGGTCAGCAATTATGGCAGTTCGGGCTGCTGTATCCCGCCAGACAACATGCCCATCTGCCTTGCCATATTTGTTTGTTTTACTGTAATCCAGTGTATCTGCCGCAATGATAAAGGGAGGATCGCTCACTACTGACCGGCCGGCGACATGCATTTCGCCTGATTTTTTATCGTACGTCACTTTGTCGCCCTTCACTGCATTGTCTGGCGCCGTAAAGGATGCCTGGCCTTCCAATACATACTTGTCGTTTTTGCGATCGTAGAAGATATAGTTGGCAAAGGCCGTATCCCGACTGGTAAAATATGTACTTTGAACACTGTCAGACCGGAGAATTACTACATCCAGGGCGCCATCGTAGTGAATGGTGTCGGCTTTTGCAATTGTCGTGCCTTCCCTGAATTCAGCCTGGCGGATGAAATCCCCTTTTTTGTTATCCAGGTCAAACCAGCCTTGTTCGGAATACAGACTGGAAGAATCCCTGTCTATCCGCACCGGAGCGAGGAAGCTGGCTCGTTGTGAAGACGTGGTGTATGCAAGGGAATCGGTCACCAGCTGAAAATCATCCCCTTTGACCAAAACGTGTTCGTAGAAATAGGCTTTTTTTTCATTGAGAAGGTATCTGCCCCGGCGGCTGACCAGCGATGACGGTCCGTCTTGCAGTCGGGCATTTTGTGTGTAGGAACCAATCTTAGTTTCGGCATCATACCTGAGGTATGTTGTGTACAGTTTTTTGGTTGCCCCGTTTTCCAGAATGATATTGCCAAAGAGATAGGCTACAAGAGAATCACCATTGTAATGCAGTGAATCGGCAAAAATACGAATTGTGTCATGCTGAATTAGCACGACATTGCCGTACATACGCAAATTTGCTCCTCGCAATACGGCTGTGTCGCAGTACATGAATGTCCCTTCATGGAAAACCTTTACGTCCCCATTCAAAAACTGGGTGGCAGGTTCCGTTGTGGCATCAATCACCTGATTGTTTTCGTTGTGAATGGAGATTTCAGAGCCCAAACGCTGTCCCGAAAGTGGGTGCGTGCCCAATAGAGTAAGAACCAGAAAAGCAAGATACCTACGAACCCTCCACGGCCTTCGCTTCGCCTCCCGGAACATTGAACGTTGACTCTTGCTGCCATTCATGCTGCAAAGATAGCCTATTCGGGCAGTTTGCAAATGCCGGGAAGCCTTTTCTGGCGGCAAGTCTTTTTCTTGGACCATTATTGGTCTAAGGCAAGGTCCGCCAGCACATCCCCCAGATAGCTTCCAATGGCTACACCCATCCCGCCCATCCTGACTCCTACAAGTACGTCGGCATCCAGCCTCTCAAGTATTGGAAATTTTGAAGGACCCACGCCCAAAATCCCACTCCAGGTATATGCAATGCGCGTTGATGCCCCCGGGTAAATCTGTTCAAGTACCTCCTGCAAATATTGCTGAATTTCCTCTGTTGTACCAAACTGATCAGTTGCTTCACCCACAGGATTTACATTCCTTCCCCCACCCAACAAAATACGTCCCTCTACTTCCCTGAAATAGATGTAGCCCTTATCGATATGGTATCCTGATGACAATGGATTTGAAGGAAGTGGTTCGGTAATCAGAACCTGGTTGCGAGCCGCTTCTACTGCAAGCTCCGGCAATAATCGCCGACTAAATCCATTGGTGCAAACAATCAGTGTTTTATAGGATATATGCACATTTTCTGATGTATGTAATACCTTATCTGACAATGATATATGCATTATATCAATGCCATATTCAATGGATACACCCAACGATACTGCCATAGCAAACAGCGACTGCATCATACGCAAGGGGTCAATGGTGCCTTCATATTCATTGACGATGGCCTCTTGCCGGAATGCAGGAATGAGGGTGTTTCTCTTCTCCCTGTAACAATTTTCGATGCTCAGATGCTCTTTCATCAACTGATTGCAATAGGAAATGGACTGAAAGCATGTCTCACGCAAATCATCGTCCTGCTTTCTGAACAGTTCTGTACCCCCACAGTGTCTGTAGTCAATGGCTTTATCTCCAAGCCTATGGCGCAGTTTTGCAAGGCCTTTCCAACGCATCAAAACCACCTCCATGCAGGCGGACTCTCCCATTGTTTCTATATCATCCAATAATTCGGAAACGGAGCCAAAACAGGAAAATCCGGCATTTTTGGTACTTGCCCCATTTGGGTGGGGCGCTTTTTCCAATACTTTCACCGTCCAATGAGGCATTTTTTCCTTTATAGAAATTGCTGTGCTCAAACCAACAATGCCTGCCCCGATGATGGTTACATCTGTCGGCTTCTCAAGAAATTGTTTCTCCCAAAAGCTATAATTCATTATCTTGCGTTCGTATTTCGAAAAACTTAAAATTACCTATTTTCAGACATGATACAAAGGATACAAACAGTTTATCTCTTGTTTTGTGCGTTGGGGTTTGGCGCTTTGTTCTTCGCTGAGTTTGCCTCTTCGTCACAAGCTGCCGAAGGAATTTGGTCTGACAGTCAGTTTTCTGTGTATGATCACGGCATGTTACTCGCCGTTTGCGGATTGGGATGCCTTACCTCGTTTGGTACAATTTTTTTATACAAAAACAGGCCGCTTCAAATAAACATGTGTAAAGTAATTGTGGGCATGGCGAGTGCACTGGGTTGTTTTGCCTGGTATTTGCTCAGCCAACAAGATGCAACACCTTACCAGTATGGGCTGGGGTGGGCGTTTCCGTTTTTTACCATCTTTTTTGGCATCATGGCCATTTCTTTTATCAAAAAAGATGAAAATACTGTCCGTTCCATGGACAGGCTGAGATAGAAAGAGCCATACCAGTTATGCTTCAGCGGGTCTGTGTTCTTTGCTTTTTCGCGAAATAGGCATATACCGGTAATCCTGCCAGTAAGATGGCCATGCCTGCCCACGATTCTTTATTAAACGATAATAGTGTGTAGATGACAAAGGACAGGCAAATCAACAGGTATATTAATGGAGGCCAGGGGTAAAAGGCCATTTTATAGCCACCGTTCTCCAAGCCCCGACGCCGGAAAATAAACACCGCACAGCACGCCAATGACATGAATACAATGTCCATAAACGTCACAAATGTGATCATCCGCACAAAAGATCCCCATATAAAAATGAGCAGTGTGGCCCACATTGCCTGAAAAAACATGGCCTTCACTGGTGTCTGAAAGCGGGGAGAAATATCAGCCAGAAAGTCAAAAAACAAGCCATCTCTGGCCATGGCAAAATAAATGCGTGGCGCCGTCATCGTGTAAATTCCAATCGTGCCAAAAATGGAGACGGCAATGGCAATGGAGACAAACCTGCCCCCACCGTGCACCACAGATTCGATGGCATCTCCCGCCACACGCTGGCTAGCGGCAATCGCATCTGCTGGCAGCAACACCATATAGGCACCAATGATGGCGAGGTAGACAAGTGTAATGACCAGGGTGCCCCATAACATGGCACGTGGAACCGTCCTGCTGGCATCAATTGCCTCTCCTGACATGTAGGTGGCATGATGCCATCCTCCCATTGACCAGAATACACCCACAAAAGCAAGCAAAATCCCCCCTAAAAGCCCTTCCGGAATGGCAGAAAAAGGATTCAGCTGAATGTCGTGTGAAATGGACGGAAAATGCCAGAAACCCACGCCTATGATGAGCAACATGGCAAAAAGTTTCAGACTAGTAAACACCACAGCAAATTGCTGGCTGATCTGCACACCCAGTGCATTGATGCCGGTCAATCCCCAGATGACGGTGATGGCAACCAGGGCTCTTTGCCAGTCTGACAGCAAAACAAAAAACGTAAGGTAGTCTGCCAGCGCCAGGCCAAGGGCAGCCAGCGCACCAGTGTTGATGATGAGCAAAATGACCCAGCCATATAAAAAGGCTGCTTTTTTGCCATAGGCTTCCTTCAAATAAACATAGACACCCCCCTCATTGGGAAACGCAGATCCAAGCTCTGAAAACGTGATCGCTCCAAAATAGGCAGCGATTCCGCCAAGCAACCATGCAAGCAAGGCGTATCCATGGTGAGGTACCTGGGCCATCGTACTCGCAGGGCTAACAAAAATCCCGGAACCAATCGATGCCCCAATGGCGATCATCGTCAGTCCACGCACTGTCAATGCTTTCTTTAATTGTTGCATCGTGAGGGTGAGTTGTTTATTTGTGTGAAAAATAATCATTCTTGGCGGATAAGTGTTATTCCTGTAGAAATATCATGCAACTGCAGAAAAATATCCTGGCCAGATTCCTCAGTGTGGGGTGGATTGGTCGTTTCATGCCAGCATACCTTCTTGTGGCTTTGGTGTGTCTCGGTAGAAATGCGCATGCGGGGCACGCGGCCATTCGCATTCCGGAAACAGAAAAAACGACCATCCCCTTCCAGTATGTCAATGGATTTATCGTGCTTGAACTGCGTTTTCAACAATTGTTGCCGTTGCGCTTCATTTTGGATACCGGGGCAGAAAATTCCATCCTTTTCAAAAAAGAATATGCTGAACTTTTAGGCCTGGAATACGTAAAAACCATCAAACTTGTAGGCTCAGACCTCAGCAGGGAAATGCGAGCCATGGTCACCCAAGGGGTTTTGTTGCAGCTCCAGGGTATGCCACCCACACGGCAAAACCTGATTGTACTCGACGAGGATTTTCTTCAGGTAGAGGAAATTGTCGGCATGAAGATTGATGGCCTCATTGGTTGTGCTTTTTTTTCGGGGAAAGCACTTAAAATTGATTTTAAAAAGCAGGAATTGACGGTCTTTACCGCCAGGGGGCTGAAAAATGAAAAATTCAAAAACTACACACCGCTGACCATCGACATTATCCAGCGAAAACCCTATATCCAGGCGAGTGTATCTGTTCAGCCTGGCAGACCAGTCCCTGTGCACCTGCTCCTGGATACGGGTGCTGCCCTGTCCTGTCTGATTCATGCCAATACAGATACATTGCTGCAGCCTGGCGACAACCTCATTCCGGGTTCGCTTGGGAAAGGGCTGGGAGGTGACATCGAAGGATTTACTGGTCTGCTCAGGCAACTTCGTTTTGGAGAGTTTGCCTACGAAAATATGATCACCAGCTTTCAGAATCTGGCCTCCAGTCCCATCGCCCGGGATAAAATCGTACGGAACGGCATTTTGGGAACGTTATTGCTTGAACGATTTACATTGGTGATTGACTGGCAAAAAAATACCCTCTGGCTGAAGCCGGAAAAGAAATACAACCGACCCTTTGATTTTGATAAAAGTGGCATGGTTGTGTTTGCGCACGGACCTGCACTGAATCGGTTTACTGTGCGTCATGTAATTCAGGGTTCACCGGCCAGTGAAGCGGGGATGCAGGTTGGCGATGAGATCAAAAAGGTGGGTATCTGGCCGGTGCGGTGGTTCAATTTGGCGCAAGTCAACAAAAAATTCTCCGGACGTGAGGGGAAAAAGATGAGGTTGACGTATGAACGCAACGGCATTCGCAACAAGGCAACCTTTATATTGCGGAATCTCCTGGCTTCGGATTGACCATTTCAGCCATTCAGGCTGTCAATGCTGATCTGACTTTATCCAACGTTTGGGCAAGCGATTGCGCGCTGGCGTCAGTCATGGCCACTAGCGGTAGCCTCACTTCGCGGTTGGATAAGCCAATGCACTCCATGGCTGCTTTAATGCCTACTGGATTGCCTTCCAGGTACAACCATTTGTGCAGTGGGTAGGTAAGCGCGTTGAGTGACCTGGCTGCATAATGATCACCATCCAGAGCAAAGCCTGTCATTTGGCTAAACGCTTTAGGCAATACATTGGCTATCACAGAGATGACACCATCACCGCCCAGTGCAATCAACGGAAAGGCAAGTTCATCATCTCCGGATACTACAAGGAAATGGTCAGGGACATTGCTGATGATTTTGGTCGCCTGAATTAAATCACCGGAAGCCTCTTTGATTCCTAAAATCTTTGAATCCAGCTCTGCCAGCCTGACGGTAGTTTCCCACTCCATATTTGACCTTGTGCGCCCTGGCACGTTGTACAGCATGACGGGCACCGGAGATTCCTCTGCGATGGCTGCGTAGTGGCGAAAAATACCTTCCTGCGAAGGCTTTACGTAGGCTGGGCTGACAGACAAGATGGCAGAAATACCAGAAAAATCGTATGACTTGATTTTATCAATCAATGCTTGGGTGTTATTGCCCCCAAAATTGCCTGCCATGATGGGCACGCGGTTGCCTACCCTCGCAATTGTAAAATCCAGGATGGCACGCTCTTCACTTTCACTGAGCGTGGCGGCCTCACCTGTAGAACCCAAGGACACAATATAATTGACACCACCATCTATTAGGTGATCCAGGATATTTCCCAGAGCAGGAAAATCTATTTTGCCTTCCTTAAACGGTGTTATCACGGCTACCCCTGTTCCTATAAAGCGCTGGTCCTTCATCTGTTTATTTTTAGTTTAACACGGCTTGCGTGACGCTAATTTACGTCCCAATTGAAATATCCTTCCAACCATTTATGACATTGATACTACATCAATGGCCTGCATCACGCCTTTAATAATTTCATGCATGGTGCTATTCTCCCCTACTTCCGCCAATAGATGGCAGTACAAATGGGCATTTCCCACATTCGGGCCGACAATAAAAACCGCCTGACTGCTTGCCAGTACGTACTCTATGGGCGGAACCAGTTGTACACAAAAGACAAGGAGGATATCGGGGCTCTCCACCCAGAATGAGGATACTTGATCGCCAATAGGTCTACCATACCAATTGACATCTTTCTGGCAATAGGTGGTAAACCGGTCATCATGGCAGGGCTCTTTCTGGTCAACAAAAGCAAGACAACCGACTTGCCTCTTTTCTCCTTTTGACAGCTTTTTACAGAAAGCTGCTATGACATCCCTGTCTTCCTCTTTGGTGCCATCAAAGAGAATCTGAATCTGTTTTGCCGGATTAATGGCATGGGCAGGGGCAGAACTTATTCTTACCGGGAGGGATTTTCGAAACAACCATTGAGAAATCTGCTGCAGCATACCAGGTGAACGGGTTTATCAGTCAGCCAGGCCATACCGACCCATCGCGCTGTATTTATCAATTCTGCGGGTAATCCGTTCTTCTGCATCCAGAGACAACAGAGGTGCCAGTTCGGACTTAATGTGTGCTTTTAGCGTTTTTGCCATTTTTTCAGGGTCTGTATGCGCTCCTCCGAGGGGTTCTTTGACTATATCGTCGATCAGGCCAAATTCCAGCATATGGTCGGGGGTGAGCTTGAGCGCTTCGGCAGCGGTTTCCTTCATATCCCAACTACGCCAAAGGATAGATGAACAAGATTCCGGCGAAATCACGGTATACCAGGTGTTCTCCAGCATAAATACTTTGTCGCCCAGTCCAATACCGAGGGCCCCACCTGAAGCACCCTCGCCTATGATATAACAAAGTATAGGTACGCGCAGCTGTGCCATCTCAAACAGGTTTCTGGCGATTGCCTCTGCCTGTCCTCTTTCTTCTGCTTCCAGTCCAGGAAATGCGCCCGGGGTATCAATGAGGCTAATCACGGGAATATTAAATCGCTCCGCCATTTTCATGAGGCGGAGGGCTTTGCGGTAGCCATCGGGATTAGCCATTCCAAAATTCCGGTACTGCCGCATTTTGGTATTGATCCCCTTTTGGTGGCCGATAATCATGACCGTCTGGTTGTCCAGCTTCGCAAGTCCTCCTACAATGGCTTTGTCATCTTTACAGTAGCGGTCGCCATGCAATTCGGTAAAGCGCTTGCACATCTGTTCGATGTAATACAATGTGTAGGGCCTTTCAGGATGTCGGGACAGCTGTACCTTCTGCCATCCGGTGAGATTGGCATAGATTTCTTTTTTTGCTATCTGAATTTTCTTCTCTAGTTCTTTGATGCTGTCGGTGACATCCACAACGCCTTCTTCACCGACTTCCTTTAGCTTTTCAAGCTGCTCGTAAAGGTTTTCCAGGGGCTTTTCAAAATCAAGAAATACCATACTACTGTTTTTGACTGTGAAAGATGGGAGGGCAAAGTTACGGCAAGAAGTGACATGCAGGTGGCTGTGGTGTGAATTTTAAATTTATTTTTTTCACAAAAAGTCTTTTGCCATTTAAAAAGTATGTCTATCTTTGCATCGCTTTATAAAAAAGCAACTTTGGATTGGTAGTTCAGTTGGTTAGAATACATGCCTGTCACGCATGGGGTCGCGGGTTCGAGTCCCGTCCAGTCCGCAAACATAAG
>JAUMBK010000057.1:0-10111 GCA_032115795.1 Saprospiraceae bacterium | reverse complement strand
AATTGGTAATATCCGTCAGATCCATCAAATATCATGTAGATATTGCCAGGTCCTGTAACTGTTACAAGCCCCCCATCCAATATCTCTCCTGTATTTTCACAATAAATATATCCCAATGGATCAATCATATCAGGATTAGGGTCAAGGCAGTCCGGTACAAAATCACCATCTTTATCCAGGAATATTCCCACGTCCAAATCTGTTCTGCCACTGAAATCAGTCACTTCAAAACAGCCGGTAAATCCTGTAAGTGGATGTGCATCTGAATCTTCACGATCGCTTGCAGCACCTCCCACATTAGGAATGGTCAGTTTATAGGTGTTCATCTCTCCCACCATGGAAGGATCAAATTTTACAGCATAACTGCCAAAAGGTGGAATGGCAATGGCATAAGCTCCAAATTCATCCGTCACATCGCTGAATCCATCCACTGCAGCACCCGGCACACCATTGGTACAGGTGTGAAGGGTGACTTTCACGCCTTCTGCAGGCATTTCTCCAGCATCTCTGATACCGTCTCTGTCTTTATCATCCCAGGCATAGTCTCCTATAGCTGTTTTGATGTAGAAACATAACATCGCTGTATCACGGGCAGTTGCCGGATTGGCATCATACATCGTATAGGTGATCACTACCGGATCGGTGACTCCAGGTGCCGGGGTAAACATGTAAGATCCGTCCGGATTCAGCATGAATGTATATAATGCATTGGAAATATTCAAAGGATCACAATAGATACCGTCACCCTCCGGATCCATATCATTGTCCAGGACGTTTCCTGAGTTTTTAGAGTCTGCAATCGCACATTTTTGATCGTTAGCTGCCAGTACACTATTGCCACTGTGATCGTCAATAACTTGTATAAACTGACAGGCTACAGACTCCCCAGGTGTTGGGGTCATATCATCCTGTACCTTATATAAATAGCTGTCAGGACCTACATAACCAACATTCGGGGTATAGGTGATATCTCCTGTCAAGGGATTAACCGAAACTGTACCATGCTGCGGCTGTTGGGTAATCATGACGCTTCCTGCCACCAGATTTTTACCAATATAACCAGCAAAATCGTTGGACAAAGTATTGATCGTAACCGAAGTACCTTCTTTAGTTATAGCTACGTCTGTGGTCGCCACAGGTGGGCTGTATATTGCAGGATTTAATACTGTAATGGTCAACTTAATTGGTGTGGTTACCACTCCATCATTTACCGGTACATTAAAATTATAAACGCCTGGAGTATTCGCCATAAACATAAAGGTTCCATTGCTATTTACCATAGGTAAGTCAGCCGTTGGATTACCGGGGAGTGCTGATGGTGTCAAATAGGTTGATCCCGGTGGCATCAAATCGTTTAAACTTAAGTCTCCGTTTACTTTGTCACCCATAGCTACGACCTTTGCATCCGGATAAGGCAAAGTTGGGTATATATACACATTATAATCTTCAATTTCGCCGCTATTACGGCATCCGTTTGGACTGGGGTCAGTATCCCAACCTCCTGTAAGGTCTCCTGTAAGTCTAGCGCGCACATAGGTATTTCCAAACGGCAAGATGCCCTGAGGGTTGATATTGTTCCATTTGAACTGTGCAGCTCTAGGGCCTTCTTCATTTTTTAGAATGGGCTCGATAATTCTCTCGCTAGCTTCAAAGCAACTATCCCGATCCAAATCTGCCCATAAAGCAAGGTACGCCACGGGGAAGGTATCATTGTAAATATTGGAAAGGTTTACGGTCAACATCGTCGCTCTTGGGTGCAGGCTTTCCAGCGCGCCGCTGCCATCTTCGTCATCCGGCTGTCCTGCATCATCACCAGTCGCAGGCGCCCACATAAAGGCACTCTGTGGGTAATTTTCACTGTCAAAATTCGTTCCAATCTGCAGGCCACTTACCTTTTTGTGTTTGGCAGGGTCATCTAACTTTTCATATACTACCGGAGCATCACCAAAGTCAAACAAAGGACAGTCATCATTAGGCACAACCTGTATGGGCACCACATCGGTAAGTACACAGTTATTGGCAGGATTGGTAACATACACTTTATATTCTGTGGTAAATGCCGGCGTGGCTACCGGGTTTCTCATATTTGCTGTTTGCAGCAGCAATGGATTTTCCCACCAATATATGTAGTTACCACTGGCTGGAATTACCGTAAGTGGTAATGTAATGGAGTTCCCCTGACACAAGACTATCGGGAATGGAGATCCTGCACTGATTTCAAAACCGGGCTCATTGACTTCTACCGTCACTTCCTTACTGCTGGTACAGCCTGTAATGAGACTGACTTGTGTTAATTTGTATTTGGTAGTCACCTCAGGTTTAACAATGGTAGTCGGACTATTGGGTGATTGAACCCCGGAAAGCGGTGACCAGAAATAGGCTATATTAGGTGCTTGTAACACGCCGATTTCCGTTTCTCCTCCCCGACAAATGGTAGTATTTCCGGTAATATTGAGTTCAGGCAATGCCCTCACTTTGACCAATACCTGATCCGTGGCCGTACATCCGGCACTGGATACCGTCAGGGTATAGGTTGTGGTCATTTCTGGAGACGCATCTGGATTGGAGGAAGTGGTACTGCTAAGACCCGTACCCGGTGTCCAGGCATAGGTAGCTCCTGCCACCGAATTCATCCCGATTTGCACCGACTCTCCCGGACAGATGCTGGCATCACGTCCGGCATTGGCAGCCACAGCCGCCGGTGGAGAAATGGTGATGGTTTTGGATCGGCTACAACCATTTGTATAAACTACAGTCAATGTATAGCTTGTGTTCCTCGGTGGAGAAGCATTTGGATTGGCGCAGTTGGAACAGCTTAGGTAATCGGCAGGAGACCAGCTATAGCTTTGCACACTGGAAAGACTGCCTGTATTTCCGGATGCACCGATACCAATGCCCTGCGGCGAAGAAGGACAAATGGTTTTATTGGTGATTGTAAAGTCGGGAGCAGGTAATACGGTAACTACTACCTGTGCTGTGGCTGCAGGACCACAACCTGATGCTGTTAGGGTATATGTCGTGGTAGATTCCGGCGTGGCCATGGTGGTGGGACAAGTGGCACAACTCAATCCCGTAGTGGGTGACCAACCATAGGTTGCCCCAACTACTGGGGTTGTACCGATAGTGACCATCTGGCCCGGGCATATCGGTGCAGGGTCAGACAAAGGCGGAATGACACCAGCCGTGGGAGAAGTCAACTTTACTGTGTCTTTGGCTATACAACCTAAGACCGGCTCTGTAGCCGTCACAATCATGGTGAGGTCCGTTCCTCCAAACAGTAAGGTGGGGTTGGGATCCAACTGCCCTTGTGCACCCACGGGTCTCCAAGGTACATTGGATGGGTTCCAGAGGTAGGAATAGTTCGTGCCTTCTGGAGCTGGTGCGCCAATGGTCACCTCTGCGCCGGCACAAGCCTGTTTGTCAGGGCCTGCATCTACACTGACCATTGGTATGTTGACCACCATGGTATCATAAACAAAGCACTGCGTTTCGGTATCGATCACCCTAACCACATAAGTTTGGCTATTTTCTAATGTAACACTCGGATTGGGTTCAAATTTATTGATGTCGGGTGTTGTCATACCTGTCGTATTATTCCATAAGTATTCATAGCCTTGTACAAAGCTGCCACCAAGGGCAACGGGTACATTCGGACAAGTAATTTTGTCAGAAATCGTAAATACAGGCAGCGACAATGCCGGATTGTTGACCAGCAAGGTATCTGCACACATAATGGTGGGATCATAACGATTGGTAGCGAGCACGGAGATATTAATGCCACTGTTTACGGCAATCAGTGTGGGAATGGGAAGCGTATCATTATCAAACGCCCAGGAAGGACTCCACTTGAATTTGTGATCTTCAACATCAACGCCCCTAGCATATACCTTATAGTTCCCTCCTGGCAAAGGACATCCGGAACCTCCCAACACACGGACTTCGGCGGTACAACCTGGACCTCCACCCGCAGTACAAACAGACAACGTATTTGAAAAGGAATAACAATCTTTTCCCAGTATACTCGATTTCCTTCGGAATGTCACTGAATTGCCGGAACCCGGTACCAGCTTGACATAGGCATCGGCGCCGTTGTTTCGGGTAGCCAGTACCTGAAACTGGGCATCACCGCTGACTTTCTCCCAGGTATATGTGGTCAATGGTGAATTCTTTTCGCCTGCATCTGCTTCCTGTTTAACCCAGATGGGCCCTTCACATAAATTTTTATTTCTTGGGGTAACCTGGAAATAGATGGTATACACATCCATGAAATCCACAAACGTGCAACCATTCTTCAGGGCTGTAACGGAGTAGCTTTTCGGCACCGGTACGACATTTGTCCCGGCATCATAGGTAACTTGAGCTTTGTCATCTTCAACCAGATAAATACCGGGAGCCCAGGTGTAGGTAAAACCACTCACGGCAGGAGCACCTATAAGGGTTGTCTCACCCTGGCAGACAGGCTTATCGGGTCCGGCAAAATTGGCACCCGGCGATGCCACGGGTGTAATAGTCGCCGAAGATTCCATCGTGCATATTTCACCCGATTTTTCCAAAACCGAAACAGTCAAGGTATATTCGGTGACTGCGGTGGGTGCCGATATGGGCTGGGCACAGGTGCTGCAATTCAATCCCGTGGCAGGTGCCCATGCATAGCTGACCGCTGTAGTGCCTTGTACGCCGGGAATACCCAACTGCGTGCCTACCGTACCTTCACAATAAGCCTTGTCACCATTAGCATCGGCAACCACAGGCTCTACGGACACCTGGTCTATGGCAAAACAACCCACTGCATCCGTAACTTTAAAAGTGTAGAGGGTCGTCACTTCAGGCGCATGTGTAAGTTCTGTCTCAGTAGTAGTAGGTTCTATATCGCTACCTATAAACCATTCGTAGGTATAGGGGGCATTTCCCCCGGATCCGCTTCCGTTTAATGTGATATTGTTGCCGATGCAGGTATAATACTTGGCTCCACCCGCCTCGGCTTTTGGCGCTGCATTGACACCAATGACCAGTTCAGCTACATTGGAAACACCTTTATATACCTTATTACACTCCGTTTCAGGAATGAAAGATTGCCTTCTAAAATATACTGGCCCTGCATTTCGAGGTTCCGGCGAAAGGTTGCGACCAACTTCGCCAGGGATATCTGTCCAAGGGCCACTAGCCGTAGGGGCTTCCTGCCATTGGTACACGACTATATTATTGTAGCCTTCCGGACCATTCACTTCTACCTTATTGCCCTGGATGGTCTCTACCAAGCCTCCGATACAAGCCACTTGTGTGGCCGGAGAGATATTGCTCGCCGTCACTGTAGCTTCGGTAGGTACCAACCCATCATCAAAAGCGGCTAAAAACAATCCGACCCATACCGTCCCTTCCGGCTGTTGTGTACCAGACGTAGTGGCATCTTCAAGAGTATTCCACATTGCTTCAATACTACCCTCGCCGGCAATGTGCAATCTCCCGTTATGGTACTTCATGTCCACCCTTGATTTGTTACCAAATCCAAACACTGTCGCCCATGTTCGGGTGCGTCCCTGGTTGCCCAGCTTGGCGAAGTGCCAGATACCATCTTCGATCTCTGGATTATCCGGATCTTGAGCGAGCCAGGATTGCTGGGCACAATCAGTCGTAAAATACGTTGGCGATAGGTCCTCTTCTCTGTCCGAAACATTGGTGTACAAGTACACGTCGTTTGTGAGGGTGTCGATTTCCAGATTTGTCCCACCAGGTTGATAGTCCTGCCCTGCACCATATAATGTAGAATACAATAATGTACTGCCATCCGTTGAAAATTGCTGGACATAATGCTGATCATTTTCATAACCGGGCGGAAATGCCGGTTCATAAGCATCCGTCGTAGTAGGCAGATTGGCATCATAAGCAATGAAGGCAATCCAGGGACGACCTTCCTTGTCCAAAGCCAAATCGGTATATTTGGGATATTCAGCATTGTCCCAACCGGGTCCGCCCACCCAGGTAGCCCAAAGCTTGGCGCCACTTGGACTCAGCTTCATCAACAACAACTCATCTGCCTTATCATCTAATATGGGTAGTGTGGACGTAAGCCCGGGCTGGTTGGGATTGTACGACCCCGCCGTGGCAATATTAAATGGAACCAGCTGATTATTTTTTAGCGCTATAATCCCGACCAGCACATAGATATTACCATCCTTATCCGCCTCGGCATGATGGGGAACGAAGGGTTTACCGTTAGCTATCACGGTGGATGGCGCCGCAATGGTTCCACTCCACAGCACCGCACCGCTCGGACTCAGCTTGGTACCCACTAAGGTATATCCTCCAGTATTGCTATAGGTAAGACCTCCTGCGGTGGGGTAATTGACATTGTTAGTTCTTGCAATAAGCACCACGTTGCCATCTTTGTCTGCACTGAGGGCAGTCGGACCTTCTTCACCAAACCATTCTTCAAAGTTTTGATCATCAACTATGGCCCCTCCTACATACCTGGACCATACCCTGCCCAGGTTGAAATTCAACTTGACCACCATATAATCATATGGTTCTTTATCTGGCTCGGAGTTTTCACCTGAATTTAATGTACCGAGACCAATCGAGTTGGTGGCAAAACTCAGGTATACAGCGTCGACCCCGACTTCCAATGACGGTCTTCCTTCAACGCCAGTGGAGAAACTACCCTCCCCACCAAAGTATGTAGCCGCTACCCGAAGGCCCTTATTATTGAATTTTACCACATACAAATCCGATGTAGTGCCACTACTCTTACTGGCCTGGAAGGCACCGGCTGTGGTCTGCCAGGTGGAAGCTTTGGTTTCAAAAACAATGTACATATTGCCTTGCGCATCCATATCCATCATCTGATTGCCGCGAGTAATACCTTCTCCCTCCAAATTCGTATTGGCGGCCTGGTAGAACGTACCCCACACCAATCTGGGCGTCGGGTCGATGGTCAGGGTTTTTGTGTTATCGTAGGCCCCTACTTCAAAGCCAAACACACCAGGTGCCTGCTGCGCATAAGCGACCTCAACACTTTTGTCCTGATCTCCAGTCCAAGAGGCCGGAATGCTTTCTGACAATGAACCAAATGCCAGTTTGATCTGAATGTTTCCTTCTTTAAGTTGGATAACATCCGAACCATCGTATTTAAGCTTGATGCGCGAAGCGTCTGCGCCCGGCTTTACGATAAAATTATATTCTACCGGAAGCTGTCCTTTGCCTCCCGCGACAAACTCCAGGTCGATGCCTGGATACAAATCACGATATACGATTCGCCTGTACTGAGACAAGGATAGTCCTGATGTGAATTTTCCACTGTATATGTGCAAAGACTCAGCCAATGCATCATACTCTTCAATCACTGGGTTTGGATTGGCCCCGGGAAAAGAGATGTCGATACGATGCCATTTCATCGTATCATGCTTAGAGGCTGTATCTTCAATATTCTTTTTAGACCTCTTGTTTAAAGCATTTTGGTCTTTTTCTTTCAATGGGGAAGAAACGACAAAAGCGTCATAACTAAACCCTGACTTACGCAACTGTACTTTAAGTCCAGGCTCGTTGAGCAGGTATAAAACAGAGGGAAGTGGCTTTCCATCCAGATCTGTTATCTGTCCCTGGTTTTTGACAAAGCCGTTTTGTTGCTCGTTTGTCAATAACTGATTAGCCAAACTTTTCTGTTTTGCTTCATTCGTTTTGGGCCCGGATGAAAGTTGATCCGGCTTCAAATCAGGTTGACCCTGCAGTTCGTTATTTCCTAATTGTACAAAAAAGAATAAATACGTGATAATAATGGAAAAGATTCCCTTTTTCATGTAAAGATGTGTTTAGGTTCTAAAATCAGTTCAATGTTTTACCAGATACAGACGCATCAGTAAAACACGATACAAAGGACAGAATAATTGGATTAAGCTGTCTATTTGTAGGTACCAACCACCTTTGTTTGCGTCCCATTATTTGTGTTCGCAAAGGCATTAAGGAAATTTGCATCGGTTTAATACCTAAATTTGAGTGACATTCCTAATCATTCATACAATTTAGGTTTTCCTATTAGTTTATGGTTCGTAATTACACGTGTATTCTTTTTCTATTCCTGCAAGTATTCATTTGTGGTATTATTTATGGACAGGACTATGAGTTGATACACATTGATAAGAACCAGGGATTGTCCAACAGCTGGGTCACCAGTTTGTACCAGGACAGCAAAGGAATGATCTGGATAGGCACCATGATGGGACTGAATCGATACGATGGTCATCAGATCAAAGCCTATGTGGCGAATCAAACCAAACGAAACCGGCTGCGGGGCAATTATATCATAGGCATCAATGAAGACAAACAGGACTTGCTCTGGATATCCAGTTCAGAAGGACTTGGCTTGTTTGACCCTTTGTGGAATCGATTTGAATACGTGCAGGATTACAACACAGTCATACAGGCTCAAAGTACAAGTAAGACAACCATTGACGGAAAAGGGAACATCTGGTTTTATCAACAACTTGATGGCAAGCCCACTCTGTTTTGTCTGGCAACGGGTGAAAATATGCTTGATAAACTGCGAAGTGGAAAATTATCCAAAAATGATTTTCACATCCAAAAAGTAAATTTCCCACCGGATTTTGGGAATAAAGTCATGTATTTAAAGTTACAGGACGACAACCATATTCTAATGGCAGGAAACAATGGTACATTTTTTCTCCTGGATACCGAAAGCAGGCAATATAAAAAAGTAGATATAAAAGAGTACAGTATCACGCTCCGTGACGGCACAAAGATATTGAAACCAGAACGCGGCCGGAATTCCACATTCATTTATTCGAATACTTCTTTCAAGGAAGAATTTGCCTTACCGCAAAGGGCGGAGGTCTTATGGTTGCCGGATGGCAGACAGTTGCTGGCAAGATATTACGACCAGAAATTGTATGATATAACGAAGGAAGTGCAGTCGAAAGAAGAAATTTCGCTGAATAAGATTACAAAGAAACTGGAGCTGCCCGATCCGCAATCGATTGCAAGAATGGTGGATGCTGAAGGCAACGTATGGATAGGATCTGCCGGAAATGGTCTCTATCTGTTTAGGTTACAACGAGGATTTCAACTCTACGCGAAAGGCAGTTCCTTTTATAATATCGAGGCAATAGCTCCAGACTACATCTGGCAAGGAATCTTCAACAAAAGACAGGTTTTACATCTTCCTTCCGGCAAAATGCAGGATGCTCCCTGGACGTCAAAATTACCTGAAAGGACGGAAGTGGTTGCAGTGAAAACATCAAAAAAAAGCAAGAAATCATATCTGCTTTGTAAGGTTGGGGCAGATCCTGGTATTACCTTGTTTGAATACAACCCCTCCCTACAATTAACCAACCGGATCAATCTTACATTATCATTTGTGGATATACCAAAGATGCTGGAGGACCATGAACAGAATATCTGGATATTGGGAATCAATGGTGAGATTGCCAGATATAATACGCTGTCAGGTGCAGTAAAAAAGTGGGATTTCAGTTACTTGTTTCCAGCGGCCAAGAAAGATAGGTTGTTGCCGAGGTCAATGGCTTTGGCGGATAATGGATTAATCTGGTGTGCCACGGATGAAGGAATACTCTGTGTACAAAACAATCTCGATTCTGTATCCATGCAGGTGTGGCACAATTATACAAATAAAGGAGTGGTTTTCCCTAACCCCGGTGTTTCCTGCGTTTTCCCAGATCCGGCAGATAAAAAGGTGGTTTGGATTGGTGCACAGGGCAGTGGCTTGTGCCGGTTTGATACACAAAAAAACACACTGGAATGTTACCAGAATGATGTCTGGCCTATTTTTGATGTGGTTTCGATTCAGCCGGATCTTTCCGGGCACCTTTGGATATCGTCAGAAAAAGGCTTGTCGTGTTTTGACTTGAGTTCAAAGCGTTTTATTGGGTTCCGGTTTAAAGATGTTTTATCCCGGTTTGAGTACAACCCAACTTCGCATACTACGCTTGATAATGGGAAACTGTTTTTCGGAACATGGGATGGTCTTCTTGAAATTGATCCGCAGCAACTCATTCGCAATTTGCCAAATTCACAAATAGAGTTGTCTGATGTACTGGTGAATGGCAAGGAAATCGAAAATCCCGGCGACGTATTTTATACC
>JAUMBK010000056.1:0-7288 GCA_032115795.1 Saprospiraceae bacterium | reverse complement strand
GAGCGTAATTGTAAATCCATTGCCGAATGCGGCCATTACGGGTGACTTTACCATTTGCCTGGGTGAATCAACCACATTGACTGCCACAGGTGGTACATCGTATGCCTGGACAAATGGAGCTACAACTGCATCCATTACTGTAAGTCCATCGTCCAGCCAGGTATACAGGGTGACCGTCACGAATGCAAACAGTTGTTCTAATACTGCCACAGCTACCGTTACCGTGTCCCCACCACCAACAGTGACAATCGGAGGAGATCTTACCATTTGTGTTGGTGAATCAACAAGCCTTTCGGCAAGTACGGGCACATCCTATCTCTGGAGCAATGGTGCGACGGTCCAATCAATCACCGTAAACCCAACTGTCAATACGGCCTATGTAGTTACCGTAACAAATGCAAATGGGTGTACCGGCACTGCCAGAGCCACCGTCCAGGTAGATCCTGGTACGCTGAGCTGTAGCACACAGAACATAACAGTCTACCTCAATTCACTGGGTGCTGTTTCCATTAAACCAGAAGACGTAAGCACCAGTACGTTTGGACTTTGCTCAAACATCCAGTCTACGGTATCACCACGTGATTTCTTCTGCAATGATGTCGGAGTGAGGACGGTGACATTGACGGTAACAAATCTGAATAACAACCAATCATTGAACTGTACCGCTCAGGTCACTGTATTGGATACAATCAAGCCAACGTTGGTTTGTCCTGCCAACCAATCCATCAGTTGTGGGGTTTTTGTGCCAGGACCACTGACAAATTTTGGCTCCCCATTCGCCTCAGACAATTGCGCTGTTGGCCTTCAATTGGTGGAAACACCGGTTGTAAACCTCGGTTCCTGCAATATAGGTTTCATTTCGAGGACGTTTGTGGTGACTGACTTTACTGGAAACTCCAGGCAATGTGTGCAGGTGATCAATGTGACCAACACAGATCCGTTTACAGCAGCAGATATCAACTGGCCGGCAGACGTCACGGTAAATAACTGTATACCTTCTACGGCGCCTTCTGCGCTTGGGAATACAACCGTTGACCAGAACACCTACAGCTGTGCCAACATTACCATTGGATTCCAGGATGATTTTCCTTTGACAGGGACACTTTGTGGTGGTACTTACCAACGTACGTGGACTGTGAGAGATCTTTGTCAGGTTATACCCGGATCAAATGCTGGCGTGTTTGTCCATGTGCAAACCATTGTCGTAAACACCCAGGCTCCATTGATTACAGGCCCGACAGATACACTGATTTATATTGATGCAACAACCTGTGAGGCCAGACTTGACGGTCTTTTCCACACCGCTTCAGGCTGTAACCTGACATTGAGCAATTCAGTAAATGGAAATGCCAGTTTGAATGTGTCCGGTGTATATCCTACAGGCATCACCAATGTCGTATTGACTGCAAAAGAGTCATGTGATAACCTGACAGATACGCACACCTTTATTGTGGAAGTTGTCGATACATCGTCATTCAATATAGAGTGTCTGAAAACATTCCCGAACATTACGGATAATCTGACAGTCGATGACTATGCCAGTAATCATACCGTTATATCGTACAATTGTAATAACCAGCAGGAAATTGTGGTTTCCTATTCAAATTCCAATATCAATGACACGGTCAGAACCTATGATTGTGCTGATGTAGGAAGTTTGTTTCCGATTACTATTTATTTCTGGCGTGTTGGAGAGCCGGTTCCGTTTACTTTATGTTCCTCGATTGCCAGAGTGGAAGACCCTGCCAACTTCTGCCAGACACCCACTCCTCGTATCGCAGGTCTTGTTAATACAGAAAGCGGCCAGGCAGTTCCTCATGTACAGATTGATCTGGAAGGCAGTGGTGCGATTCCTGCTGAGACCGATATGAAAGGGCTCTACATTTTCCCTGCTATGCCATCAGGCGGCAGTTATACAGTAAATCCCGCGAGAAATGACCATCCTCTGGATGGAGTGAGTACACTGGATTTGATTCTGATTCAGCGGCATGTGTTGGGGCTGCAGTCCATTTCGACACCGTATAGGATGCTTGCTGCCGACATCAATCGGGATAATAAAATATCCACTGCGGATATGCTTCAACTGAGAAAGGTTCTGTTGGGCTTACATCCCACGTTTCCTGACAATACTTCGTGGCGAATGGTGGACAAATTGTTTGTGTTCCCGGATCCCAAAGATCCATTCCTGACTCCCATTAAGGAAAATTATACCATTCCTCAGCTTAGCAATACAATGGTGATTGACTGGGTAGGAGTCAAAGTGGGTGACATCAATGGCAGTTATGAAACACGTTTTGATGGCAAACAGACAGAAACAAGATCGCAGACCACTTTCTTGCGTATGGCCAACCAGTCGCTAGTTCATGGTGAAAATCTCATACCGGTTTATGCAGCCAAGGGTGAAAATCTCTTGGGTTTCCAAACGTCCATTACATTGCAAAATGCAACCAACGCCATCATTACATCCGGCAAGCTGGACATCGACGAAGCGAACTTCTCATTCAGAAAAGGCATGCTTCATATTTCATATTCTCAGCAGGAGGGGATCCGTGTGGAGGAGGGAGACATTTTGTTTTACATACATTTGTTTTCAAGCCAGGAATCAAACCTGACTGACGCATTCCACATGTCGCCGTCAGGACTCACTGATGAATATTATACAAGTGTCATGTCTGCATCACCTTTTAGCTGGCGAATTGAAGATGGACCTGCAGAAGCCTTCACGGTGCATGGAAATAACCCGAATCCTTGGGATGATGAAACATTCATTCACTTTACTTTACCTCAAAAAGGAAAAGTCACACTGCATGTCAGGGACATTACCGGTCGTCTGTTACATCAGTCCGTGGGTGATTTTGATTCGGGCAACAATACAATACGCATTTCCCGCGATCAGCTGGGAGCCACAGGCATCTTACTCTATGATCTGACATATGGTAAAGAAACTGTGACTTTGAAAATGCTGAATTTGAAATAGCGATGCGTATATGATGATACAAAAAGGGCCTGCTGAACATCTTTTCAGCAGGCCCTTTTTGTATATATAATAAAATAATTAAAAATATAATTAATTCAATATTAAATTATTACGAAAAATAATATAAATATATCATTTATGTGAGTGGGAATTCACTTTACAAGACAAATGCTGCCATGGCATCGGCAAGTGTGCGGTCATTGCTCAACCTGGGTACTTTGTTTTGTCCGCCAAGCTTTCCCTGCGACTTCATGTAATTCCGAAATGCATCTTTTTGCATCATGGTAATCTTGAGTGGCTGTAAAATATGTCCACTGATAAGGTCGTCATAATAAATGTTTTGCCGGCGCATCTCAGCATCGAGTTGCTTAGCAAATTCGGACAAATCTGTGGGCACTTGCCCAAATTCGACGAGCCACTCATGGTAGGGCAGGCTTTGGTCGGCTGGATTCACCTGCGGAGCCACTGTAAATTCTATGGTGCTCGCTTGCCATTGGTTTGCCACGATGCGCATGGCTTCCTCTACTTCCTTGCCAATGACATGTTCTCCAAAAGCAGAGATAAAGTGCTTTACCCTTCCTGAAACAACAAGTCGATAGGGGTTGACACTTGTAAAACGAACACAATCACCGATACTATAACCCCAGAGGCCTGCATTGTTATTGATGATCAACGCGTAATCTTTGCCTACTTCCACCTCATCCAGCATGAGCCGTATGGGATTTTTATTAAAGGCATGTTCAATGGGTACAAATTCAAAAAATATCCCTGATCGGGTATTCAGCAGGAGACCTTCATGGGAGATTTCATCCTGAAAGGCAATAAATCCTTCTGAGGCCGGGTAGGTTTCAATGCTGTCAATGCGTTTGCCGACCAATTCCTCCAGCTTAGCCCTGTACGGTTCGAAATTGACACCACCGTACATGAATAGCGAAAAATTGGGGAAGACTTCCATTAACGTATCCTTGCCTGTCCTGCTCAGTATTTTTTCGTAATACATTTGTACCCATGGTGGAATGCCACTGATAAGACGCATATCTTGGTGCATTGTTTCATCAACAATGGCCTCTACCTTGGTTTCCCAGTCTTCAATACAGTTGGTTGGAAACGAAGGAAGTTGGTTTGTCTTGATCCACGAAGGCACCTCATGGTTGACAATGCCGGACAACCTACCTGTGGGTACGCCTCCTTTTTGTTCCAGCGTAGGAGAACCAGAAAGAAACATCACCCTACCATCAAAGACACGGGTACTGCCTGCGTTGTGAAAGTAATTCAGCATGGCAGTTCTGGCCGTATTGAGGTGGTTGGGCATACTTTCATCAGAAATAGGAATATATTTTACGCCACTGGTTGTCCCGGATGTTTTTGCGAAGTATCGCGGCTTTCCAGGCCACACGACATTTTCCTCACCTTTAGTAAGGCGGTCAATATATGGGCGGAGTTCTTCATAATCTCTGACGGGCACTCTTTTTTTGAAATCAGCATACGTTTTTATCTCAGAAAACCCATGATCGACGCCAAAGGCTGTATTCTTTGCTCTGGATACCAATTTTTCAAGCAACAATTGCTGGTCGGAAAGTGCTGTTTTTTTCCATTTGCCAATCTGGGCATGGGTATATGCTGCAGCCTGTTGGATAAGAAATGTTTTCAGACTCATATGGATTTATTTAACGTACTCTGCTGAGAAGTGTGCATGCTTTCATTTTTTAGCTAGGTTACCTGGGCAGACGCATGGTGTAAATCAGTCTTTTTACGCTGTACTTACCTGCGCCATTGGCAATCAGTAGAAACAACCCACCGCAAAGTGCCAGGTTGCGCATAAAATACAAGGCATGAACCCGCTTATATTCAGGATCGTCGTCCCAGAATGAATATACAATCAGGGTAAAGGGCAGCCAATACAACAAAAGTAAAAATGCACCAAAACGAGCATAATAACCAATCAAAACAAGTATGCCACCCAATAATAGAATGGCAATCAGCACATTAAGCAATGACTCTTGTTGCCAGTGAATGCCATAAACTGACATTGTCGCTTTCGTTTTTCCATAAAAGACCACTGCATCCAGCGCTTCATAGATAAATACGAAGGCAATGAGGATTCTGGCAAGTAATTCAGCTACGTCTTTCATTTGTTTCTTGTTCGTTCATCACACTCTGAGTGACTAATTTTAAGGCCATATGGAATCTTTGATGAGGTATAGAACGTTGGTTTTGTGTATAAATGATTCTCTTGCTCATGTCGATTTCAATTTGCAAAAGTAGCATTAATCCGCAACATCCTTTCCCGAAGGCATTCCAGCTCTTGCATGGGCCTGAATTGTTCTTTCAATAGCCTGCACTACCTTTTGGCCGTCCATGGCTGCCGAAACAATGCCTCCTGCATACCCTGCACCCTCACCACAAGGATACAAACCTGAAATAACCGGATGCATCAGGCTTTCCGGATCCCGTGGAATTCGAATCGGAGCAGACGTACGGCTTTCTACACCAATAATGTTTGCCTTGTTTGTCACGTAGCCTTTCATCTTTTTGTTTATATCGATAAGGCCTTGTCGGAGCCTTTGATATACAAAAGGTGGAAGGAGTTGGTGTAGTGGTGCCGAGATCAGCCCCGGAATATAAGAGGAAGGATTAAGCGAGTCAGAAACAATGCCATTGACAAAATCCTCCACCCGCTGTGCCGGTGCTTTCTGACTGCCATCACCTGCTTGAAACATGGCTTTTTCCACGTCTTCCTGAAAATGAAGAGCTGCAAATACGCCCGTATAGCCGTTATCTGCCAACTCATCGAGCTCGATGGCTGTGACAAATCCTGAATTTGCAAAAGGACTGTCTCTTCGACTCAGTGACATACCATTGACAACAATCTCTCCCGGAGATGTCGCTGCAGGCACAACCAATCCTCCAGGGCACATACAAAAGGAAAACACACCTTTGCCATCCACCTGTGTAACAGCGGCATAGCTGCTTGCAGGCAGATTTTCCTCACGGACTGCCTGATGATACTGCACACTGTCAATGAATGACTGACTATGTTCGATGCGCAGACCAAGGGCAAATGGTTTTGCTTCAATCTCAATCCCTTGCCTGTGCAACATGATGTATATATCTCTTGCCGAATGCCCTGTAGCGAGAATGATATACTTCGCGTGCCAGTTTCCTTTTGTTGATTCCACTCCAGTCAATCTGTTTTGGTCCACCATCAAGCTGGTCACTTTTGTATTGAAGTGGATTTCACCCCCAAATTTTTCAATTGTTTCTCTTATATTGGCAATGAGATTGGGGAGTTTGTTGCTACCGATATGCGGATGCGCATCATATAGGATGGCTGGATCAGCTCCGTGTTCCACTAAAATCTGAAGCACTTTTTCGATGGTCCCTCGCTTGTGAGATCGGGTGTACAATTTACCATCGCTATACGTACCCGCACCACCTTCACCAAAACAATAGTTGGAGTCAGGATGTACAATGCCAAATTGCTGGATAGAACGCAAATCACGGCGACGCTCTCTGACATCTTTTCCGCGCTCTAATACGATGGGCCTCAATCCGACAGAGAGGCATTCCAGTGCAGCAAAATACCCAGCAGGTCCGGCGCCAACAATGATGACCCCGGGACAATTTACCACCTGATGGTAGCCTGAAGAAACGCTGGGTGGAGGAGAGTATTCATTCGGGCCATAAATGGCATAGCGCAAAAGATATACTGGCCTCTTTCCCCTGGCGTCGATCGATTTTTTTAACAATACCGGTGTAAATCCATTGGGGTAACTGCGATGTAATTTTCGCTGCAACAGGTCATGGAGGTAGCCCTCGTCATGAATTTTATCCGGAAACACTTTCAGTTCTTCTTGCCTGGTCATGGATTTCTTACCTGTAATTGTACTCTCGCACAGGTGCAAAGATAGTGATTTTTGCAGCCTGGTAATTCCTCTTTCCGGAGTAAATACAGACCGATCGCTTCCAACACAAGTGAAAAAGCACATTTATCCAAACAATCTATGCTGCAATTGGTTAATTCCTATAAATACCTTTCAGCCATGTTTGATGAAACCTATGCGCATTTGTCGATGATTGAAGAAAGTGCGGCACAATTTGCGCGACAGTACATTTTGCCCAATGTGATGGAGTGGGACGAAGCACAGCATTTTCCCGTCGATGTATTTCATGCCATGGGTGAGCAGGGTTTTATGGGAGTGCTGGTGCCTCAGGAGTACGGTGGCTCTGGCCTCGGCTACCAGGAATACGTCAGCATCATTGTTGAAACGGCCAAGGTATGTGGTTCGATCGGCCTTAGTCTGGCAGCAC
>JAUMBK010000055.1:0-4843 GCA_032115795.1 Saprospiraceae bacterium | reverse complement strand
GGGTGCCCACCGCCGAGGCCCGATAGGGCTGCACCTCGGGCTGGCCAAGGGAAACGATCTCGCGCTTGAGCCGCACCTTGAGGCGATGAAACGCCTGCGCGTCGGCCCGGCTGAACTTGGCCTGCAATGGCTCCAATCCCGCCACCTGCTATGCCACAGATTACATTGCTGTCTGGTTGGAAAACGATGCACATGCCATCA
Organism: Saprospiraceae bacterium; assembly: GCA_032115795.1. Classification (GTDB taxonomy): domain Bacteria; phylum Bacteroidota; class Bacteroidia; order Chitinophagales; family Saprospiraceae; genus OLB9. Next base: position 4,642 of record JAUMBK010000055.1, on the reverse strand, counting down.
GCACCGCTGTCCCTTCGACCTAGAAAGACAGTATATTCATATGAAAACGGCACGGAGAAATCTGTTTTTATTGGATACCAGGCGCAACCTCGCTTGTTGTAATCGTCTGAAGTTAGCTCAATGCAGTTGCTTTGCCCGGGAAAGACGATATTTGTTGCACTGCCCGTTTTTAGGTAAGGATTTCCATATGGGTTGGACACCCTGATTTTTAGGCTACCTGAGATACCTGTATCGTCCCAGATCCTGACAAACATTGTGTCACCAGGAATGAGATTTTCAAAAAACCAGGCAGGCATCGGCGAGGTACTGCATTCACTTGAGGTCACACATTTGATCAATTCAAGAGAGGAACAGGATCCCGTATACGCTGCCATGGAAATGTCGGCAAGTTGCAATGTAGTCGTTTCTATTGTCAATACCCCGGAGGAAGGAATCACAATCGCAAACCAATCCTCTTTCCCCATATAATTACCACACGTGGGAATCTCAGAAAAAGTGGACGTTTGCTGGCGCAGTGCAAGGGGTTCAAACGTAAGCATATTGTTGGGCAATAAACTGGCCTGGCAAGGTCCTGTCAATTGTCTCACAGTTAAACCTTTATAACTATTAGGGCAAGGTTCTATTTTTTCTTGCAGGTCTCTTTTACAACGAGAAAATCCATGGATGTGGTTTTGCCACGAGCCAATAAACAATACGCATAGAATCAATGCGATGATGTTTCGTTGCATAAGGGAAAAATTCAATATTTAAGTGCGTAAATATAATAAATATATATATGCATAAAAAGCCTTTTTCAATGAATTTCAGTCAGTTCTGAACATTTTATTTCAAAGGGTTCCTTTGGAGAGGAATTCATGCCGTTTTAGTGGCAAAACGAGGGATGATGAGTTTTTATCTCTGAGCAGTCTTTCTTTGCCTTACCGATTTCGATTATAAGGATAATTTATAAAAAAAAGAGAGCAATAAGTAAACCTTTTATGCGGTTGATTTTTATATGTGTAAGCAAATTAATCAAATATGGATAATCAACACAATCATAGCCATGCACCTGGAGATATTAGTTACCGGGTGAATGGTGAAAGTAAATGCCCGTTTACCAGTGGTAAGATGCAAGTGGTCGCGGGTGGAGGCACGCAAAACAGAGATTGGTGGCCGCACCAGGTAAACCTGAACATTCTGCATCAACATTCACCGTCCTCGAATCCGATGGACAAGGAGTTTAATTATGCGGAGGCATTTAAATCGCTTGATTATAATGCATTGAAAGCAGACCTTCAGCAATTGATGACTGATTCCCAGGATTGGTGGCCTGCTGATTGGGGGCATTACGGCGGCTTATTTATCCGAATGGCATGGCATAGTGCAGGAACATACCGTACCTCCGATGGGCGAGGCGGTGGAGGTACAGGAAACCAGCGCTTTGCGCCGCTAAACAGCTGGCCGGATAATGGCAACCTGGACAAAGCACGCAGATTGTTGTGGCCGATAAAACAAAAGTATGGCAATAAAATTTCGTGGGCGGATTTGATGCTTCTGGCAGGGAATGTGGCCCTTGAATCAATGGGTTTCAAGACTTTCGGATTTGGTGGTGGCCGCGAAGACATTTATCAGCCAGAAGAAGATATTTATTGGGGTAAGGAAGCAGAATGGCTTGGAGACAAACGGTACAGCGGTGACAGAGAGTTGGAGGATCCCCTCGCAGCGGTGCAGATGGGTCTGATTTATGTGAATCCCGAGGGACCGAACGGCAACCCTGATCCGGTTGCATCAGGAAGAGATGTGCGTGAGACATTCGGCCGAATGGCCATGAATGATGAGGAAACAGTTGCTTTGGTTGCCGGGGGGCATACATTTGGCAAAGCACATGGTGCAGGTGACCCGTCCCTGGTTGGTCCTGAGCCCGAAGGTGCGCCGATAGAAGTACAGGGTCTTGGCTGGATAAATTCGCTGGGCACCGGCAAAGGTGTCCATACCACAACAAGTGGAATCGAGGGGGCATGGAAACCCAATCCGACCCAGTGGGACAACGGGTATTTCGACATGCTTTTTGGTTATGAGTGGGAATTGACAAAGAGCCCTGCAGGGGCACACCAGTGGGTTGCCAAAAATTGTAAACCAGAACACATGATTCCAGATGCGCATGATTCTTCGAAGAAGCATCCTCCCATGATGACGACAGCCGATCTTTCGCTTCGTTTTGATCCGGCGTATGAAAAAATATCCCGTCGCTTCCACCAGGATCCATCGGCTTTCGCTGATGCCTTTGCCCGCGCCTGGTTTAAATTGACCCACCGCGATATGGGACCAAAGGCCCTTTATCTGGGACCTGAAGTACCTGCTGAAAACCTTATCTGGCAGGATCCTATCCCGGCATGTAATCACAGAGTGGTAGGAGACAAAGAAGTTGCAGAGTTGAAAAAAAATATCCTTTCCTCAAGACTGACTGTGTCTGAAATGGTTTCAGTGGCCTGGGCCTCGGCGTCTACGTACAGGGGAAGTGATAAGAGGGGAGGAGCCAATGGTGGTCGTATCCGCTTGGCACCAATGAAATTCTGGGAAGTCAACCAACCCGCCGTCCTGAATAATGTCATAAATACACTTGAAGGAATTCAATCTTCCTTCAATGCTTCCGCTGATGGAGGAATGCGCATTTCGCTCGCCGATTTGATTGTGCTGGCAGGTTGTGCTGCTGTTGAAAAAGCGGCTGCTGATGCTGGATTTCTTGTCTCAGTTCCATTTACTCCTGGAAGGATGGATGCCAGCCAGGAACAGACGGATGTGGAAAGTTTTGCAGTACTCGAACCTCAGGCAGATGGTTTTATAAATTACGTCAAAAAGGCCTTTAGTGTGCAACCGGAATACATGTTGGTGGACAAAGCCCAGCTTTTGAAGCTGAGTGCACCGGAGATGACGGTATTAGTGGGAGGTCTTCGGGTTCTGGGTGCCAACACGAACGGAGCAACTCACGGTGTATTTACAAAAAGAAAAGGTCAGCTGACCAACGATTTCTTTACAAATCTGCTGGATATGGATATCGTCTGGACAGAATCCGGGGACAAATCAGGTACCTACGAAGGCCGACACCGAAAAACCGGCGAAATTGTATGGACAGGCACGCGTGTGGATTTGATTTTTGGATCGAATTCCCAGTTGCGTGCCCTGGCTGAAGTCTATGCACAGCATGATGGTGCTGCCAAATTTGTCAACGATTTTGTTGCCGCGTGGAATAAAGTGATGAATTTGGATCGCGTGTAGATAAATTTTGCAAAAAGATATACACAATTGTAGTTTATCAGATAGGTTAAACCAAGGGGAAGATGACTTCTCCTTGGTTTATTTGTTTAAAGTCAAGAGGGGATCTATGCAATTCTATTTCTAACAAATATATCCGATTTGTTTCAGGAAGCATTGTCCCTGCTAATCAACAACATTGCTTTTCTGAATCAGCAGCGTTCCCTGATTTAGAACACTGCTTCCATTCCCCTGATGCGGATCTGTAATGTGCGATTCTCGTAGGATTAACTGACCAAAATTGCGAATGGCCCGCCCCTGTTGGCCTGTCCCGCCTATGAGATGCACATTCCATAAGACGATTTTGCTTCCTGAAGAAATCTCCATGACAGGTCCGTTTCCTGTAATTGTGATCATCGGAGAACCATTATTTTCATTGCGTAATATGGCATTTTGCGTAATCAGGAGCGGAGATTGCAGCGTGATGGTCTGGTTTTGAAGTTGCGGTGCAAAACAGATTTGTGCACCAGCAGGTGCATTGGCAAGGGTATGTCTGAGCGAACCGGGGCCCGAATCAGAGATATTGGTTACTTCATAGCAAGGTAGGAAAGGGGTGTCAACCGACCAAAATGGACCTGTTGCGCCAGTGCCGTATTGAATGGTTCCGTCAGAAGGCCCGCCCGCGGCAAAGGAGAGATCATTCAAAGTACTACCTCCACCCTCATCAAAGTGGTACAGTCCTTTCACATTGCTATCTGTGTTAGTTTGTTTCCAGGGTTTGGTAAAGTTGGCAGAATACCGGATGCCCTGGCTGATACGCATGTCGTCAATCCATCCAACGAAGTGCTTCGCGCCGGGAAGATCGTGTTTTTCAGCACCCAGCACAAGAGTAGGGTCGTTGAGGTATGTAGTTGTTCGGCCGTCACGATAACTTACATCTCCCGTAGAGGGGCATGATTGACCTGAAGCATCCAGAATACCATCCACATACAACGCTACGATGCCCGTTGCAGACTGACGTATAATGGCTATATGATGCCAGACGCCGTCATCCACGATGGCAGACCCGGTTATGCCGCAATGCACCAAATTTTCACGCTGAACACCTATAGTAAGCCTTCGGTTACAGATAGAAACCCCAAAATCCCCTTGGTCCCCTGCCCCAAAGACGTCCCGGTCAATGACAACATGTCCTGTTCCCCATTGTGATGGGGTACACGCAGTGGCAGTATTGATCCCGGGAGAGGCTTTCATCCACCATTCCATTGTGAAATCAAGGCCAACATCCACTGGTTTGTTTGGGGCATCTATCGGGATGACCACCCTGTCAATATTGGGTTGAGTCTGGCTCGCCTGGCCTGTAAAATTCAATGAAAAGTATGTAGAATCAGTAAAGGTATGTTTATAAACC
>JAUMBK010000054.1:0-2363 GCA_032115795.1 Saprospiraceae bacterium | reverse complement strand
CGCAACCTCTCTGATGGAGTCCTTTTTATTTGCATCCTGGATCAGGCTCAACTTGTCTTTCACCTCGAGATCCTGATCAAACGGATCAAACTGAGGAGTAATAAATGTTTTCTGATACTGTGCATAGACAGGAACGGTCAATTTGAGCGCCTTAGGCAGGACTTTCCCCGCATCGACGTTTGTGGCAATGTCGTATTGCACTGTTTCTTCCCGGTTACGTTCCAAAAGTCGCTTGTCCAATGCTCCAAATCCGATACTGCTGTAATTTCCGGATACATTAATTTCACCCAGATCCGCCATTTGGATCTGTAATTTCGCCTGGGCGGCAACACCACCGGATTCTTCAAAGCCCGTAACACGCATTTCATTCACCCATACTTCCCCATTGTAGAGATTGTCCTTGTCTTTGTTTCGGATGCCAATCTGAAAAACCTTGACCGCACCCAAGGAAGGATTACCTACCATTCGGATAATGTCTCCCTTTTCAGGATTGACAACCATCTCTACAGTATCCCGAACAGCCACATTATTGGAAATTCTGTATCGCTTCAGCTCCAGGAGGCTGTCAAGAGGGATGTTGATATAATTTTTGTCCGGCCAGATATTGCTTGGGTTTTGGCTTGCAGTACTGCCCAGGTCTTTCGACATGGTTAGGGGCAGTTCATATTCGTAAAAATTGTTGGCAGCCTTTGTTTTGGACCGAGTATTGCTGCTATTGTCAAAATCTTTTCCAATTCTGACGACAATAGCCAGTTTGCCATCTTCAATAAACGGGCCGTCTTTGGCTCGTTCAGCGTGGACAAACATCTGAAACCGTTTGTATAAAGCAAGATTTACATTGGCCAGCTTTGTCATGCTCACTTCACAGTCGTCGGGAAGCTTCTTGAATTTCATGACAATCGAACGTTCGTCCTGTAAAAGATTGGCGAAAGTACCAAACGCCTGGGTACGCACCACTCCTTTGGGAGTCACATAATTAAAGGGAAGTTTTCCGGAATTCTCTTCAATACCAACGTCGTCTATACTGAATTCAATGGTGCGAGGATCAAAATCAGTAACGCAATTGGGTTTTTGTTTTCTCCACTGGCTGCGTTGAAGTTGGAAATCAGCCAGGCGAAAAGTTTTAGGTGTTTTGAAGTTAGTCAGGTACATACGCATAAACTGGATGGCCCTGAAACCCGCAATGCCATTGATTGGCACACCTGCATTGATTGGAATCTGAAAACGATACCATTTTTCCTGTTTTCCGTTAGGTGCATTTACAATCGTAGTTTGACGGTAATGGTTGCCCAGAATCGAGGTATCCAGTTCATTTGTTCCGGGTATTTTTTTGATTACAATCTTGTACTCATAAAATGCCTCCGTCTGGTCCAGTGATTTATTGTTGTTTACGTCTTCCGAATCGGGGTATCTGTTGCCGCGTACAAAATTGTTGTTCTCGCTGTTGTTAAGTGGCGCATTTCCCTCCGGTCCGTTGAATCCTTTCATACGATTCAACAGATTCGGTTCGTTGTTGAGAGACTCATCATTAAAAAACAAAAAGTCATCATTGGACGGGTCCGTTGCTACTTCTGGCAGGTTGATGATGTTATTTTCGTTCAACCAGAACTGGAATTTTTCCTGTTCCTGTGCATTTGTGAGACCATCAAAGCCGAGGTCCTGGTTTTTTCCTTCCTGCAAATCGAAACCATTCACCATGGGTATGCTCACTGTGGCCCGGCCATAAATCGTGTTTGTGGTCGGCACCTTTCGGTTGGTGGTTGGGATGGCGTTTTCAAAGAAAAGGAAGTTGTCTTTGATAATGTCTTCCGAAACGCTACCCAGGTTAAAAATAATTTCGCCTTCCTCGTTGTCAGGATGAGTTGTGCCGTCCTGACGGTCCATAAAGGGGTTGAGCATCCAGAACTCTATACTTTCGTAGTTAGCTGCTTCAAAATCTGAATTTTGAAAATACCGCATGATTCCCGCCCACCTCTTTTCTGGCTTGTTGAGTACGATCTTATTGTTCTGAACGGTAAATCCGCTGCTGTTTGCATCTGGTATGCCTTGGCGGGTATCAAAGTTGTATGGTCCCCTCTCGGCAGGATAGTAATTTAAGTCAAACGTAAAAAGTTGTTGTTGTCCGGGCTGAACCTGTCTGTTGGAAAACAGTTCTGTTTGCTGAATTATCCGCGCATATGGATTATTGTTGTCTTCTGCGGTTCGGCGAGTGCCTAGGTCAAGAGAATACCAGTTTAGTTTTGCCCTGTTTGCGTTGTATGACAGAGAATTGTCCTTGCTGGCTTCCGGAAAAAGATTTGTAGACAGCGCTGATGCAGAAGGAGTGCTAGCCAGCGTCCACTGATTGTAGTTAAATCCTCCCA
>JAUMBK010000053.1:0-9958 GCA_032115795.1 Saprospiraceae bacterium | reverse complement strand
AGTAAGAGGAGTTTAACAAAGATTTTCATGTTATTTGCTTTTATGTGTCGGAAGAAAATTAAAGTTTACCAATGGATTTGAGGTAGGAAACGCGGGCGATGGCCGCATCATACATTGCTTGAAAATAGCTGCCCGTGGCCCGCTGAAGTTCAGTGTCTGTTTGCAAAAGTTCAAAGCTCGAACCCGTTCCTGCCATATATTTATTGTTTGTTGTTTCAAATACTTGTTTTGCCAGGGCCACATTTCTGTTTTGTACCTCGAGGTTGAAAATCGCATTTTGAAACGAACGCATGGCAACCCCTTGTTCGAGATCAATAAAGCCCTTCAACTGCTCCATGCTATTGTCAATTTTTTGAATTTTCAGCCTTGCCTGGGCAATTTTGTATTTTTTCTGAAATCCATCGAAGATTGGCTGATTGACAGAAAGACCGACAAGCCCGGCAGTAAACCAGAACCAGGGACCTTGGCCATTGACATCAAATATTTCATTTCGTTGTCCGGAGCGCTGCAGCTGATAGAAGGCGGCAACGGTGGGATAGTACCCCAGTTCATAGCGTCTTTTATCCAGCTCCTGCAATTTTTTGGCCGTATTGAGCAGGGTCATTTCAGGCCGGCCATTGTAGTCGAAGGCAGCAGTCGCATTCAGGTAGTCGGCCTGCAGCGTGGCAATATCCAGTTTGTCGGCAAGTACAAGAGAATCGCGTTGGGAAATGCCCATGGTATTTTTGAGGAGCAGTGTACTGATGCGAATGCCGTTTTCCAACTGGTTTACTGCGGTTTCTGTATTGTTGAGCGTCACTTGTAGTTTGTCAATATCCAGCTTCTCCGCAAATCCTGATTTGTACATTTCATTCATTTCAGTAAACAAACGGTTGAGCCTGGTGCGGGTCTCAAAAAGGACTGATCGTTGCGCCTCGGCGACGAGCACAGCATAATAGGCTCTGAGGACGGATTCTTTTACTTTTTGTTCAGCCACTGTCACATTTTGCTTTGCAAAATCCAGTACCGTTTGCCGGGCCTGAAACGCAACAAAGATATCTGGTTGAAACAGGAGCTGGTTGGCAGAAAGGCCCACCTGCATATTAAACGGAGCCACAAAAGTGACGGGTTGAACACCAAAAGATGCCTTGCTGATGTCGATGGGATTGCCGTTCCGATCTGATACACCTTCTTTTTCCAGCACCTTGTAAACAGAAATGTCGGAAGTCGGAAATTGAATTTTTGGCAAATTTGTGTAGTAGGTCGCCTGCCCGGAAGCAGAAATCTGAGGATAGACTGAGGCGACTACCTCCTTGTTATTCATTTCCTGAATGGACACATCCAGCTGTAAATTCCGCAATTCAACTGCTGTACGTAACGCGATGTCGACGGCCTGCGTCGCACTGATGCGCCTGATTTCCTGTCCTGTAATGTTGCCCGAAGGGAGAGCTAGCAGGACTCCCCACATGATAAACCGATTCATAATGATGATACTTTTTTCTGGTATTGTAATAATAGCGTATTGCCGTTTTCTGATACGATGCCATGCAAATGGTACATGATCATTTCCTTGATCAACTCAATGCTTTCAAATTCGGAGGATGAAAAAACGGCATCATCGATGATGGACGTTGTTTTGGACATGTACAACCGGGCAACGACAAGTGAATCAAAGTCCGTCCTGTAGAGGCCCTCCTTCTGTCCCCGAAGCAGGTTTTTGTGAATGACTCCCTCGATAAATGAAAAATGCTTCTTGTCTACCTTCTTCCAGATCTCCGGATGATATTTTTTTAAGTCGTAAATCAGCGCCGGTGTCATCTGCTTGAGCATGCTGATGGCGTATTGCGATATATTCACCATTTCGTCGATGGCATCGATGGAACTACCCAGGATTTTATGGATGTTTCTCTCATCCATGGCCATCCGTTTATCCAGGGCTTTGGAGACCAACTCTTCTTTTGTCTGGATAAAGTGGTAGATCGTTTTCTTTGATATCGCCATTGAGCCACAGATATCATCCATGCTGACACTTTTGATGCCGTATTTAAGAAATAACTCCAGCGCTGCGGATAATAACCTGTCTTTGACGTTCATACAGGGAATAAAACTCCGGAAACTGATTTGTGTTCAATAGTTTCCCGGGTTTACTCTATTTATTAACATTTTATTTGTAAAATGACGAATTGATATGGATTTCGTTTGTATTTTTAGCCTAATAATTTGTTTTTTCGCAATAATATTATAAAATAGGATGTATGAAAAATAATTTAAGTTTGGTTTCATTGCTGGTGCGAGACTATGACGAGGCCATCCGTTATTATACCGATGTGCTTGGTTTTCGGCTCACAGAAGACAAAGCGATGGACGAGGGCAAACGTTGGGTAGTGGTACACCCGCCGGGCAGCAATGCATGTGGACTGCTTCTTGCCCGGGCTAAAGGGGACAGGCAGGTGGCGGCGATTGGGCAGCAAACAGGGGGTAGGGTCGGTTTTTTCCTGCACACTGACTCGTTTTCAGTGATGCATGATCGGTTGTTGCAACACAATGTCGAGGTTGTCCGCGGACCAGTCGACGAAGAGTATGGCAAAGTGCTGGTTTTTGCTGATTTGTATGGAAATTTATGGGATCTTATACAGCCCTGTAAATGAGTTACTTACACTTGTTTGTGCCAAGTCGTATCGAAATAAAACATATACGACGAAAAAAAATACAAAAAAAATACATATTATGTTTTTTTATAATATGTTAAACTAGTATGTTTGCATTGTCATTCGACACCCAAACAGAGTTTTTTATTTTGAGATCCTAGTTTAGAGGACTGTAAGCCGACAAAACGCGAGAAACTTCCCCAAAGAGGTCATCCCAATAACCGAAGATTGCAGGTGACTAGGATTTTTAACGCTCGTACTCAGAATCATCAACACAGAACATGGCACTTGAGTAGGTTTGCAGTCCTCTTTTTTATGCGGATTTCCTTATTCTTCACTGCATCCAATCGGTGCACCCGGTGGTAAGGCAGGCACAGGCTGTGCTTTCCACTCTTTCAGCTCTGCCGGCTTCATCTTCAATAAGCTGCTGACATACGCTGCATGCGGGCTTTGCCTGCCTTTTTTTCCTCCTGATTGCTTGTTCATCCTTTGCCAACGAAGCGTAGCATGTTCCTCTGACGCATATTGCAATGCTTTTCGCACTTCCAGTCCCGTTTGCTCCGCGACCTGCAGCGTAAGCAGTTTCTGGATATATTGAATTTCGGCCGTTTCCTTCACCATGTCTGCTTCGCCATCGCCCACAAGTGCTTCGCTGATATGCTGCAGATAGGCAGACAATCCGCCCTGGTTGGCCAGCCTGGCCAGCCGCTCAGGATGCATCAGCAATTCGATGATCTGCCCGGTGGCGCTTTCTACGGTTTTGTGCATATCGAAGCCCGGGCCAGCAGAGGTAGGAAAGCTTTCTCTTGTGCGCGGAAAGCCGTAGGCAGGAGGATACATCCAGTCCTGCACTTGCTGTGGAATGCCCAGTGTTTTTTGATTCAACAGACCCAGCAAGGCAGCAGTCGCTTGTTTTTGCCGTGCCTCATCCACCGCTTTGACAGTAGCAGGCTTGCCGAATCCCTTGACGGCATATGCATATTCCAGTCCACCTATGAGCTTTGATGCAGCCTCTGCCTGGTAGCGATGCATAAAATAGACAGGCACAAAAATCTTCTCCAGTTCCGAGTAGGGTGTTCCGGTAGGAATGGTAGCAGGCCCAAAGCGCCGGATGGCATTTTGTCTCAGAGCCACAATCCGGTTGAGTTCGTCGATGGCATCCTGTCCATTGTCCCACAAGTGGTTGATAGGTGAAGCGCTGCCCGCACTACGGGCGTCTTCATCTGTCAGAAAAGGCAGTCCCATATCCAGATTTTCCTGCAGAATGGCACTCAATCCCGTTTCTTCCTGTTGTTCTTTGGTAAATTGGGCATAGCCATAAAGGATGGCACGTTTGTCCCAAATCCCAATTTGATCATCGTAGGCCTGACTAAAATCAAGGCTGCCGTCTGTTTTTTCGGTAATGTACGGATGGGGGTAATCCATCACAGAAGCGCGGTCACTGACTGAGGCGGCAAAGTTGTGTGCCAATCCCAGCGTATGCCCGATTTCATGCGCCGACAACTGACGCAACCTATCCAGTGACATGGCCAGCAGTTGCCCATGGTTTGCATCGTCTTTTTCATATGGGGAGGCGAGCCCCTGAGCAAGCATAAAGTCCTGCCTCACCCGCAGGGAGCCCAGTGAAACGTGCCCTTTGATGATTTCTCCTGTACGTGGATCCGCAATGGACGCACCGTACGACCAGCCTCGTGTACTTCGGTGCACCCATTGGATCATGTTGTACCGTACGTCCAGTGGATGGGCATCCTCCGGCAATTCCCGCACATCGAAGGCATTGGAAAAACCGGCATAGGCAAAAGCCTGTGCCCACCATTTTCCGCCTTCAATCAAGGCCGTTTTGATGGGTTCCGGGCATCCGGGATCAATATAATAAATCAAGGGCTCGACAGGATCACTGACTTCCAGTAATGGATCTTTTTTTTCCAGCCTGTGGCGTCGGATCACCTTTTTTTCTATGGGCGACGCAATAGGGGTGGCATAGTCAAAATAGCTTTGGTAAAAATAGCCACAACCAGGGTGAAATGCGCGTGGACTGTACTTCCTGTCGGGAAGTCTGATAAACGAGACATGCTGCCTGAAACTGACATTTTCCGGGGATGGGGTGACGCTTCTGATATATTGCCCTGACGCTTCTCCGGCAAATGTGAGCACTGCCTCAAATTCGATGTTGTCAGGAAAGGCATGAAACTGGTCGAGAACAAGTGCACTTCGGCTCTTTTCCAGCTTGTAACTTCCCTGTTTGCTTTCTTTCAACTTAGTTGCTACCTGGTTGAGGTCGTCGAGCAGGAGTGGGGCAATGTCAATGTACAGACTATTGCCTTCCCTTTTTTCGATTTTACTCCCAAACAGGACAGACGTAGCGAAAGCTTCCTGTACGGCACTGACTTCTTTCGGGTTGGAGGAAACAGCCCTGTAATCCATGTTTGGCTGTACCAGCAAGAGTTTATCGCCATGTTTTTCAAAGCGAACAATGCGGGTATCCATGAGCCTGCCCCTGTCCATGCCAAGGTCGTTGGAGCCGATGCCGGTACCAAACGAATTGACCATAAGGAAATCCTCGTTGAGCCTGTCCAGCCTGAGTAACAACTTGCCATTTGCTTCGTCATACGTTACGTTGAAAAAGCCATCCCATGACTGGCCCGATGCCTGAAGAGCCGAAAACAAAAAGAAAAGAATGGCGTAAAATGAAGGTGGTCGGTACATCATTTCTGGTTTTAGTGTAAAAAAAAATACCTGAAAGAAACACACATTGCCATTGTTTCTTTCAGGTAAAAGGCCTGATCGTGTTAGAAAGAAGGCGATTTATCTCATTATAATATAAATCAGCGCAATAATGGCGATTGTAATGATGATGGCCCACTTAAAAAATTGTTTTTCGTCTGCTGCGTCCTGCGCAGTCAACTTTTCTCGTTTTGGTGACAGCTTTGCTTTATATTTTGACATGACATTTGATTTTTACAGACACTAAGGTATGCTTTTCAGCATGTTTCACAAAGAAATCCCGCCTGATTTTTATCATGTTTGAAACAAATTCTGCCTTTGCCCTTGGGAAGGATTTGAAAAGTGTGATTCACTGCTACCCCTTAGATACCAATCAATTGGGTGAGATATCTGTCAGTTGTCATATCCAAAATGCTTCAGCATCCTGTCGTCATTACGCCAGTTCTCCTTGATTTTTACATTCAAATCAAGGTAGACATGTTTGCCGAAAAACTCCTCCAGACCCATGCGGGAGGCAATGCCCAGTTTTTTAATCGCTTCACCAGCCTTACCGATGATGATGGGTTTCTGTGATTTTCTGTCTACGACGATATCGGCATAGATCATCAGCAGGGGAGCCCCGTTCTTCTCTTCTTCCTTAAAGCGGTTTACGGTGACTTCGCAGGCATAGGGTACTTCCTGCTTGTATTGGACCAGGATTTTTTCGCGGATGATTTCTGACGCGAAAAACCGTTCGGGTTTATCCGACAATTCGTCTTTCGGATAGTAGGGTGGTCCTTCCGGCAATGAGTCAATGATCTTCGCAAGCAGCGCTGGGGTATTGATTTTTTGCTCCGCTGAAATAAAAAAGGTTTCATCAAAATTGACCCTCTCATCCCAGGTTTTGGCTGTCTCGTCTGATTTGCCATCTTTGTCCAGGTCAAGCTTGTTGATGAGCAGAAATTTGGGCACTGTGGCGTGGCGCAACGCTTCAATTACGGGTTCTTCACCTGTATATTGTTCAAATATGTCCGTGACAAACAAGAGAATGTCTGCATCTTCAAAAGAGGAAAATGCAAATTTATTCATTGCCCCCTGCATGCCATACTGGGGCCTGTCAATGATGCCGGGCGTGTCCGAAAAAACGATCTGGAAGTCTTCATCACTCAAAAGGCCAAAGATTCTGTGACGCGTGGTTTGTGGCTTGCTGGTAATGATCGACATTTTTTCCCCCACCAGGGCATTCATGAGCGTTGACTTGCCCACATTGGGATTTCCTATGATGTTGACAAAACCAGATTTGTGTGTGTTCATGCAAGTTGTTTTTGATTGCCATTGAGGATATTTTCGATGGCATCGATGATAAAGGCAGGTTTGAGCGTTCGCCAGCCCATTTCGTTAAAGGCAGGTCCAAAATGGACATAATGGTGTAGTCTGTATCGCTGCATTTCTGCATGTACATGGGCAAATGTATTTACAAAGCAAATCCAGCCCCTGTCGTCACGAACGTCTTCATACCACTCCTCGTAGTAAGAATCATCGTCACCATGAAAATTTAAGACGTTGTCGCAAAACAGAACAAACCGGCTTATTTGATGAGAAATGAGGTAATCCGCCAGGTCTCTTTTTAAAAACATGATGTCATTTTCAATGCAATCGTTCCATTCACCGATCAATTCTATCAGGGCAAACTTTCGTTTATAGTCGGTGTACAGAATTTTGGCATACAACGTTTCCGAACCAAAGGAATCCCATTGGGGGTGAATGTAATAATTGTAAATTTTGGATGTAAACTGAAATTCGCTGTACGTCCTTCTGTAAAAAGGGGATTTGGCATCGTTTTCAGCGGCATATTCGCCGCGCCAGCCCCACCAGGGTTCTAAGTCATGCATGTTGTTTCTGTTATGATGGTTGGATCGGATACCTGTTTTTTCCTGTAACCTGCACAGCTGTCCAAAAGTTCCTCGTGGCAAAGGATTTTTGCCGTTGTTCACAGTCCAGGCTGCACTGGCTGCATTGCTTTGGAATGCAAGGCTCACTTTGCACGGAGATGTCCAGTTCGGTTTCCGGGGCGCTTTGTCTGATCAGTTGTTTCAATAGCATAATTTCTGCCGTACTTTCCCGAAGGTTGTAATACCAGGGCAAGGTGAGGTGCAGGTCTATGTGTGCCATGTGACCGAAAGTCAGGTGTGTCAGACGGTGAATGTCAATCCAGCCATCCCGGCGGCCATTGTTGAGCGTGTCTACCAGGCTTTGAATGATCACAGGATTAGTTTCGTCCATCAGTCCGTTGATGGTGTCGCGCAGCACCTCGTAGGCAGTATAGAGTATGAAGATACCGAAGACGATGCCTAAAAGACTGTCGATCCATGCCAGGCCCGTGAGAGCCAGAACTAGAAGTCCGCCAATCAGGGCCAGTGTCGTATACATGTCGGACATCAAATGCCTGCCACCGGCTACCAGGGCGATGGAATTGAGTTTTTGCCCCTGGTAAAGGCTGTATTTTCCCATGGCATAATTGGCCAAGGCAGTAATCAACATGAGCATTGTTCCCGTATTCATTTTTGATATGACGGACGGTTGCCCCAGTCTGTGGATTGATTCAATGACAATCAATATGCCAGCCACACCGATGAGAATTCCTTCAACAGAAGCCGTAATCAGCTCTACCTTGCCATGGCCGTAAGGATGGTCTTCATCCCTGGGCTTGGCTGCAAAAACAAGACTTTTTAAGGTGATGAAGCCTGTGATGATGTTGACCGTGCTTTCCAGGGCATCCGATAAAATACCTACTGAGTTTGTCAGGAAGAAAGCCACTGCTTTCAAGACAAAAAGCACGATTGCGCCTGCAAAAACGATTTGCTGTACGTTGACTTTTTCACTGTAAGTTCGTTGGTGCATGCGTATAAAAGTGTATTTTTACCTGAAACCCGGATTTATGGCAAATGTAGAAAAAATGCTATGGAAAGTAAAACCTGACATCAATACAGTGAACCAATTCAGCAAAAGTACCCTGCTTGAACAGTTGGGAATAGAAGTGACAGAAATTGGGGACGATTATATTCTTGCCAAAATGCCTGTGGATCAACGCACCCGCCAACCTATGGGCCTGCTTCACGGAGGAGCCTCTGTCGTTTTGTCTGAATCCATTGGAAGCATGGCAAGCTGGCTGGTTGTCATGGGTGAAGGCAAGCATGTTGTGGGCGTTGAGGTAAATGCCAATCACCTTCGCTCAGTCAGCGAGGGCCATGTCAACAGCATTACGCGGCCGGTCAAAGTGGGCAAATTGCTGCACATCTGGGAAACAAATATCTATGATTGCACCCAAAAACTACTCTGTACTTCCAGACTGACCGTGCTCATCCAACCTTCGTCAGAGCCTGAGCGAAACCAGGAAGATTCAGGGTGAAATTTCATTTCATTTGTGCTGTAAAGTGCGATTTCGATAGCCGAAGTACCGCAAATGTTTCTATCTTTGCCCCATGTCCAATTTATACCAGCAATACCTCCAGAATCCGGCCATTTTGAGCTCCGTATCGGAAGAGTTTCTTGCTTCCAAAGTATCCGACTTCCCCCTGGATTCTGGCTACAAAGCGTTGCTGGCACTCAAACAAGGGGGCGAAACCATGCACAGCCTCTCAATGCACTGCAATGACAGATTGCTGCGGACACAATACATACCATCCATGGAAGATGGAATGACAGGCCAGACAACCGATCTGGAGGAACAAACCATGGAAGACAATGTCGTCATGAATGAAAAAACCGAAGAACCAAAATCTGAAAAGATAGTGTCGAATGTCGAGGAACGTATGCCAGAACAGGAGCCACAGAAGACAGAACAGCCGCCTGCGGAAGAGGAAAACAGTCCTGAAGCCATCGTCCCTGAAAAAGAGATCGTTGCGCTGACGTCAACAAAAGGAAAAAAGAAAAACAAGCAGAAAAATAAATTTCGTCTACGGGAATATTCCGGAATCTCCCCGTTTGGGTTGTGGTTGCTTTCATTTAAGGAAGGGGATCTTGAAAAAAAATTGCGGAAAGAAGAAAAGGCGGCCAAAAAGCGTGCTTTGGAGGAAAGTGCCCGCAAATCAGTAACACAAACGGTCGAAATCGTTTCAGAACCGCTGGCCGACATCCTCGCAGCACAGGGGCATCTGGATGCTGCAAAAAAAATGTATACCCAACTAATGCAAAAATATCCGGAAAAAAGTAGTTACTTTGCGGGCAAAATTGATCAAATCTTAAAAAATACCTAATATGACCACAGCATTAACCGTACTTATCGCAATCAATTGTGTGTTGTTGATGGCAATAGTATTGATTCAAAACCCAAAGGGGGGTGGGATTGATTCTTCTCTGGGAGGCACAGCGGCAAACCAAATGTTTGGTGCAGCCAAATCAACAGATTTTGTTGAAAAAGTTACCTGGGGATTGGCTGCCAGCCTGTTTGTGTTGTGTGTCATCACTGCGATGCTGGTTTCCGGTACTGACTCCGGCAATCTGATTCAACCGGTGCAATAAGATACTCAAAACTCAATCTTCAACAAGCCTGTCCTTACCGACGGGCTTTTTTTTTATATAACAATCGACAAGCCCTATTTCCCTGCAATATGCCCTCTGATCGGCCA
>JAUMBK010000052.1:0-11074 GCA_032115795.1 Saprospiraceae bacterium | reverse complement strand
GAAATCCTCACACAATTGCGGTACAGAGATGGACAGTCTACGGGATACGGATCGCGATTGCATTACACAACAGAATGGGCACAACAGGCTTGTGAGAATGGGTTTCTGATCAATTGTACCCCCACGCTTGGAGGATTGTCTATATGCAAATCGGTGACATTTATGTCCGAAAATCCATCTCTGTATCCCAACCCGAAAATGTGGCAGGCCATCGATACAATCCGGCATTCAGAATCACTCCTCTCTGCAACAGGATGGCATTTTCTGCCTTCGGGGCATGTATCAAAGATCGAGCACCTTATTGCTCCGGGCGATATCATTGCCTTTACATCTTCGTTATCCAATCTGGATATCGCGCACATTGGCATCGCCACCAACGGTCCCAAAGGCATCCATCTGCTGCACGCATCCCCCAAAAGCAAAAAAGTGGTAGTGACCCGCGATCCCCTGCCTGTGTATCTTAAGAATCAGAAGCAATTTACGGGCATTGTTGTACTCCGGCCAGTACGAAAGTCTGCAATTTCCGGTTGATCGCTTCATTGCATGTATGGTCGTCTTTGCCTACCTTTGCACCGGAATCGAATCTTTATACCCTCTGCTGAATGAGTGATCCTATCAAACACGAATGCGGTCTTGCGCTGATACGTCTCCGCAAGCCACTGGAATATTACCATGAGAAATATGGCACGGCCCTTTATGGTCTCCAGAAAATGAATCTGTTGTTGCAAAAACAGCGAAACAGGGGGCAAGATGGCGCTGGACTAGCCACCATCAAGCTGGATTCCAAACCAGGCACCCGTTACATCAGCCGGAAGAGAAGCAATAGCCCGCAATACCTGAAAGACCTCTTTGAAGGGGTGTACAGCCATTTCAGCGGCCTGCCGGACCACCAGCTCAATGATCCGCAATGGCTGAAAGAAAACCTGCCCTTTACAGGAGAGGTCTTGCTCGGTCACTTGCGTTACGGAACCCATGGATCCAATTCGATCGAAACAGTACATCCATTCCTGCGACAGAACAACTGGATTTGCCGAAATCTTGTCCTCGCCGGTAATTTCAACCTGACCAATGTCGATGAGTTGTTTGCCGAATTGATCTCACTGGGACAGTACCCCAAAGAAAAATCAGATACCGTCACCGTCCTAGAAAAAATCGGGCACTTCCTGGATGACGAAGTACAGCGACTGTTCAACTGGTACAAGCCGGAAGGATATTCAAACCAGGACATCAACCACCTGATCGCTGACAAACTTGACCTCCAGCGCCTCCTGCAGCGCGCCACCCGAAAATTTGACGGCGGCTATGTCATGGCAGGCATGATCGGCCATGGTGATGCATTCGTGTTGCGCGACCCGGGAGGAATCAGGCCCGCCTACTATTATTACGATGACGAAGTCGCCGTGGTGGCTTCTGAAAGACCGGCTATCCAAACCGGATTCAATGTCCTTTTTGACCAAGTAAAGGAACTCACGCCGGGACACGCCCTCATCATCAAGAAAAATGGCTTCATCGACGAAGTAGCCTGTAAAGATGCGCACCCCGTCACCCCATGCAGTTTTGAACGCATTTACTTTAGCAGAGGAACAGACAGAGACATCTACCTCGAAAGAAAAATGCTGGGCGAATTGCTCACGGACAAAATTCTGAAGGCTGTCAATTTTGATTTTGAAAATACCGTCTTTTCCTTCATACCCAATACAGCCGAAGTCGCTTTTTACGGTATGGTAAAGGGCCTGGAAAAAAGACTGAACACCATCAAGGCAGAACAAATTAAGGCACAACAAAATGCAGGTACGCTCACGGCCGATACCCTGTCAGCCATCCTGTCTCAAACCACTCGCGTCGAAAAGCTAGCTGTAAAAGACGAAAAGTTACGGACATTCATTGCGGATAACAAGGCCAGAAACGCCATGGTATCCCATGTCTATGACGTAACCTATGGCATCGTCAGAAACGAGATTGACACCCTGGTGTTGATTGATGATTCCATTGTTCGGGGAACCACCCTGCGCGATAGCATCATCCGTATTTTGTCTACACTTCGACCTAAAAAAATCATCATTGTTTCCTCTGCACCACAAATCCGGTACCCCGATTGTTATGGCATAGATATGAGTAAAATGAAAGAATTTGTGGCCTTCCGTGCCCTTGTCGCCCTCCTCGAGCAAGATGGAAAAAAACACCTGCTCGAAGAAGCCTATCATCGTTGCCTCAAACAGGAAGCCATGGAAGGAACTGACATCACAAACCAGGTAAAGCCATTGTACGACGAATATACCGATGAGGAAATCAGTGCCAAAATAGCCGAACTGATCACACCTCCCGATATCACACCGGAAGTAGTGGTGATTTACCAGAGCATCGCAGACCTGCACAAAGCATGCCCCAACCACCACGGTGACTGGTATTTTTCAGGAATGTACCCTACACCGGGTGGTACACGAGTGGTCAACAGGGCCTTTGTCAATTATATGAACAATTCAGATGCCCGCGCATATTGATCCGCATCAAAATGGATGTTCAGTTCAGCCAATAAAAGCGATACCAAGAACACGAAGCACAAATTCATCAAACAAACAAAATGCCATGAGACGCCAAATTGCATTTTTCCTCCTTCCTTTTTTGTGGGTGACCACCGCCTCATCGCAGCAACAAGCATGGCAGGTGAAAGCAGAAAAAATAGACCCAAATCACTATTTCGGAGTCACACTGGCCAATGGCATGGTGGGCATGGTTTCTTCTCCTGAACCATTGAAAGTCAAAGATGTCGTACTTAATGGTGCATACGACTATTACCAGCGGGGACGGGTATCAAACATACTGAAAACATTCAACCACGTCAATCAGTTTCTCGATGTCAACGGCAGACGCACCGGCATGCAGGATATCGTGGATTACACCCAAATCCTGGACATGCAAAAAGCCGAACTGACCACGATGTTTACA
The DNA here is from genome assembly GCA_032115795.1 of Saprospiraceae bacterium. Classification (GTDB taxonomy): domain Bacteria; phylum Bacteroidota; class Bacteroidia; order Chitinophagales; family Saprospiraceae; genus OLB9. The sequence goes on along the minus strand of JAUMBK010000052.1, from coordinate 8,128 downwards.
GTACCGGGTAAAATCAAGGTTTCCTCTACCATGGCATCGTTGAGGCACCTTCCTTACACTGCGCTTGTCACAGTAACAGTAGTCGCATTGTCTGATGTGACCATCACTCCAGCCAGCGTCATTGAAGCCCCCAACCACCTCGTCGACGTTCGCAATTATTATGCAGAAATAGACAGACCACACGTACTCATTCCTTTGTTGACGTCCACCGGTGTCAGTCCTTCCGGCAGGTTGAAGGTGGCCGCCAGCACGAGCTTCATCTTTGAAGAAAGCCATGGCAACGAACCAGACATCATCCACGAAGACTGGGATTACAATATGCACCTGGCAAAATTTTCAAAAAAATTAAAAGCAGGACAATCATACAAATATAGTGTCGTTTCCTCCACTGTTTCCAGCGCACAATATGAAGATCCACACAACGAAGCAGAAAGGTTGACGATTTTTGCAAAACTGGAGGGCACGGAAAGGTTGCTGAAACGGCATCGTGAGGCCTGGCAGCAATTGTGGTCAGGTGACATTGAGATTACAGGCAATGAAAACATCACCCGTGACATCCGTTTTGCCCTTTACCATTTATACTCATTTGCCAGGGAAGGAACAGCGTACAGCCTTAGTCCAATGGGCTTGTCTGGCCTGGGATACAATGGCCACGTGTTTTGGGATACCGAATTGTGGATGTACCCGCCATTGCTGATGCTACAACCGGAAATCGCCAGGTCGTTGCTGGAATACCGATTCCAAAGGCTCGGTGCGGCACGCGAAAATGCATTTTCTCATGGTTACAAAGGAGCCATGTTCCCCTGGGAGTCATCCGCCAATGGGTCGGAGGATACCCCCGTCTGGGCGCTGACAGGTCCCTTCCAGCACCACATCACCGGATGCATAGGTTGGGCGTGCTGGAAATACTACCAGGTGACCGGCGATAAAGACTGGCTGAAGACGCGGGGATGGCCTATTCTTAAAGAAGCCGCTGCCTTCTGGACAAGCCGCGTAGAACGTAACGGGCCCGGGAAATATGACATCAACAACGTCATCGGAGCCAATGAGTGGCAGGAAAATATTGACAACAATGCATTCACCAACGGCATGGCCATCACGGTACTTCGCTATGCGACGGAGGCGGCAGCCGTAGTGGGTGAAGCCGCAGATCCTGACTGGAACCATGTTGCCGCCAACATTCCCATACTGACATTTCCCGACGGCACTACACGCGAAAATGCCACCTATACGGGTGAGACGATCAAGCAAGCCGATGTAAACCTTCTCGCCTATCCCCTTGACATCATTCAGGATGCAAACAGCATCAAAAGGGATTTGGACTATTACTTGCCCAGGTACTCACCAGAGGGCCCGGCAATGGGTCAGGCCATCCTGTGCATTCTGTTACAGAAACTTGGCCGTTATGAAGAGGCAGCCTCCGTTTTTTCAGGAAGTTATAAGCCAAATGAAGTCCCTCCGTTTGGCGTGATATCGGAATGTGCCGGAGGAACAAACCCTTACTTTGCCACAGGTGCAGGTGGCATGCTCCAGGCAGTATTGGCAGGATTTGGCGGACTGGAAATCACAAAAAATGGAATCGTACAGCGCCCTACCAAACTCCCCCAGGGCTGGAAGGAATTGCGCATCAAAGGAGTGGGAAAAGAAAAGGCAACATTTTTGTCCCGCGAATAGCCAAAATCATTCTTCCGGGTCACGCGCGATGTCGTAAGCCCTGGTCACATCCGCTTCCACAACCACGCCGAAATAGGGTTCTTCAAAAGACGAAAAAAAAGCAAACGCTTCTTTTCGCCCCCATGTTTCCGTATTCAACACCTTATACATGGGCAAAAAAACGAAGGATGTCCGAAATCTGCTCCACATGGTAGAACCGAGGATCGGTGATAACAACATCGACCTTCTCATGCTCCCAGGTGGTGTGGAAGGGCACGTGTATACCGTAACTTCCCATCTCCAGGACAGGAAGCACGTCCGACTTCAGTGAGTTGCCAATCATCACAAACTCCGAAGGATGAATGTCCAGGTGCCTGACCAGACGGCTGTAGTCTGACACGCGCTTTTCCGAGACGATTTCAATGTGATGAAAAAACGACTCCAGGCCCGATTTTTCAAGCTTTCGCTGCTGGTCAAGTAAATCACCTTTGGTGACAACCACCAGTCTGTACCTTCCATAGAGGGCCTCCAATACCTCTTGTACGCCATCCAGTAAGATGACTGGCTGGTCAAGCTGGCGCCGCCCTATCTCGATGATGCGCGTGATGACATCCAGAGGCAAGGTAGGCCCCCCAATCTCCAGGGCCGTCTCAATCATTGAAAGCACAAACGCCTTGATGCCATAACCATACAAGGGAAGGTTGTTGATTTCTCTTGACAATAATTCCCTGGCCGAACTGTGCCGGGGACGGTACATTTCCAAAAGATCGAAAAATTTCTCCTCGCCTTCCCTGAAATAGGGTTCATTCACCCATAACGTATCATCGGCGTCAAAACCTACTACTTTTACATGTTGCATCATTGTAATCAGTTGTATAAACAAAGGTAAGGATTCTAGCTTTATCCCTAGTTTCCTTCGCCGAATTTCACTCTACATAGCCACACCTTTTTCGCTCAATTATTCGGTTCTGTTGCCTGTGAAGTGCCCAAAATTTAGTATCTTTGCATTTTTTAGGCTTGCTGACAAAATGCGCATCGTCAGAGTCCGATACTGGGGCCCGGCCTTGAAAATAAAAAACGGACTTGCAGGTTTCACTGAAGGAAATGCATGGTAATCGGCAATCCAAGCCATTAAAAATCAAGGAAATATGAAGTTATCTTTCAACTGGCTGCGACGATACCTCAACATACCGTATACCCCACAGCAGGTAGCAGATATGCTCACATTGATTGGTCTGGAAGTGGAAGGCATCGAAGTGGTGGAATCGATCCGCGGAGGGCTGAAGGGAGTGGTCGTCGGTGAGGTAATCCGATGTGAAAAACACCCCGATGCAGACAGGTTGTCTGTTACCCATGTACACACAGGTAGCGACGCCACGTTGCAGATTGTTTGCGGAGCCTCAAATGTGCGCGCCGGCCAAAAAGTACTTGTGGCGACCGAAGGTACCCAGTTGTTTGATAAGGAAGGAAAACCGTGGGTCATCAAAAAAGGAAAAATCCGCGGCGTCGAATCGCAGGGAATGATTTGTGCCGAAGACGAGCTCGGCATTGGAGATGATCATTCCGGTATTCTGGTGCTTCCTGCCGAAACTGCCGTGGGCACCTCTGCTGCCAGCTATTTCGACATCGAAGATGACCATGTGTTTGAGGTAGGCCTGACACCGAACAGATCAGATGCGACATCCCAGCTTGGCATAGCCCGGGATTTGCTGGCATACCTGCGGGTAAATGAACAATACACGGGAACATTGTGCGAGCCCACGCTGAGTGGCTTCATTACTCAGCCCATTGACAAACACATCGGCGTCGAACTTCTCGATCCGTCGGCATGCCTCCGATACACAGGCATCACGATCACAAATGTAACCGTAGGCGACTCCCCGGAATGGCTTAAAAAACTCCTACGATCACTCGGTGTCAAACCCATAAACAACATCGTTGATATCACTAACTTTATTTTGCATGAACTGGGCCAGCCACTCCACGCCTTTGACGCGGATAAAATTTCCGGAGACAAAGTGGTTGTACGTACCCTAACCGAAGGTACCGAATTTACCACCCTGGATGGCGTTGTCAGAAAAATGAGCAGCCACGATCTGATGATTTGTGACGCCCAGTCTCAGCCATTATGTATGGCCGGAGTCTATGGAGGCGTAGGTAGTGGCGTGAGCGAACAAACAACAAACATCTTCCTGGAATCTGCCTGTTTTCATCCGCAAACCATCCGTCGTACCAGCACGAAGCATAACCTGCGCACGGATGCTGCCCGCGTTTTCGAAAAAGGGGCAGACCCGAACATCACAGAGTTTGCTGCAAAACGGGCAGCAGGGTTGATAGCAGAACTGGCCAGAGGGAAAATCAGCAACAAAACAGTAGACGTTTACCCTGCACCGGTGGCCAAAGCAGAGGTCCGGCTTCGATTTGCGCAAATCAACCAACTCATCGGCATGCACATTCCTGAAGTGGATGTCCGCGCAATCCTCGAGGCAATGGATATGGAGATAACCGAAGTAGACCCGATGACAATCCTGGTCAAAGTGCCAACCAACAAGGCAGATGTGCTGCGGGAGGTGGACCTGATCGAAGAAATCATCCGCATTTATGGACTCAACAGAGTGCCTGTGCCTTCCAGTGTCAAGAGTACTATACATTACGGTGTATACCCTGACCGCCACCAGTTGAAAGAGCGTATGTCCGATTTTTTATCAGGATGTGGCATGAATGAAATGATGGGCCTTTCCCTGATTGAATCCCGTTTTTATACTGGCTTGCCTGGCATCAATCCAGCTTCGTTTGTTTATATCAACAACACCTCCAATGTGCACCTGGACATCATGCGCCCTGATATGCTGATGAGTGGCCTGCTTTCAGTTGCGCATAACCTCAACCGGCAACAGTCCAATCTGGCAGTCTACGAATTTGGCAAAGCATACCAAAAACACGGGAATGGCTATCAGGAACAGGCAATGTGTACGCTCTTTCTCACAGGAAAAAAATATGACGAATCGTGGCTTTCAGACAACAAGGCAGACAAATCGTTTTACGACCTTAAGAAACATACGATTGCTGTGCTCCAAAAAGTAGGGCTGCAATCGTACCAGGTCACTGATCTCGAAAATGACCCCCGCTTTGCTTATGGCATGCGTTTTCATCGCGGTCCCATGACGCTCGCCGTATTGGGAGAAGTACAGGAGGAGTATTGTCAGAGAGCAGGCATAAAAAGCACCGTGTATTATGCAGAAATTCAATTTGACACCCTCGTTTCACTCGCAGGTAAGGAAAAAATGGTCGTGGCAGAAATAAGCCGCTTCCCTTCTGTGCGAAGGGACCTGGCTCTTGTCATTGATACAGGCGTCCGCTTTCGCGACATCGAAGTCATCGCTCGCCAGACAGAGAAAAAGTGGCTGAAACAGATAAGTCTTTTTGATGTTTACGATAAAGAAGAACACGTGGGCAAAGGCAAAAAGTCATATGCCGTTTCCTTTGTTTTTGAAAACAAGCAAAGAACAATGCAGGACAGTGAAATTGATCAGGTCATGACAAAAATGATGAAGGAACTGGAAGCGAAAACCGGTGCTGTCATCAGAAAATGATGGTTTTCATAAATATTATGTATCTTTGAACGAGAAAATACTTCCCGCTTTATCAGATTTGCTGAGTCAGTTATATGATTTACAACTGCGATGGCAGAGCATGAGCGAGGAAAATGAAGCATTAAAAATAGAAATTCAGTCTCTAAAAGTAGAGCTGTCAACCATGACAATACAATATAAAGAAAAAAAAGAACAGGACAATCAAATACAGGATGCGGTCATTGAGCCGCCGACAAGCATAGACGAAAATGAAAATGCAATAACCGCCACAGAAAGTACCCATAAGAAAATGGAGATCAATCAGTTGAGAATTGCACTTCGTGAATGTGTCGAGGAATTGGATGAATGTATTCAAATAATACAATCCAGGGAGTAATGCACCAGAATGATTTGAAGACGATAGATATATACATTGCCGGGAGAAGCTTCCCCGTGGAAGTACAGCTGGATGAGGTGGAATCAGTCAATGATCTGACAGCCACGCTCAATAAAAAAATTGCTGATTTCCAGGCAAGTTATCCAGGAAGGGACAAAATCGACTATGTCATCATGACCATGTTGAGCCATACCTATGAACTGCACAAATCGTCCGTCGCAAACGCAGATGCCGACGCTGCTGTATTTCACAAAATACAGGAAATCAAATCAGTAATGGATCAGTTTTGAGCCGCACCGTATTTTACTGTTCTTCCGTTTTTCAACCCCGAAAGGGAATTTTATCACATTTAAACAGTAGCTTTACATGGATCTAATCGGTTTAATCGTAGGTTTGCTGGTAGGAGGAGGCGCAGCCTATCTCGTATCACAAGCTGGTTTTAAAGGTAAGGTGAAAGATGCAAACGAAAAGGCAGATATCACCTTGAAGGAAGCTGAACTGACAGCGAAACGCAAAATTTCTGAAGCAGAAAGCAAAGCAGAAATCATCGTAGCCAAAGCAGATCAGCACAATGAATCAGTCAAACAAAAGAAAATTCAGGAAGCACGCGACAACTTCGCGAAATTGAAATCTGAATTTGAAACGTGGAAGGCAGAGCAAAAAGTCGAAATCAAAGAACGCGAACTGACAGCCGTAGCCCTCGAAAAAGAACTCAAAATCAAGCAAGATGCCCTCCTGGGAGAAATGGAAACATTGGAAAACCGGGAACAGGAACTCAACACCATCAGAGAAAATCTGGAAGTACAGCTGAAAATTGTAGCAAAGAAAAAGGAAGAACTGGACACCGCCAACGAACGGTTTATCAAGGAACTGGAAACAATTTCAAAATTGACGGAAAGCCAGGCCAAGGACCAGTTGCTGGAAGCCGTCAAAGCAAAAGTCCAAACGGATGCTATGGCCATCGAAAAAGAAGCCATCTCCAACGCACATACCAATGCCAATAAAGAGGCCAAAAAGATTGTCATCCAGACCATCCAGCGGATGTGCGCTGAATACACAATCGAAAATACAGTATCCGTATTCAACCTTGAATCTGATGAAATCAAAGGGCAGATTATTGGTAGAGAAGGACGTAACATCCGGGCACTGGAGGCAGCCACAGGCGCAGAAATTGTCGTCGACGACACGCCGGAAGCCATCGTCATTTCCAGCTTTGATCCTATACGCAGAGAATTGTGCAGACTGGCCCTCAAGAAACTGGTGGCTGATGGTCGAATTCACCCGGCAAAAATCGAAGAAACCGTTGTCAAAGTAAGAAAGCAGCTGGAAGAGCAAATCATCGAAATCGGGGAAAGAACCATTATCGACCTGGATATCCACGGCCTGGCACCTTACCTCGTCAAAATGGTGGGTAGAATGCGTTTCCGTTCATCTTACGGCCAAAACCTCTTAAAGCACTCGATCGAAACTGCCAACTTGTGTGCCACTATGGCAGCTGAGCTCGGGCTCAATCCCAAGCAGATAAAAATGGCCAAGCGCGCAGGATTGTTGCACGATATAGGAAAGGTAGCAGAAGAAGAATCTGAGCTGTCACACGCACTGCTGGGTATGGAAATTTGCGAGAAGCACAAGGAACACCCCGTCATCCTCAACGCTGTGGGTGCCCACCACGATGAAATCGAAATGAACAACATCATTTCACCCATCGTTCAGGCTTGTGATGCCATTTCCGGCGCCAGACCAGGTGCGAGAAGAGAAATTCTCGAAAGTTACCTCAAGAGAATTGGCGAACTCGAAGAACTGGCATTGTCTTATGAAGGTGTGCAAAAAGCGTATGCGCTGCAGGCCGGCAGAGAACTCCGTGTCATCGTAGAATCGGAAAAAGTAACTGACCAATACGCCGATGACCTCGCATTCATCATTTCACAAAAAATCCAGGATGAAATGCAGTATCCCGGCCAGGTGAAAGTGACCGTGATCAGAGAAAAGCGGGCCACTGCCTTTGCCAGATAAGGTATAATTTATAAAATCAAAAAAGCCCGACAGTAGCAATGCTGTCTGGCTTTTTTTTTAAAAAATAACCAGGTTCTTCCATACTGATCCGAATCATTAAAACCTATTTACCTACTCTTTGTTACCCATCAAAAATGGAACAAATGGCAAAGCAAATCGTCATTGTCGGAGCAAGCAGCGGTATCGGATTTGAAATGGCAAGACAATGCCTAGAACAGGGATATAATGTGGTAGGCATATCGAGAAATGAAGGCCTTTTGGCAACCTTGCCGGGAGTGAAATGGATGCAAAAAGATGTTGTCAGCGATGGACTGACGGCTGAAGAATTGCCTTCTGTCATTGATGGCCTGGTGTATTGCCCGGGAAGCATCGTACTGAAACCTTTCCGTTCCATATCTGCCGCACAGTTCACTGATGACTTTGCGATCAATGTACTGGGGGCAGTCAATGCCGTCAAAGCAAGCCTGGAAGGATTAAAAAAAGCGGCTTCGTC
>JAUMBK010000051.1:0-5671 GCA_032115795.1 Saprospiraceae bacterium | reverse complement strand
TGCAGCTGCCTCTCTTGGCGAATTGGGCTACAATGTGAAGTGTTTTACATTTCATGACAGTCCCAGAAGGGCGCATAGCATTGCTGCGCAGGGTGGTATCAATGCAGCCAAAAATTACCAGAATGATGGTGACAGCATATACCGATTGTTTTACGATACCATCAAAGGGGGAGATTACCGGGCGCGTGAAGCCAATGTACACCGGCTGGCAGAATGCAGTGTCGATATCATTGACCAGTGTGTGGCCCAGGGAGTGCCGTTTGCCCGTGAATACGGCGGATTGCTGGAGAACCGCTCGTTTGGTGGTGTGCAGGTGTCCCGTACGTTTTATGCCCGGGGCCAAACCGGTCAGCAGCTGCTGATTGGCGCATACCAGGCATTGTCAAGGCAGATTGCCCTTGGAACAGTGGCGATGTACAACCGGCATGAGATGCTTGACCTTGTCAAAGTGGAGGGTAAAGCCAGGGGCATTATTGCCCGAAACTTACTGACAGGCGAGCTCGAACGCCATGCCGCGCATGCGGTGGTGCTGGCGACAGGAGGATACGGCAACGTCTTTTATTTGTCGACCAATGCAATGATGTGCAATGTGACGGCAGCCTGGAAATCTGTGAAGAGAGGCGCACTGATGGCGAATCCATGCTTTACACAGATTCACCCTACGTGCATTCCTGTTTCCGGCGATTACCAGTCAAAACTGACCTTGATGTCTGAATCATTGCGGAATGATGGCCGTGTTTGGGTGCCGAAAAAGAAAGAAGATGCCGTCGCCATACAGCAAGGTAAGAAGAAGGGCGTGCAGATTCCCGAGGAGGACCGCGATTACTTCCTGGAAAGGAGGTATCCCGCGTTTGGTAATTTGGTTCCACGGGATGTAGCTTCACGTGCGGCAAAGGTTGAGTGCGACAAAGGACACGGTGTCAGCCCTACGGGATTGGCTGTGTTTTTAGATTTCTCCGCAGCCATCGAGCGATATGGACGCTCAGAAGCCAACAAACAGGGCCTGAAGGACCTGGAAAAGGCCCAAATTATTGCGCTGGGTGAAAAGGTGGTGTCTGCAAAGTATGGCAACCTCTTTGAAATGTATGAAAAAATCACGGGTGAAAACCCCTACAAAGACCCAATGAAAATTTACCCTGCTGTGCATTACACTATGGGAGGCGTTTGGGTGGATTATAACCTTGAAACCAACATACCTGGTTTGTTTGCACTGGGCGAATGTAACTTTTCTGACCATGGGGCCAACAGGCTTGGAGCGTCAGCACTGATGCAGGGTTTGGCCGATGGCTATTTTGTAATACCATATACGATCGGTACCTTTCTGGCGAATGAAATTTCTACGCCAAAGGTAAAAAATGACCTGCCTGAATTTCTGGAAGCGGAAAAGAAAACACAAGAGCTGATACAACGACTGCTGCAGATTAAAGGAAGCCAGTCTGTGGAAAGTTTTCACAGAAGGCTTGGAAAGATTGTGTGGGATTACTGCGGCATGGCAAGGAATGCAGAGGGGCTGACCAAGGGAAGACAAATGATCAGGGAGTTGCGGGAGGAATTTTACAAGGATGTGTATGTACCAGGTACCAATGAGGAATACAATCCGGAACTGGAGAAAGCCATCCGTGTTGCTGATTTTCTGGAACTGGGTGAGGTGATGATGGTGGATGCGTTAAACCGAAATGAGTCGTGCGGAGGCCATTTCCGCGAAGAATCTGCCACACCTGAGGGAGAGGCGATGCGGAAAGATGATGAATTTGCCTATGTGGCGGCTTGGGCATGGGATGAGAACGAACCTGTCCTGAACAAGGAAGAGCTTGTGTTTGAAAATGTCGAGCTCAAAACCAGAAGTTACAAGTAATTTGGAAAGTCATTAAATCAGCAAGTCATGAAACTGAATATAAAAGTCTGGAGACAAAAAAACAATTCATCCAAAGGCAACTTTGAAACCTACAGTGTTGACGCCAATGAGCACATGTCATTTCTTGAGATGCTCGATGTACTCAACGAAAACCTCATCGGTCAAAAAAAAGAGCCCGTTGCCTTTGAACACGATTGCCGCGAGGGCATTTGTGGTACCTGTTCGATGGTCATCAATGGCCAGCCACACGGACCCAATGGGGGGACAACCACCTGCCAACTCCACATGCGTCATTTTCATGATGGCGAAACAATTGTTGTCGAGCCGTACCGTGCCAAAGCATTTCCTGTAATTAAAGACCTCGTGGTAGACAGGGCTGCCTTTGACAGGATCATTCAGGCTGGCGGGTACATCTCAGTCAATACGGGGCAAGCGCCTGACGGCAACGCCATTCCCATCGAAAAAGAACGGGCGGGCAAATCTTTCGAAGCCGCTGCCTGCATCGGCTGTGGTGCCTGTGTGGCCGCCTGTCCTAACGGTTCAGCCATGTTGTTTACAGCAGCAAAAATCAGCCACCTTGGCCTGCTGCCCCAAGGAGAGGTAGAGGGTGAAAAGCGTGTACAGGCAATGGTGGCCCAAATGGACAAGGAAGGGTTTGGAATGTGTTCAAACGTGGGGGCCTGTGAGGCAGAATGTCCAAAGGAGATTAAGTTGGAGAACATTGCCTATATGAACCGTTCTTATTTCAAGGCGGTCTTTGGAGGGGAATAATCAACACAATTTCCCGATTACACTTTTTTGGCATAGGAAGATGAAATCCATCCTTTGTCTCCCTGGTTTGTCGTGACTTCCCACCACCCATTGAGAGCATCATGGAAATACACTTTCGATCCGGCCTCCATGTCCTGAATGTCCGGGCTGAGCATATCGGGACCGGCTTTGAGTTTGCATCCGGTCTCTGTGATGATGCGGGCTCGGTTGTGAAAAACCTGGTTGTGCCGGTAATTTGCTGCAATGAATGAAAAACTACATGAGATAGCAATTGTAGCCAGTACAGCTCCTTTTCTTGACATGACCATTTGGGTCATATGAATGGGGCGGGACGTTGAGCGGGTCATTCGCCAGCAGAAGAAGAGAAAAACAACCATCAGAAACAGGGCGATTCCTGCCCATGTATCGGCGAGCAAAAAGCCAGAAAGTCCATTCATGAATGTCGTTGACATGGGATCTGAGAAGGGGGCATCCCCTGCCTTGTCTATCAGATTCAGATCAGTAATAAGCTGCTTGATTTTATTGGAAGTTGGTTCATACTTTCGGGCTTTCTCGATATACCAGATGGCATGCGCATGCTGGCCTTCACTTGCGGCTGCGATTGCCATATTGCAAAACATGGATGCATTTCCGTATCCTAGAGAATCAAGGACATGGTAATGTGTCAACGCCAGCGAGTGTTCTTGCTTTGCCATGGCATTTTCTGCTTTGACAAGCAAGGCGTTGTCAGCCAGCAAACAAAGCTGAAAATGAAGTGCAGCGAGGAATAACATTAGGCGCATTGGGCTGATGTCTTACACTGGGTTAAACCGCCATCTTTGAAAGAAAGTTTATGGAAGCACTGTTTTTATGCCTAGCTGGAGCGAGGTGCCGTGGATTTTATCTTTATTGGGGCCAATGCCGATATCCTTGCTCAAAAGGTGTCTGACATACGAAGGTTGAAGGAACACAAAGGTGTTGGCAAAGATCTTTTTCTGGACTCCCAGTCCAAGACCGGCACTGATATAATAGTTGTCTGCAAATGCGTCGCCGTGCAGAATTCCTTTGATAAAAGGCTTGTCTTCCAGGCGAGGCACTTCCGGTGTATACCGGCCTGGCTGCGGCCTGCCGTGTATTAATGACTCTTCGATTTCATAGGAGGCGTCCATGACCAGGTTTAGCTGGACTGATGAGACAAGGTACATGCTCCAGGTAGGGGCGGAGAGAAAATGGTACTTTATGTGGAGAGGAATGCCTGCAATATTAAATTTGATTTTTTTAAGGCTGGTTTCAAAATAATAATCTGATCCCTGGCCGAAGGTTTCTGTGATGCGAACAGGGCTGTATTCCCGTTTGACGTATTCGAGGGCAGTTTCCCATTCTACATTGTCCTTCCGACCTGAAAAACCAAGTCCTATAGAATGATTTACAGCTTCTTTCTTGTATGAAGAAACGGAATACAACTTATCAAATGGGGTATTGATCATATTGACATCTGCGGACACATAGCCCAATAAATAATGCTCTGTGGGAAGTTGCCGAGCGGGCTCCAATGGTTTGGTTCCCATTGAAAAAGCAATTTCTGACGAGAGTGCAGGGATGTCGGGTAGAGGGAGCCTTGCAGCCTCTTGTACAGCCAAAGATGGACTTGCTGGCAACAGGATGGGGGCTATGTTATGATGCACCTTGGCAAACTGCCTTTGAGGGCTTAGGTTGGGTGTAGTGAATACCAAGGATTCAAGCGGCACAATCAGGCGGGCGGTATTCTGGTAAATTGGTGGGTTTTGAGTTGAGGCACTGCTTGAGGAGGATGATTTCACTTGTACTGAAGTTGCACTATCACGGGCGGGTCTAGCCTCGTCCTGCAGAAAAAAGCTGTACGACTTCTTGGCATTGGCTTCATTTTTTGTGGCATTGGAAGCTGGGGTGCAGTCTTGCGCTGGCTGCATCGCAGCATATTGTTGTGATGCAGACTGGGTTGTCGGATATGACCAGGTGAAGTACGTGCTGGCAATCAGGATGACTGCCATGCATTCCATTCCTTTTGAAGCAGCGACGGTAGACAAGCGGTTGAAGATGATTTCCATCCTTTCTTCCATGGCATTCCAGTGGGAATCTTGAAATCGCGGAGTATGGGAGCGCACTTTCTGCCGAATGGTATGATCAAAAGCCTTGTTTCCTGCATCTGCTTTGTTTTGTTTATCTTCAAATGACTGCCAGGCATCCTCTGCGCCGGATACAGTAACATGGGCCACTTTTTCTTTGATGATCTGATCAAATGTCTTTTTGTCCATCACTCGTTAATTTCGTGTCTGAGAAGCATCAATTGGAGTTTGGTACGCGCTTTCACTAGGTTGGCACGGCAGGTACTTTCATTGATTCCCAGCATGTCAGCGATTTCTTTATGGGCATATCCTTCAATCACATAGAGGTTAAATACAGAACGATAGGAATGGGGTAATTGCTGTATGGCGAGTAAAATTTCATCACTGGACAATTTTGAAATGGCATCGGGAATCGAGCTTGTCAGGTGCAACGCCTCTTCGATATATTCTGTTTTACGTTTTTTTTCTTTCCGATAAAAATCGATGGAGGTATTGATGACTATTTTACGAATCCAGGCTGTGACAGAAGTACCTGCCTGGTATGATTGAATGGATCGAAATACTTTTACAAAGCTTTCGTGCAGGATGTCAAGGGCATCTTCATTGTTGCCGGCATAACGCATGGCCACCGCCATCATAGCCGGGTAATTGTCTTCATACAATTTTTTTTGTGCCCACCTTTCCTGCCGGATGCAGGCGAGCATGCATTCCTGTTCTGATGCCAGATGGTATGGAATAGAAAGATTCATGAAGGAAAGTTACACAAATCCTTTGGAGGGTGTATTCATTTTATGCCATAAAAAACACAAGAACCATTTTGCTCGTAATGGAACTGCAAGGTTAGTTATTGGTAAAACGCCAATATTGCCATGCAAAATATTTTAAAAACGAAAATTATGGACAAATCGTTTGTATTCAGTTGTTTTGCAGGCAGAGTTCAGATGAAAATTTTATTTAAACA
>JAUMBK010000050.1:0-4687 GCA_032115795.1 Saprospiraceae bacterium | reverse complement strand
GGCAGTGTATGTGCCTGCGGATGACTTGACAGACCCTGCGCCTGCGACAACTTTTGCGCACCTTGATGCAACAACCGTTCTTTCCAGAAAGATTGCTTCTCTGGGTATTTACCCGGCCGTTGATCCACTGGATTCGACTTCCAGGATTCTGGATCCTGCCATCATCGGCGAGGAGCACTACAATTGTGCGCAGCGAGTTAAAATGATTTTGCAGCGGTACAACGAATTGCAGGACATCATTGCCATTCTGGGTATGGAAGAATTATCAGAAGAAGACAAAATGGTGGTTTACCGTGCCAGAAAAGTGCAGCGATTCCTTTCGCAGCCCTTCCACGTTGCCGAGCAGTTTACTGGCATGCCTGGTGTGTTGGTGCCTATTGAAGATACCATCAAAGGATTTAATATGATTATGGATGGCGAGCTGGACAAGTACCCAGAGGCTGCCTTCAATCTGAAAGGAAAGATTGAGGATGTGGTTGAAGCGGGCGAAAAAATGTTGGCGGAAGCAGCTGCCTAATTTGTAAATTTCAAATTTCAACAAGATGCATTTGACAGTATTGACACCAGAAAAAGAAATCTTCGACGGTCAGGTAACCTCTGTCAGGGTACCCGGAATTTCGGGGCAATTTGAAATTTTAAATAACCATGCGCCCATTGTGGCCGCTTTGAGTGAAGGTGATGTGCGCATCCTTGACGCACAGGGTGGCAAGCAGGTGTTTACGATTAAAAAAGGCTTTGTGGAAGTGTTGAAAAATGAAGTAAGCCTTCTGGTTCAAGGAGTGAAATAAGTCCAACGGGCAAAAATTATCAAAGCCACCGTTTCATTGAGACGAGTGGCTTTTTTATTTTCCCTTAAAAACAAACAGGACGTCAGCCCAGGCTTGAGCCTACACAATGGAAGGCAATGCGTGGCTGTGTCTTTTTCATGAAACTTGGATGGTACAATGGAAATTTTCTATATTTGTTGATGCAAGTATGCAAATCACGTGCGTTTACGCACATCTAAACACAATTCTCATGCTGTGTAAACCAACTTCGCTCCAGCCCTCAGTATCTAATTTCTATGGCTTGATTGCTGTTTGTTTCATCTGCCTGACTGGCACCGGATGTGCTTCGTTGACTGGGTACCAGGATGGCCGTTCGGTTGGTGAGGGAAACGGTGAGGCGAGTGTTTCCCTGAATTTTTCTCAGAGCCCGGCATTCATTGATATTGAAGACTCAATTGAAGTCACCAGCATTCCCCGTCTGGCATTTCCAAACCTGGAACTGGGAGGAAGGTATGGTGTAAGTGACAAGCTGGATGTGCTCCTCAAACTAAATACAAACTTAAATGTCGGTCTGGGAGCCAAATACCAGGTAGTGGGCGACAGAATGTCTCCATTTGCGATGGCTCTTGGTGCAGAGGTTGGCACGTTTGGGCTGGTTGTGGGTTTGTGGAACTTTCAGCTTCCCGCCTACTTCAGTGTGCACCCCAATGACAGGATAGCCATCTATGCTACGCCCAGGTATATTTACCAGTTTACGACCATCGGAGGAGTGGAAGGCTGGAATTACATAGGTGGTAACGCGGGGATTTTATTTGGCAAAAAGCACAAGTTTGGGATTGATCTCGGTTATTATAAGGTAGGCACCATTGATGCAAGTACAATCGGCTTATTTTCCCTGGGCATGGGAGGCAAATTCTTTTTTGGCAGCGAAACAGGGCCGTCACCTGATGGTGGATTGAGTAAAAAACGACGGTAACCATTCCTTTGCCGGCAGACGTGTAAATCGTATTATTCACCAACTAAATATGTAAATATGAAAACCAATGTATTTCTCTCTCTTGGTCTTGTACTTGTATTAAGTTTTTCTATGCAAGCGCAGGATTACAAATCGGCTATCGGCGGTAAGCTGGGTTATGGTCTGGTTGCCTCTTACAAAAAGTTTTTCTCTGAAAAAACAGGAGTCGATTTTTATGGTGGTCTCCATTGGAGCAGTGGATTTATTGCTGGTTTAAATTATTCTATCCACAACAATATCAATGAGGTGGAAAACTTGAGATGGTATTACGGTGGAGGAGCTGTGATTGCATCTTATGCGGCGGGTACTGAGCTTGGAGTTTCGGGAAATATCGGGCTCGAATACACGTTTGAAGAAATACCCCTCAACATCAGCGTTGATTATGTACCAACAATTAATATTATTAAACCAAAAAATTATGATATTTTCCGTGGAAATTATGGTGCCCTCACAGCGAGGTATATTTTAAGTCGTTAAAACGGATACATCATGGCGGTCTGCAGACCGCCATGATGTATCATATAATCCCTTCACGGATCATATCGTGCAAATGGATGATGCCCTTGTATCTGTTTGCGTCAACGACAATCAAATGGGATATGCTGTATTTGCGCATGACAGCCAGAGCATCAATGGCAAGGGTTTCTATAGAGATTGTTTTAGGGCTGTCATTCATGATATCCTCGGCGCGCAGGGCAGGCAGGTCAGTATGTCCTTCGAGCATCCGGCGCAAGTCGCCATCGGTGATGACTCCTTTTAGGTTTTCATTGTCGTCCATGACCGCGGTGACACCCAGTCGTTTTGACGAAATCTCCAGGATCACATGCTTGAGGTTGTCATTGAGATAGACTTTTGGCTTTTCATTCCTGACAATAAGGTCACCCACTTTTAGGTAGAGTTGCTTGCCCAGACTTCCTCCGGGATGAAATCGGGCAAAATGTTCCTGTGAAAATCCTTTGAGAGAAAGCAGCGCTACGGCGATGGCATCACCCATGGCCATCTGGAGGGTCGTACTGGTGGTGGGTGCGAGGTTGTTTGGATCTGCCTCTGACTCCATGGGGAGAAACAGGGTAAAATCCGCCTGGGTTGCCAGCAGGGATTTGGGATTACTGACCATGGCGATGAGTGTGTTGCCAAAGCTTTTGATCAGAGGCACAAGCACTTTTATTTCGGGAGTATCTCCGCTTTTTGAAACACACAGCACCACATCTTCTTTTGCAATCATGCCGAGGTCGCCATGGATAGCGTCAGCGGCATGCATAAATAGGGCGTTTGTGCCTGTAGAGTTTAAGGTTGCCACGATTTTCTGGGCGACGATGGCGCTTTTGCCAATGCCGGTGACCACCAGCCTGCCGCTGGAGTGAAAAAGATGGAGAACGGCTTGCTCCATTTCGTCTGAGATACAATCACTTAGCGTGGACAACGCCGTTGCTTCGTGCAAAATTGTTTCTCTTAATTTTTCCCGAATTTTATTTTGTACAATTTGGTTCAAAATTGTATTTTTGGCAACTGTTTCAAAAATCCTTTATCAAAGAGGATCAAACTTACGAAAAAAGGCAGTTTTTACCCACAGACCACCGCAAAAATGATTTTTATCAGCGCATTTGGTCATTCAGGAAAATATTCGTATCTTACAAATGTTGAAGAGAGCAGTTGCTTTCAGTAGGAATTGGTTTCCGTTTTGGATAGGTAAAAAAAGCAAGGTTTGTTGAATACTATGTCGAATGAAGCAGTGTGACAATTTTTTCCGGGAAGATTCCGGAAGCCATGTAATATTGCAAGGGAAATGAATATAACTTTTACGGATCAGGACATCCAATCATCCCTGAAAAAGTATTTTGGGTTTGAGACCTTCAAAGGGGATCAGAAAAAAATAGTACGAAGTGTTCTTGATAAGCGGAACACATTTGTCATCATGCCTACCGGTGGTGGCAAATCGCTGTGTTACCAGCTTCCTGCCATGATGATGGAAGGCACCGCCATCATCATTTCTCCGCTCATTGCGCTCATGAAAAACCAGGTTGACTCTATCCGCGGCTACAGCCAGGAAGACACCATTGCCAGCTTTTTAAATTCATCGCTTACCAAATCGCAGATGAATGAGGTAAAGAATGAGATCGTTTCCGGCCGAACAAAAATGTTGTTTATCGCTCCGGAGACATTAACCAAAGATGAAAACATCGAATTTTTTCAAAAAACGAATATTTCCTTTGTGGCAGTGGATGAAGCGCACTGCATTTCGGAATGGGGTCACGATTTCAGGCCGGAATACCGGCGCATCAGGACGATGATTACGGCGATTGGCGAAGACATTCCGGTGATTGCATTGACGGCGACGGCCACGCCCAAGGTTCAGACGGATATTGTGAAGAGCCTGGAAATGGAAGATCCGAATATATTCATTTCTTCATTCAACAGGGACAACCTTTATTACGAAATCCGCCCAAAAGTAAACAAGGAAAGTACGTTAAAATCAATCATTCAATTTATAAAATCATCGTCCGGAAAATCGGGCATCATCTACGTGCAATCGCGTAAATCCACGGAAGAAATTGCCACATTGCTCAACGTAAATGGCATTAAGTCGGCTGCCTATCATGCCGGACTGGATGCACGTACACGCACGCAGGTGCAGGATGATTTTTTGATGGAAGAAGTGGAAGTCATCGTGGCAACCATTGCCTTTGGTATGGGGATAGACAAGCCTGATGTTCGTTTTGTGATACACTATGACATTCCAAAAAGCATTGAAAACTATTACCAAGAGACTGGCAGAGGGGGCCGCGATGGGATGAAGGGAGACTGCCTGGCATTTTATTCATATAAGGACATCCTCAAGCTGGAGAAGTTTTTACGTGACAAACCTGTGGCAGAACGGGAACTCAGTGCCCAGCTCATGGATGAG
>JAUMBK010000049.1:0-2461 GCA_032115795.1 Saprospiraceae bacterium | reverse complement strand
AGGGAATTACTGCAGACATTTGAGGAACCTGAAACGGAAGAATAAACAGACTGCCCCCTTACTGGGTCAATCCGGAAACAAAAGGGCCGCCACGTCAGCCCTTTTGTTTTCTATGCCATGCAGCTCGCGCGAGTAAGACAATTCTCCAAAAAACACTACTTTTGCCACGTTTTACCGAACAGTTCCATTTTCAGGAACAAATTCTATACACATGGCAAGATATAATGACGAGCTCAAACAATTGAATCTCCCAGAGATTGATAAACTCATTAGAACATACTGGGAAGAGCAGCACATCTTTGAGAAAAGTGTAGAACAACGATCAAAAGAAAACAACTTTATCTTCTTTGAAGGACCACCTTCCGCCAACGGCAAGCCCGGCATCCATCACGTCATGGGCAGAACGGTCAAAGACCTGTTTTGTCGGTTTCAGACAATGAAAGGAAAGAGGGTAGAAAGAAAAGGAGGTTGGGATACGCATGGCCTGCCCATCGAACTCAGTGTGGAAAAAGAATTGGGCATTACGAAAGAAGACATTGGCAAGACCATTTCTGTAGACGAATACAATGCAAAATGTCGTGAGACAGTCATGCAATACAAGGATTTGTGGGACGATATAACCCGAAAAATGGGATACTGGGTAGACCTCAATGATCCGTATATTACATTTAAAAACGAATATATTGAATCAGTCTGGTGGTTGTTGGCCAGACTGTACACGAAGGGCCTGTTGTACAAAGGATACACCATTCAACCGTATTCGCCTGCTGCAGGTACAGGATTAAGTTCTCACGAATTGAATCAGCCCGGATGCTACAAAGACGTGTCAGATACTACCGTGACGGCGCAATTCCTCACAAAACAGGAATCGCTGCCTTCCTTTCTCCGGGAATTGGGAGATATTCACATCCTGGCATGGACGACAACACCGTGGACACTCCCTTCCAATACAGCATTGACAGTGGGACCAAAAATAGAGTATGTCTTGGTGCGCACTTACAACCAATATACATTTCACCCCGTCAACGTCATACTCGCAAAAGCACTGCTAGAAAAGACCTTTTCGGGCAAATATACCCTTGTCGAATCGATAGACCAGCTCCTGACATACAACCAGGAGGACAAAAAGATTCCTTATCTCATCCATTCTGAATTCAAAGGGGAAGAACTGATAGGGATTCGCTACGAGCAGTTGCTGCCGTATGCCTTGCCTTATCAAAACGCGGAGAATGCCTTCAGGGTCATCGGCGGAAGTTTCGTGACTACCGAAGATGGTACGGGCGTTGTGCATACTGCCCCGACATTTGGTGCAGACGATGCAAAAGCGGCCAGGGAAGCAGTACCGGAAGTGCCTCCCATGCTTGTGCTCGATCATGCAGGCAATGCGGTTCCTTTAGTGGATTTACAGGGTCGGTTCAGGCAGGAACTGGAAGAAATCGGAGGTAAATACGTAAAAAACGAGTATTACGAAGAAGGAAAAGCACCCGAAAGATCGGTTGATGTAGACATCGCTATCCGACTGAAGGAAGAAAATAAAGCCTTCAAGGTAGAAAAGTATGTTCACAACTACCCGCATTGCTGGCGAACAGACAAACCGGTCCTGTATTACCCCTTGGATAGCTGGTTTATCCGAACGACGGCAATGAAGGACCGCATGATTGCGCTCAACAAGCAAATCAACTGGAAACCGGCACACACGGGAGAGAAAAGGTTTGGCAACTGGCTTGAAAATCTCAATGACTGGAATCTTTCCCGGTCTCGTTACTGGGGTATTCCATTGCCTATCTGGCGAACGGATGATGCACAGGAAGAATTGTGCATTGATTCCATTGCCATGCTGGAGGAGGAGGTCAAGAAAGCAAACCAGATCCTTGGGTTGGAACAGATGGTTCCCAAAGACTTGCACAGACCCTACATTGACGACGTTATTTTGGTTTCTCCATCAGGAAAAAAGATGAAAAGAGAGACGGATTTAATTGATGTATGGTTTGACTCAGGTGCAATGCCCTATGCGCAGTGGCACTATCCAATGGAAAACAGGGAAAAAATAGAGGCGGGTTTTGCCTTCCCGGCTGACTTCATTGCAGAAGGCGTTGATCAGACCAGAGGTTGGTTTTTTACCCTGCATGCAATAGCTAGTATGGCCTTTGAAAGTGTGGCATTTAAAAATGTGGTTTCAAATGGCCTGGTCCTGGATAAAAATGGCGTGAAAATGTCCAAACGCCTGGGCAATGTCATTGACCCATTTGATACTATTGCCCAATATGGTGCTGATGCCACCCGCTGGTACATGATTTCAAATGCGCAGCCATGGGACAACCTAAAATTTGACCTAGAAGGCATCGACGAGGTAAGAAGAAAGTTTTTTGGAACCCTCTTCAACACCTATTCTTTCTTTTCGCTTTATGCTAACATTGATGACTTTTCGTACCGCGAGGCTCCTGTTCCATTGAAGGAAAGG
>JAUMBK010000048.1:0-6984 GCA_032115795.1 Saprospiraceae bacterium | reverse complement strand
CGTGCTTGGAATGAATGGCGCCTCCATCGTCTTCTGCCAGTGCTGGTCCCAGTTGTTTCGGTGCTGCAGCCCCCTGATTATGCCATTGCTGGGAAATTCATGCCACACAATTCTATTTTCTACAAACCAGTGTTTCAGTTTTTTATCGCGCTGAAAGGTGATTGCATTGCCCGTTTCGGCGTGGCTGAATACGCCTTTGATGTTGTACTTTTTCGATAACCAGCCAAATACTTCAACCGCTTCGCCCTGCACGATGGTTAATCTATTGCCGGAAGGGTCCAGTTGGCGCTGCATGTCCTGCAGGGATTGCCACACAAAACGCCAGTGCCGCTGACTGGCGTCAGGATATGACATCACAGAAGGCTCAAAAATGTAGAGTAAGATGGCGGGCATTTGCGCCAGAAAAGCTGCCTGTAATGGCGCATGGTCCTGCCATCGCAGGTCTTTTTTAAACCAGACGATGTGCATACCTTTGTCAACTTGAGAAGGACGTCCATTCATTGCGCAGGTAAACAAGAAACGGGATTGATGGTTGCTTTAGCAGGCCAAAAATCGCCCCGAAAAGGCTCAATATCAAGACATTTCCATGGCAAGATACCAGGCAGTATGTCCTTTTCCGGATGCCACCAGGCCTTCGGGAGTGCCCATAAACTGGACGATACCTCCGCCTTTGCCTCCTTCCGGACCGAGATCAACAATGTAATCTGCGACTTTGATGACATCCAGGTTGTGTTCAATTATGACCACTGTATTGCCCTTGTCAACCAGCTTTTGTACCACGCCAAGCAATTGGCGGATGTCGTCAAAATGCAGGCCGGTGGTCGGTTCGTCCAGAATATAGATGGTTTTGCCTGTATCTTTTCTGGCAAGTTCTTCAGACAACTTGACCCGCTGCGCTTCGCCGCCAGACAAGGTGGTGGCCTGTTGCCCCAACGTGATATATCCCAGGCCAACACTATCCAGGGTTTTCAATTTACGGTGAATGGATGGTATGGCCTCAAAAAAAGAGACGGCTTCTTCGACCGACATATTGAGCACATCGGAAATGCTTTTCCCTTTGTACAGGATTTCGAGGGTCTCTCTGTTGTATCGCTTTCCAAGACATTGTTCGCAATCCACAAGCACATCGGGTAGGAAGTTCATTTCAATCAATTTTTTACCCGCACCTTCGCAGGTTTCGCATCTCCCGCCAGAAACATTAAAGGAAAAACGACCCGGCTGGTATCCTCTGATTTTCGACTCCGGCAAGTCGCCAAATACTTTTCGAATATCTGTGAATACGCCGATGTATGTTGCCGGGTTTGACCGTGGCGTCCTTCCAATGGGGGACTGGTCAATTTCGATCACCTTGTCCAGGAATTCAAGCCCTTTAATGGTTTTGTACGAAAGCGGTTTTTGGACACTACGGTAAAAAAGCTGGCGCAAAATAGGATAGAGCGTTTCGTTGATCAGCGAGGATTTGCCTGAGCCGGAGACGCCAGTGACGCAGATCAATGTTCCCAGAGGCAACTGCACATCGACATTCTGCAGGTTATGCCCGGTTGCTCCCGTAAGTTGGAGCCATTGGCCATTGCCAGGCCGCCGGCCAGCGGGTATGGGAATTGTTTTCCTATGACTCAGGTATTCTGCAGTCGTCCCGCCTTGTTGAATAAACTCTTCGGGTGTACCCTGGGAAACGATGGTGCCTCCATGTACTCCTGCACCTGGTCCCATATCGATGATGTAATCAGACGCAAGCATGATGTCTTTGTCATGCTCAACTACAAGTACGGAATTGCCGATGTCAGTCAGGTTGCGGAGTGCCTGTATCAACCGGTGATTGTCGCGCTGGTGCAGCCCGATACTGGGTTCATCCATGATGTATGTAATGCCTGTCAGCTGGCTGCCGATTTGGCTTGCCAGACGGGTACGTTGTGATTCTCCGCCCGACAAGGTCCGCGTGGTGCGGTTGAGGCTCAGGTAACCCAAGCCCACCTCCAGTAAAAAACCCAGCCGCAATCGGATTTCTTTCAACACTTCGGCTGCTACCAGTTTTTGTTTTTCTGAAAGAGTGTGCGGTACCTCATCTATCCAGAGTGCGAGTTCATCGATGTTCATTGTTGCAAGCTCTCCAATATGCTTGTCAGCAATTTTGAAATGCATCGATGCTTTTTTCAATCGGTAGCCATCGCACGCCGGACAGGTGACGATGCTCAAAAACTCTTCCGCCCATGAGCGCACTTTTTCAGAGGAGGAGTCTCTGTACCATCGTTCCAGCATATTGACAATTCCCTCGCTACCAAGATCATACATATAATCATTTGCAGCAGTATGAAATTGTGTACCAAACGAGGCATCTCCGCCGTAGAGGATAATGTCGAGTGCTTTCTGGGGTATTTCTGAAACGGGAGTTGAAAACGTAAATCCAAACTTATCCCCGATTTTTCGCAGTTGCTTGAATGTATTATTGTCGCGGGGAGCACCAAAGGGAAGGATGCCTTCTTCCTTTATGCTTTTTGAGGTGTCTGGGATTACTTTTTGCAGGTCGGCCTTGTGTTTTTCGCCCAGACCGGTACATTCTTCGCAAGCGCCGTACGGCGAATTGAAAGAAAAATGATTGGGCGAAGGTTCCTCGTAGGAAACGCCAGAAACAGGATCCATGAGTGACTTGGAATAAGCTTTGACTTCACCTGATTCTGTATTGAGGATAAACAAGAGGTCCTCTCCCATTTTCAGGGCGATCTGGATTGAAGAAACCAGCCGTTCCCTGTTTTCCTCAGCCACTTTCAATCTGTCAATGACGATTTCGATATCATGGACTTTGTACCTGTCGACCTGCAAAGCAGGCGTTAGATCCAGCATTTCACCATCCACCCGAACCTTTGTGAATCCCTTTTTCCGGGTTTGCTCAAACAACTCTCTGTAATGTCCTTTTCTCCCTCTTACGACGGGGGAAAGCACGGCAATTTTCTGGTTTTCAAAATGCGTAAATGCATGGCCAATGATTTGTTCTTCCGTGTATTTTACCATTTTCTCACCCGTCACATAGGAATATGCATCTGAGGCTCTGGCAAACAGGAGGCGCAAGAAATCATAAATTTCTGTTGTCGTTCCTACGGTGGAGCGAGGATTCCAGGCGGTAGTTTTTTGTTCAATGGAAATCACCGGGCTTAAGCCATTGACCTGTTCGACGTCGGGACGGTCCATGGAACCAATAAACTGCCTTGCATAGGCAGAAAACGTTTCCATATACCTGCGTTGTCCTTCTGCATACAGAGTATCAAAAGCGAGGGACGATTTGCCACTTCCACTCAAACCAGTGATGACAACCAGCTTATTTCGGGGAATCCTGACGGAAACATGTTGCAGGTTGTTTTCGGCTGCACCTATGATTTCGATGCTGTCTTCGTTCAGCACATCTTGAGAATATTTGGGTTCTTTTGGCATCATTACGACAATCGGCTAAAATACATTTTCAGAAGGGATGAAATGGTTCCTGCTGACTTACCTACCACTTCGATAACCGATTCCAGGGTTGTTTCAGTAAGCCTGGAAGGGGGAAAACAAACATTCGACACAATTGAGAAAACGGTTACCTTCATTTTTTCGTGTCGGGCTACAATGACTTCAGGAACGGTAGACATGCCTACCAAATCTGCTCCCAGTAATCTGGCCATGTTGTATTCCGCTGGTGTTTCAAGACTAGGTCCCTGCAATGCGAGATAAACTCCTGACCTGAGGCAAATGTTCATTTCCATGGCGAGTTGGTGAAATTCAGCCTGCAAATCAGGGTCATAGGCATGCATCATATCAGGGAAACGTAGCCCAAGTCTGTCATCATTCACACCACGCAACGGGTGCGATGGCATTAAATTGATGTGGTCTGAAACCAGTACGATGTCACCTTCTGAAAAATGAGGATTCAGACCACCGGCCGCATTGGTCATGATCAGGTGCGTGGCTCCCAGCGCACGGGCTACCCTTACCGGAAATGTCAATTCGACTGGTTCGTAGCCCTCGTAATAATGAAATCTCCCGGATAACAGCATGACTGGCTGGCCTTCCAGAATCCCAAAAAAAAGAGAACCCCGGTGGCTGCTGACAGAGGAAACCGGAAAATGAGGAATCTGGCTGTAAGGAAGTTCGATTGCGTCTGTCAGAGCTTGCTCCAGGCTCCCCATGCCTGTTCCCGTCAGAATGGCTATGGCTGGCTTTTTTTGAATAAAGGCAGACAAATACGTTGTTGCCTGGCCTATTTTGTCAAACAAATCATGCATCTGGGTTCAATTTTGGCGCAATTTACCGAAGCTCACGAAGGCGACAAACCAGGATGCTCTTTTTTTCCGAATTTCCTTCCGTCTAATTTTTACACCGAATCCGACACATATTAGTCCAAACTTGTATATTTGCCGCTCGACAGTATAACCCATACACATGAACATTCGAAACATTGTAGCTGTAAGTGGTCTCCCCGGACTGTATAAACTGGTTGCTACCAAAGCCAATGGCCTTCTTGTAGCTGATCCGGATACCGGCAAAACCAGATTTTGTTCTGTCAGGCAGCACCAGTTTACACCAATGGAAACAGTGGCGATTTATACTGACACAGATACGGTAGAAATCAGCAAGGTATTTCAAAGTATGCTGGATCACCTCGAAAACCACGCAGTCCCTGCGGCTTCCGCCGACCATAAAGAGTTGCAGACCTATTTTGGTGTGATTATTCCGGATTACGACAGAGACAGGGTATTTCATAGTGATATGAAAAAGGTGATTAAGTGGTTTACTTTCCTTAATGAACGGGGGTATTTGACTGCTGAACCAGAAGAATAAGCCTACACCTCTTTTACCTGTTTCTCTTCTTTGGCTTTGGCGGCACAGAGAGTATAATCGGTTTTACTCTTCAGAAACCATGATCTTATGTTGCATTTGTTTGTGTAGGTCCCTCCCTGCCGGATGGTAAAAGGATAATGTACAAACTACATATTTTCAAGCCATTTTACGCCATAACTATGTGAATTATCTTTCGTGAAAAATAACATTTAAAAATTGCTTAGAATTATCATTGAAGTGTTTACATATCATACATTAAAATATGTAAAATAAGGCACCATGAAACCCCGTTGCTTTCTTCGGCATTCACTACTTTTACACTTTTAAGTTATTTTCATTTTACAAAAAATGATTTTTGTAAGAAATTCTTTATCAATAGATTATTTTAAAAATTAAATCTTCAAAAAAATGTTGTGTATGCTGGATCTTCGTTCATTTTCTCAGCACGTATTCAGGCCAAGACTTTTCTTGACTCTGTTTATCCTGTTAGGTATAATTCATACATCTTTTAGTCAAAGTAAAGCTAAAAATACGGTAGAAAAATCTGCAGGGTATACATTGGCAGAAGCATTCCAAATGATAAAAAAAGGGAATGTAGGAATTGGGACACCTGCACTTTTGCAAATCAAGGATGCTGCCTCAGGCATGTTTATCGATGGTTCGCATGTAAAACAACTGCAAAAAAACACAATTACGTTTCTTCTTCAGGATGAAATTTCTTTGAATGGTGATAAAAATATGGACTCTAAAACAGGTGCCAGCCATTTGGAAATCCCTTCCACTACAAATGCATTGCTCGTCTACACAGACAAGAATTCTGATTACAGTACAATCAGGTTTGTAGCATCAAAAAGTGGTCAGTTAAAAAAGGGGGAATCAGATGGTTTTGTTTCCACACATAAAAAGAACGTGCAATTGATGCAAATGGAAGGAAAAGACAACAAAACCCCAACCACCTCACCTACCGCATTGATTGATAATGCAAATGGACCTTTGTCGAAAGTGAAGGCATCTATGGATAGAAACGCAGCCATGCCGCCTATGTGTCCTGTGATAGGAATGGTCACGGTGGGTTCGGGGAAATCCTGCGAAGATTCTCTTGTCACGATAAGTTGTACCGGCCTGTCCGGTATGGAGAGTACATACGGTGTTGAAATCAAGTATGCCAGTTCGCCGGTGATGGATCCTTATACGGAAGGAACATCTCTGGCAACAATCAGTAACGCACAACTGACAGCCTCGGGCACAGAAGCAGTGAAAGCTGTGCTGATGTCCACACCCGGAGATTACATTATCTATGCAATTTTGTCTCCTACGCCTGCAGATTTTTCTTGCCAGACATATGTTACAACGAACTTGTCAGTAAAAAGTACACCAAACGTGGATGATTTGTCAGATGTGACCGATTGTGAAGGAGCAACCATTCCTGCAGTCACCTTGTCGGGCTCCGTTCCAGGCACATCTTTTGAGTGGGAAAACAGCAATACCTCCATCGGACTTGCTGCGTCGGGCACGGGCAACTTGCCTTCGTTTACCGCGCAGAACCCTAGCAACTCGGCCAATAAAGCGACAATTACTGTCACCCCAGTCAATATTACACTGCCTACCGTTACTGATACACTATTTTACACTGGCGCTATGCAAACATGGCAAGTGCCTGCTGGAATAACCAGCATTACCATTGAAGCTTACGGTGCTGCAGGAGGTAATGGAGCGACTGGTGTGGCTACAGGAGGTATTGGCGGAAAAGGTTCAAAAGTAGTTGGCGACCTTGCTGTTACAGGAGGGGCCACATTGAATGTATTTGTAGGAGGTGCAGGAACAACTACCACTGGTGGTTATAATGGAGGTGGTACGGGAGGAAATGCCAATTCCGGAGGTGGCGGTGGCGCCACAGATATACGTTATCCTGGTACAGGTACAGGAGACAGATTGATTGTTGCTGCCGGTGGCGGCGGTGGCGGAAGACATGGCTGTGAAACTTCTGCCGGCAAGGGTGGCGATGGCGGAAATGGAGATGAAATTGGGCAGGATGGAAGTGATGTTCCAACACCAAGTAGTGGACCAACAGGCGTTGCAGGTGGTGGAAAAGGGGGGACCACTCTTGGCGGTGGGATGAAAGGGCTCGGTTGTTCAGGTTTTAGTGGTGAGGATGGCACCGCTGGATCATCT
>JAUMBK010000047.1:0-26192 GCA_032115795.1 Saprospiraceae bacterium | reverse complement strand
TGTCTCCTTGTGTTTTATTTGCGAGCAGTTCACCCAGATTTGCGCCCTGAAACGTACGTACATAACATGGTGCATCCATTTCTGCCCCAGTCAGGGCGATGATTCGCTCGGCATGGTATTCTCCTGACAGGAACATCTTACCAATTGTGAGGACTTCCTGCACACCCAATGTCCACACTTTCTCCTTTCCTTTCAATGGGGCTATGTGGTGGATTTGTACGCCCACATTTCCCGCTGGATGCGGACCTGAAAACCAGTGCTTTTCCACACCAGATGCCTGTGTAAATACGTCGGACGGAGGATTTTGACCGCGCGCATCGAGACCCACGTGCACCTTTCCTGATGTTAATTTTGTGAGTACATCCAATCCCTTTTGAAATGCGTGAGCCTCGCCCTCTGCGATAAACGACAAATCAGGTGCCAGCGGTGCGGTATCAAATGTCGAGATGAAGATATTTACGGGCACATCCGTGAAGGAGGGCACTCTGTCAAACGGTCGTTCATTCAGCAAGGTCCACAAACCCGATGAGGCCATAAACGAAACTAGGTCTTCTCTGCTTGCCTTATCCAACTCTGGGAGATCGAATTTCCTGAACGTATTTTTCTTATCAGCCAGAATGATTACATCGGAAATAGATCGTTTCTCACCACGCCGTATTTCTACCACTTCGCCACTTACAGGAGACACATATTGAATTTCTGGTCTTTTTTTGTCATAAAAGAGTACATCTCCCGCTTTCACTTCATCACCCTGCTGTACTTCCACTTTCGGTATTGGTGACATTCCATAAAAATCAACAGGACGGATGGCATATCTATTCACAGCCGCGTCGGTGATTTGTTTCCTCGCTTCTCCTTCCAAAAGAATGTTATGGCCTTTTTTCAGGGAATGAAACGTCCCGTCCTGCGCATAATCTGGTTTGTCGGCCTTAAAAAAATCTCTGATTCCGGGATATATGCCCACTTTTGCTTGTTCCGGATCGATCCCGTACTTGGTAGCCTCTATTTTTAACAGATTCCCAGCCAAACTCAGCATCGCCCAAATCACCAAAACAGCACACAAGGCAACAGTGCCATAAAAAAGCATGCTACTGGCTGATGTGGAGGCGGACTGAGCAAACACGATCTGCGATGAGAGGGCTAAGCCTATAGAGTATTTCAGCTTATTCATCTTGATATCGAGAATTAGAATGATTTAATCTTGAATGCATGACAAATATAGGAAAGCTTGTCTCTAAATGTCGAATCCATGAAGTGAATAATTTTTCCTACAACTTATTTAGAAATTATCTAAATAAACTTATTTAAGTATAAATTGTCATAAAAAAACCAATACATTATTCTTTATAATAGCCATTTTTAAACTATTATTCTGCATATAGGCCGAAAGTGCCAATAAAAAAACACAAATAAGGAATTTTATTTTTGTTTTATACGGGCGGCTATTCTTCTACCTGGATTTCGATTGTTTGTGGCCCTGCAATGATTTTAAACTCTGACCTTCGGTTGATCTGATGGTCCTCTTCAGAACATTTTACCTTGTCCTTGCAACGGTTGAGCAGCTTGGATTCACCATAGCCTACAGCCCGGATGCGCTGCGCGACAATGCCTTCCTCAACCAGCCAGTTTTTGGTTGAATTGGCACGCTTCTGTGAGAGTTTTTTATTGTATTCACTATCGCCCCGGCTGTCCGTATGTGATGACAGTTCGATGACCATATCAGGGTACTGATCCATGAGAGATTTTAGGTAGGCGAGGTCTTTTTCTGCATCTGCCAGGATTTTGTCATCATCATAATCAAAGTAAATGCTGCGCAATTGAATGGGTTCGTTCCTTGAAACGGTTCGTTTGGCAGGAGCGGGTTTTTCTTTGAGGGTGACCGTTTTACTAAAGGTATAATCATCAAAGATGCCATTGGTATTGAATATAATGGAGTCCACATGATATCCATCCCTGCGAATGATGGCCTTGTAGGATTTGTCGGTATCGAGTAAAAACACAAAATCGTTAGACAGGGAGTTGGTTTTTACTTCCACAGGATTTTTACCATTTCCTTCATAGAGTTCCACAAGGGCCCCTTCAAGTTTTCCCTTGTCATTATTGACAAGGGCTTTCAGGTTGATTACGAGATCCCTGATTTGGATGATGTATATGTCATCACAACATGTTTCCGTATTTTTAAATTTCTTTTTTTCCTTGTGGACGCGATTGGACACGATATACCCCTGGTTTCCACTTTGATTGAACCGTAAAAATGAGTCATCATAGGAGGAATTGTAATTGTAGCCCATATTTACGGGTTGGGTCCAGGCAGATCCATTCCATTCGGAGTAAAAATTATCCAATCCGCCCATACCTGGGTGACCCTTTGAAGCAAAATATAAGGTACCTTCTTTATAAAACGGAGATTCCTCGTCTTTGGGCGTATTTATCACAGAGCCCACATTGACGGGTGTGCCATAGGTTTCCTTGCTGATCGGTGAATAGTAAATATCATATCCTCCATACCCTCCCGGCATATCGGAAATAAAATAGAGGACTTTGGAGCCAAACAACTCCCCTTCAAAAGGATGTCGTGTCCGGTATTCTGAAAGGAGACTTTCTATTGGATAGGGCACGCTCCATTTTTCATTTTCCCAGGTAGACATGTAGATTTGTGAAATTTCAACACCGTTGTTGTTGTATTTTGCCCGTGTGAAATACATGCGTTTGCCATCCTCCGAAAAAGACACGCCCGTGTTATAAAAATCAACGCGGTTGATAGCTTCTTCAAGTGCGACTGGCTTGATAAAATTTCCTTGTGGATCTCTTCCTGCCGCATAAATTTTTGCATGATATTCCTTTTCCTTGCCATCGAGGGTGGTTGGAGCCTTGGCATTCATCGAGGTAAAATACAGGGTACCATCTGCACTGATGGCGGGCGATGACTCTGCTGAGGGAGAGTTTATCTCTTCGCTGGCAAATGAAACTGCTGCTTCCACATTTTCGGCGTATTGTTCAAGTCCGAGGATGCCTTTCAGCTCAAGGGTAGCCTCTGCCCGCAAGGAATCACTTTCCGTCATGGATACAAACGAATTCAATTCGTCCAGTGCTTCCCTATATTTTCCCTGTGCTTTCATGGCCCTCGCCCAGTCGAGGCGCAGATCGAAAAATTCATCCCTCTTGTCTCTTCGTATTACCCGATCATATGTTTTTTCGGCTTTGGGATAATCTCTCAATAAAAAGTACATATCGCCGATAGCTACTTGCAGGTAAGGATCCTTTTTTTCAGCATACGCTTTTTCAAACCATTCGATGGCATTGACGTAATCGTGATTTTCTGCACAATTGACAGCCGTTTCGACCATTGTTTCATAGGAGCTGACAGTCACTGGCTGGGCTACAACCATCGAACTCGCCGTAAGCAAGATGCAGTATAAGATAAAATGCCTTTGTCGCATAAGGATAAGTTTATTCATTCAGATTCAAATGATAGGCGCCACCTTGCTGATTACAGGCGGGGACAGAAAATAATGGCTTTTGGTTTTGGTTTCTTATAGATTTTGCCAATGTAACTCGCACAAATTTCAAAACCTCCCACCGTTCTATCAGCCAGCACTGCGGAGGACAACGTCAAATCATACGCCAAACCAACACGAATGTCTTTGAATTCAGCCCCCAGGTAAATGATTGCTGCACGGACATTGCGCATGCCTATACCTGCGCCGGCCCGAAAGTCTTTATCCGGATCAACCTTGTACCAGGCATGTGTATTTAGATTGAGGGCCCAGGCTGGTCCGAGGCTGTAATAATAGATAGCCGGAATGATTTCCGTTTTCTTATTCATTTGAAAACTGTAGCTACCGTGGATGTTCATGCCCAGGTACTTTGTTTCCACAGAATCGGAGCGAATATTTCGGTTTTGAAAACCGATGTTCGGCCTAAGCAGGCCCTCCATGGCAAAGCCAAGGCGAAGGTCTGTGCCCTTTCCTTTTTTATTGTACAACAAACCTACGGCTAGGTCCTTGTATCTATTAAACTGGATTTCATTGGGATCTTGCGTTTGGTTTCCCCCGCCTGATCCCCCACCGGTAGTCGGACCACTGTTGAATGTCAGGATATCAAGGTCCGGAAAGCCGGTTTGCGGACCTACACGCCCATCCAGATCACTGAGTTTTCTAAAATCTCTGCTCCCGGTAGCATATTGTGCGCCCAGTGTGATGACAGAAGTTTGCTTTTTGTCCAATGACAAGTGGTAGGCTCCTCCCATTTTCATGAATGTCCATTGCTGGGTAGAACCGGAAGCAACGGCATTAGGGTTGGTTTCGTTTTCCTTGCCCACAAACAGTCCAGAATTGCCGATGACATCCATTTCGATCCCGATGCCAATCCAGTCTTGTTTTCGAATGCCCCGGATGATGGGAGCATCTGCAGACAACGTGGTGGTACGGAAAGGCCTGGGAGTAAAAGCTGCCTGTTTGTCAGAGAAAATACCATTGATTCTGTAGGATCCTGAAAAAGACCCGGCATTGGCAGGATTTACATTCAGGGGTGTAAAATGGTAGTATGAGTAGTGCAACTCCTGAGCCCAAAACCGGATTGAAAACGCGGAAAGAAGGGCAGCAGCTAAAATTAGGCGCCTGGTCATCATGCTGATATCAGAATTTTCGAAGTCGAAAGATAACGCAAATTTTTCATATCTTATTACGAGTCTTGTTTTTAACATTATTTTTGCGCATGCCCCGACTGCTTACCATTTCCAGCACGGGTAGTTTCGCCAGAGTATGAAGAGATTGGCTTTGATTTTTGGATTGACCACCATGTTTTTCTGTGCAAAGGGATTTTCGCAGAAGTGGTTGGAGCAGACAGACACGCTGGTTGCCCAACGGCTAAATCTCGGAATTGGTGGCATCTCAGGACTGTATACCGGTTTTGCTGTGGGTCTATATACCTCATGGTATGCTCAGTATCCTACCTCTCACTTCCATTTTTTCAATGACTGGGATGAGTGGAGAAATATGGACAAGTATGGCCACTTACAGGGTAGTTATGCCCATACTCACCTTGTGTTTACGGGAGCACGCTGGGCTGGCATGAGTAGAAAGTCTGCTCTGGTTGCGGGAGTTGCGTCAAGCCTGGTTTTTCAAAATACAATCGAAATACTGGATGGTTTTTCAGAAAAATGGGGCTTTTCCGTGCCTGATGCGATTGCAAATTTCACGGGTGTAGGACTGTTTGCCTGCCAGGAATGGCTATGGAAAGAACAGCGCATCAAGCTAAAATTTGCACCTTCCTCTGTCTCTCATAGCAGCAAAGGGATTCCCTCTCTGACCGATCCCACTGTTTTGCTATCTCCGCAAGACCGTACCGAACAGCTCTTTGGCAATCGGCTCGCTGAAAAATGGCTTAAAGATTACAACAGACATACTTACTGGGTATCATTTCAAATCAAACCCTGGCTGGGTGCCGGAAACAATTGGCCGGACTGGCTCTGCCTGGGTATTGGTGTGGGTGCCGGAAATTTGTATGGTGGTTTTTCCAACCGTTGGACAACTGACCAACAAGTCTTTGACGCCAGCCATTCGTTGCCGCGGTACAGCCGTTTTTTTATAGGCCCTGATATTGACTTACAAAACATAGGCAACAAGCGACCATGGATGAAAACACTGTTTTCAGTGTCACAAATTTTCAGAATTCCATTGCCCTGCATTGAATGGAATACCCGGGGCGAATGGGTATTTCACATTCTCCGATAAGTTGCCTTCGAGCAACCCGGGTGCCATAAGAAATGGCTTCCTCAATGATGGTGTGCCTCTTCCTCCTCTTCTTTGTGCCCGGCAATCAGTTTTTGTTGAATGTCTGAAGGTACCGCTACATAGTCAGCAAACTTGCGCGTAAACTTTGCCCTTCCCTGCGAGATGGACCGCAAGGCTGACGAATATTGATACATTTCTGCGAGCGGCACGCGAGCCTTGATTTTCTGGTAATGCCCATCTGAATCCATGCCGACGATGATGGCCCTTCTCGTCTGAAGATCTCCCATAATGTCACCCATCACAGCGTCTAGACAGGTTATCTCGATCTCGTCGATGGGTTCGAGAATTTGCGGTAATGCATGCTTAAATGCGGCACGGAAAGCGCCGATAGACGCCTGCATGAATGCCATATCATTAGAATCAACGGGGTGCATTTTTCCATCATACACAGATACCCGGATATCCTGGCAGTTAGAACTGGTGAGGGGTCCTTCCTGCATTTTTTGCATGATTCCTTTTTTGATGGCGCCGGCAAATTTGGCGTCGATGGTACCACCAACCACACACCAGCAGAAGGCAAGCTTGCCTCCCCATTCCAAGTCATCCACTTCTGTATGCTTTACGGTCAGGCCTTCCGGATTTGGCATGCCTTCATGGTATGGTTCGATGCGCATGTGTACCTCGGCAAACTGGCCGGCACCGCCACTTTGCTTTTTATGTCTGTAGATTTCGTTGGCGCTGCGGGTAATCGTTTCCCGATAAGGGATGCGGGGTTTTTCAAATTCTATGTGCAGACCATACAGTTTTTCAATCCTATGCCTGATCATATCCAGGTGCAGCTGACCCTGGCCATGGACGACAACTTGCTTTAATGCGGCTGATTGCTCAATGATGAGGGTGGGATCTTCTTCCTCGATCTGGTGCAGGGCTTTCATAAGCTTTTCCATATCCGCCTTGCTGGGAGGCACAACAGCTGTGCGAATGCGGGATTCCGGAAAATGGATGTGATCGATTTCACCGGAAGCCCCTTTCCCATTCAATGTATTGTTTGTATGTGCATTTTTCAACTTCAACGTAACACCAAGATCACCCGCCTGCAGGTAGTCGATGGCATTGCGCACTTTGCCTTCGGATTCATACACCTGGGAGAGGCGCTCATGAGTGCCATTTTTAGCATTTAGGAGTTCGTCGCCTGCCCGAACAGTACCACCATACACCTTGAAATAGCTGACAAGGCCAACCTGTGGTTCTAACGTTGTTTTATAGATAAACAACCTGGATGCCGACTGGGTATTGTAGGTTGCAGTAGAGCCATCTGCGCGCAGGTACGGAGGCACATCCGCCGGAGAGGGGGCGACATCATTGATAAAGCCCATTATACGGCCACTCCCTTTGTCCTGCAATGCCGAACAGCAAAATACTGGAAAAATCTGCTGGTGCGCCAATGCGATACGAAGTCCTTTTGTCATTTCTTCTTCGCTGAGTGTCCCTTTTTCAAAAAACTGAGCCATCAACCCTTCTTCATTCTCGGCAGCAGCCTCGACCAAGGCATTGTGCATAGCCATGGCCCGTGCCATTTCACTTTCAGGAATGGGCTTCTTTTCCGGCTTACCGCCATTTGCAGGAAATGCATACATGACCATCCTCACGGCATCGATGATGGCATTGAAGTTGGCCCCAGAATTCAAAGGATATTGTACAGGCATAACGCGAGGTCCAAACCTTTCTTTGGCCTGCTCCAGCGTCAGATCATAATCCGCCTTGTCATGATCCATCTGTGCAATGACAAAAATGGCCGGCGTCCTGTAATCGCTGACATAATCCCACAACAATTCCGTACCTACCTCTACACCATGGGCCGCATTCAAGACCATTAGAGCGGTATCAGCCACTTTCAGTGAACAAATGACTTCACCAATAAAATCGTCTGAACCCGGAGTATCAAGAAGGTTGATCTTGCAACCACGCCATTTTGCATGCAGGAGTGTGCTGAACATGGAATGTCCCCTCTCCTGCTCAATGGCGGTGTAATCCGACACGGTCGTCCTGGCAGCCACCATGCCCATGCGGTTGACGGCACCTGATTCGTATAGCATGGCTTCTGTCAGGGTTGTTTTTCCGCACCCGGAATGGCCCAACATGACGACATTCCGAATATTTTTTGTGTCAACGCTCATAACTGATAAATTAATTTATTATATAATTCGCATATTATTCACTTAAACAGTATTTTATATTTAATTATAAAATTATATTAAATTATATAACTTTTTATAAATTATTATGCAATATTTTACACTTTAACCAAAAAAAGGTAAAAATGTCTTTTATCCAATCCAAACTCGTACTTCCCGCTTTTACTGCTGCCCGGATGTCCAAGAAAATAAAGTGCGCGTGGCGAACATTCCTCTTCCCCATGCTGTTACCCATCAGTTCGAAAGAATGGATCCCTTCATCAGACCCGAAAGTTAGGCATGTCAGAACCAGTACGCGTAGATAAAACATCATGGCTGATTATGATATTCCTCACTATAGTTTGGGGTTTTTCATTTATATTGATTAAAAAGTCACTGATTGCTTTTTCCCCTGAGCAACTGGCGTCGTTGCGGCTGGCCATCTCTTCCATCACGTTCAGTCCAATCGTCTATTGGTACAGGAAGGAAATTGACTGGAGTGACTGGAAAAAATATTTTGCGGTTGGTTTGACGGGCAGCGGCATACCGGCGTTTTTATTTTTCTTTGCACAAACACAGATTTCGAGTGCCATGGCCGGCTTGCTGAATAGTTTAACACCGATTTGGACCTTGCTTATTGGCATCTTTTTTTTCCGTTACCCATTTCATAAAAAAAAGATTACCGGCGTGGTGCTTGGATTTGCCGGTGCCGCCACACTGATTTTATTGGGCGGAGATGCCGGCGTCGGAAAAAATCCTATTTTTGGATTGTTTATCGTCGTGGCTACCATGTGTTATGCTTCTTCTGTCAACCTCGTACAGGGATATTTTGGCCACGTTCGACCTCTGCTGATCAGCAGTGTTTCTTTTTTTCTTCTGGGCCTGCCTGCCATTGGCTATCTGCTGGTCTCAGACTTTCCACATATCCTTCTTACTCATGAGGCGGCACCCAGGGCAATCTTTACTGTCAGCCTGCTTTCGTTGTTCGGTACGGTCATGGCCAGCATTTTATTTTACCATTTAGTACAGCGAACAAGTGCCGTTTTTAGTAGTACTGTGACCTACCTGATGCCATTGGGGGCTTTGTTTTTGGGTTTTTTGGATGGAGAATCCATTGAAGTCATCCACTTTGCCGGCATAGCCATCATACTCATCGGAGTCTACTTCACTAAATCGAGCTAAAATGCACCAGATCCCCGGATTATATATCAGCTATTCTCCAGGCCGAGGAAGGGGCGTTTTCACGACGGAAGCCATCTGTGAGGGTGATTTGATTGAAATCTGCCAGGTGATTGTGATGGCTTCTTCAGAATTGCCGGTGGTACATAAAACCGTCTTGCATGACTATTATTTTTTATGGGGCGACGCCTTGACAGAATGTGCCATTGCCCTTGGCTTTGGCAGCCTGTACAACCATGAGACACAACCGAATGCCAATTTTATTCTTGACCTCGACAATGAGACGATCGACATTTATGCCATCCGAGACATTGAAGCGGGCAAGGAAATCACCTTGAATTACCACGGTGAACCCGGCGCGGAAGATCCTTTGTGGTTTTAGGATCAAACCCAATACAACCTTGTAAAACTTGTAGGCTTTACTTGTTGCGCGGACTTAATTTTACAATCGGACAAATCATCTCCTCCATGGAAATGCCACCGTGCTGGAAGGTATCCTTGTAAAGATTGTAATATTGGTTGTAATTGTTTGGGTAGAGAAAAAACATATCCTCTTTTGCAAAAATGAACGAGCTGCTCATATTTGGGCTTGGCAAGCCGGCTTCCGACGGGTTTTTGACTTCAAAAACTTCTTTCTTGTCGTATTGCATGTTGCGTCCCACTTTGTATCGCAGGTTGGTCGTCGTTTCTCTGTCGCCAATGACCCTGGCTGCGTTGCGTACGCGGATTGTGCCGTGGTCTGTGGTGATGACGAGGTGAATGTCCTTTTCGGCCAATTTTTGCAGGGCTGCCCACAAGGGAGAATTCACAAACCATGATTTTGTGAGGGAGCGGTACGCTTTTTCGTCACCGGCCAGCTCCTTTAATACTTCCATTTCTGTCCGGGAATGTGACAACATGTCTATGAAATTATAGACAATCACAGTAAAATGGTTGTTTAGAAAATTCAGGGCATTTTCCTGTAATTGACGGGCTGAGGCAACATTGGTGACTTTGACATAGTCTGTTTTGATGTCTTTTTTGACCAATCGCTTTATTTGTTCATTGAGGAGTTCACCCTCTCGCAGGTTTTTACCCCCTTCTTCGTTGTCATTGAGCCACCAGTCAGGATAATGTTTTTGTATTTCCGAGGGGAGCATGCCGGCAAAAATGGCATTTCGACTGTATTGTGTGGCACTCGGCATGATTGAAAAAAATGTGTCTTCATCATCTACACGGTATAATTTTTCTATCGTGGGCTTGATGATTTCCCACTGGTCGTACCGCAAATTATCCAGGAGCACAAACACAACCGGTTTGGTTCCAGAAAGCAGAGGAAGTACTTTTTCGCGCATCAACCGATGTGACAGGAGCGGACCATCCCCGGTTTTTATCCACTGCAGGTAATTTTTTGAAACAAATCTGAAAAACTCCCTGTTTGCATCCTGCTTTTGGTTTGTCAGAATGCCTTTCAAATCCTGGTCATTGCCCTTATCCAGGTTTAGTTCGTGATTGATGATTTTGAGATAAATGTCAGTCCACCCTTTGTAATCTGGCCCATCAAGCAGCGCCATCGAAATGTTTCTGAATTCCTCCTTGTATTTAGTTGCGTTGACACCTTCTATCAGGTCGTCGCGCTGCACGATTTTTTTTAACGTAAGCAAGATCTGGTTGGGATTGACGGGTTTAATCAGATAATCGCTGATTTTTGCCCCAATCGCGCTTTCCATGATGTTTTCGGCCTCATTTTTTGTGATCATGACCACAGGAATGCCAGGCAATTTGTCTTTGATCCTCGCCAGGGTTTCCAGGCCGTTCAAACCGGGCATACTTTCATCCAGAAAGACAACATCAAACCTGTTGTCGTCATCCAGGTATTCCAGCGCATCATAGCCATTGGTCACAGTTGTGACTTCATACCCCTTTTTCTCCAGAAAAAAAAGCTGGGGCTTCAGCATATCGATTTCGTCATCTGCCCATAAAATGCGTACATTGGTTGCCATAAAGTCTTGATAAAAGGTGTATTTGTATTCTTTCGCAGGTCTAACAGTACAAGATACCATAACGTTCGGAGGTAAACAATTATTTTTGTAAAATGAATAAAAAGAAAATCTTCAATGACCCGATCTATGGGCTGATCCGCTTTCCGCATGCGATATTGTATGATATTATTGACCATTTCATCTTTCAGCGGCTGCGACGGATATCGCAACAAGCCTTGTCGCACTATGTATATCCTGGCGCTCTGCATACAAGGTTTCAGCATGCATTGGGCGCCACGCACCTCATGTGCCGCGCCATTGACACCTTGCGATCCAAGGGTGTGGAGATCTCTGATGAAGAATATGAAGCAGTATGCATTGCCATCCTCCTTCACGATGTGGGACATGGGCCATTTTCACATGCGTTGGAACATACACTGGCCAATGTACATCACGAAGAGATATCGCTTGCACTCATGAAAAAAATTGCCCTTGATGTGGATAAGGATTTCTCCCTGGCAATTGCAATGTTTACCGATACCTACCACAGGCCCTTTTTTCATCAGCTTGTTTCAGGGCAGATTGACACTGATCGCATGGATTACCTTACCAGAGATAGTTTCTTTTCGGGGGTTGCCGAAGGTATCATTGGCTATGACAGGCTCATTACCATGATGCATGTTCACGATGATGCACTCGTCATTGAAGAAAAAGGAATCCATTCCCTGGAAAAGTTTCTGATGGCCCGCAGGCTGATGTACTGGCAGGTGTACCTTCACAAAACTGTGATTGCCGCTGAAATCATGCTTATTTCGATATTGAAAAGAGCGAAATTTCTTGCCGGAAACGGAGCTACCCTGCCTACATCGGAGGAATTGCATTATTTCCTTACCCTCGCAAACAAAGGTCCTGCAGATGTCCATGATGCTACATTTCTCCATCATTTCTCGCTGATTGATGATATGGATATCTTGTGGTTGATGAAGCGATCAACAACCAGTGAAGACTTTGTTTTCCGCACCTTGTGCAGTATGTTGCTGAACAGAAAGCTATTCAAAGTGATCTCGATGCACTCGCAGGCTGGAAGTCATCTACTGGAAGAAAAGCGCGATGCATTTTTGCACCGTTTTCCTGTCTCAGCGCAGGACGCATCGTATTTTTTTGCCTCAAAAACGGAGCACCTTGCGGGGTATCAAAAAGGTTCGCAAGAAATCATGATTCTGCAAAAGACGGGGTCTGTACTGCCTCTGAGCCACTTAGTTCCTGGCATTGTTCAGCCAGAAGAGAGTCGGAATTTCTTTTTTTACACGGACGTTTCTGTTCCTTCCTGGCCTTGAAAATTGGATTTGATAAAAAGAGTGTAGAAATGTTAAACTGCAGCGAAATGCTCTTCTTTACATCAAAGCGCAATGTGGGACAAATTCACTCTGCCGTGGAAGAGTACATGTCGTAAAATCCGTGGATCAAAGCCGGGCTTTTGAATCATGTTTTCGACAACCAATAAGATTCAACCCCTCATCAAAGATGCTATGTGGCGATAAAAATCAAATCGTACAGCGTGTGATGACCTACAAATAAAGTCTTGAAATCGTACCTTTGTGGACACAAAATCACAGACCATGGACCAGATTATTCATTCATTGATTTCACAGGAGCTGAAGAGACAGCAGGAAGGCATTGAGTTGATTGCATCAGAGAATTTTGCCTCTCAGGAAGTCATGCAGGCAATGGGAAGTTGCCTCACCAATAAATATGCGGAAGGATACCCGGGAAAACGATATTATGGGGGTTGCGAGGTAGTAGATCAGATTGAGCAGATCGCCATCGACAGACTTTGCACCTTGTTTGGGGCAGAATATGCCAATGTGCAACCACATTCAGGGGCCCAGGCCAATGCAGCCGTGTTTCTTGCCTTATTGTCACCTGGAGATGCAATTCTGGGCTTCGATTTGTCGCATGGCGGTCATTTATCCCACGGTTCGCCGGTAAATTTCTCCGGAAAAGTATACAATGCGCACTTTTACGGGGTAGAGGAAGACAGCGGAGTCATTGACATGGACAAGGTGGCCCAAAAAGCGAGCGAGGTAAAGCCAAAACTGATCATTTGCGGAGCATCGGCGTACTCCCGTGACTGGGACTACAAGCGATTCCGTGAGATTGCCGATGAGCAGGGAGCTCTGTTGCTGGCGGATATTGCACACCCTGCGGGGTTGATTGCCACCGGTCTGCTGAATGACCCTCTTCCCCATTGCCATATTATCACATCCACCACACACAAAACACTGCGGGGTCCGCGAGGCGGCATCATCATGATGGGCAGTGATTTTCCAAACCCCTGGGGAAGGACGACTAAAAAAGGTGAGCCAATCATGATGTCGGCCATTTTAAATAGTGCTGTCTTCCCTGGAATGCAAGGGGGACCTCTGGAACATGTCATTGCAGCCAAGGCAATTGCCTTTGGCGAAGCCAGCACAGCTGCGTTTAAAACATACCAGACGCAGGTTGCTGCCAATGCAAAAGCGATGGCCAGCGCCTTTATTACTATGGGGTACAAGTTGATTTCCGGCGGCACAGACAATCACCTGATGCTGATCGACCTCAGGTCAAAATACCCGGATGTTACCGGGAAAGAAGCAGAAAAAGCACTTGTGAGTGCCGATATTACCATCAACAAAAACATGGTTCCCTTTGATTCCAGACCGGCGATGCAGACTTCGGGCATCAGAGTAGGAACGGCAGCGGTTACAACACGTGGCTTTACTGAATCAGACTGCGAATTGGTAGCAACCTGGCTTGATGAAGCCATCCAACACCGCGACAATCCTGCGGTGCTGACGGGCCTGCGCCAAAAGGTAAATCAGTACATGACTGCCTTTCCACTTTATGCCGGTGTCCAATGATAGTGCATACGGCCACATTTGACCAACTTGACAAAAACAAGTGGAATGGGTCTGTTTACTATGCAACCAATGGCAACCCCTTTGGATTTTACTGGTATCTGAAGTGTATTTGCCGAGAGTGGTCCGCATTGATCGAAGGTGATTATGCGTCTGTGATGCCAGTGCCCGGCAGGCAATTTGAGGATTGGGAATGGGCATTACTCCCCTGGCTCGGCCCATATTCTGTCAATGCACTTTCGCCTGCCCGAATCCAAGCATTTTTAGAGGCATGGCAATCCTCGGGTTTGGCTCAGCATGGGTATCGCTTCAATCCTGCATTGACCCATTTTCTGACAAATCATGCATCGCCAGGGATGAAACTGCATGAGATAAAGGAAATGTCAATTGCAGAAAGACTCGGGTCGAATGCCAGTGAAGGACAGTTTTCCGGCATTCGCTGGCATGAATATACCATTCAATCTGTCATAAAGCCGGAATTGTTGCTTGAAGAAGAGCGGATGCCCTCCGGTAAAAAGAATGCAATGTACCGCATAGCTTACCAGGGCTTACAGCGAAGTTGCTGGGAAGGCATTGTTATGACGCATTCAAATACAGGCCATAAGGCATATTTGTGTTGTCTGTCATTTCAAAATATAAGATACATTCTACATCTGGGAAACAGAAACCATCCGCTGACTGAGCGATGTCTTTTGGCTTTTGTTGCCACAAAAAATCAGGAAAATAACGGTCGATTGCTTTTTTATCCAGGCGTCAAACCCCCTGCTGACGTCCCGCTTTTGGATGGAACGGGCTACTTTTCCACAATGGAATGAC
This sequence comes from Saprospiraceae bacterium, assembly GCA_032115795.1. Classification (GTDB taxonomy): domain Bacteria; phylum Bacteroidota; class Bacteroidia; order Chitinophagales; family Saprospiraceae; genus OLB9. The sequence continues at coordinate 11,430 of JAUMBK010000047.1, read as the reverse complement.
AACATCTGAGAAAATAACTCCATGTATTACTTTGTGTTTCAGAAATGGTTAATCAACATCCAAAATGGACATATAAGTATATATGTCTGATTATCAGCAATATATATTCTTTTTTAATACGCCCGATTCTCATCAAAATGTGGAAAAAAACTTTTTTCGAATCGTAGGCAAGCCGGGAATGAATACTATATTTACATCGTCTTTTAATCCCGGACTCAGTACATTATGGAAAATAAAATAAAACGAGATCCATCCCTCTTGAACCTGGTAACCGATTTTGAAGTGAAATTTGAAAAAGGAGAAGTAGGTTACCTGGAGGAAAAGACGTTCATGCAGCTGCTGGAATATTATGAAGATGAATACCTGTTTGAAAAAGCACTTGAAGTAGTTGGTTTTGCAATTGAGCAGTTTAAGTACAGGTCCGAATTTTATCTGATCAAAGCCAGGTTGTTGTTGAATAGCAACAAAGTGAATGACTGCCTTGCGACGTTGGAAATTGTCGAAAAAATAGCCCCTTTTGAAAGGGAAATCAATATTATTAAGGCAAGGGCACTTGCAATCAAAAAACGATTTCAGGAAGCGTATGCCATTCTGGAAGAATTGAGCCTTGGCGCCACTCGTTCAGATCAGGTTGAGATTCTCATCGCTGAGTCGTTTATTCATGAAAACATGAAGGATTACAATGCAATGTATGATGCTCTCGCCAAGGCTGTGCTCATCGACAGCAAGAATGAAGAAGCGATGGAACGTATCTGGATTAGTGCAGAATTATCCAGAAGGTATGAAAACAGCGTTGAATTACACAAAACCCTTATCGAAAAAGACCCATACAATTACCAGGCCTGGTATAATTTGGGCCATGGATACAATTGTATCTGGGAGTATGAGAAGGCAATTGATGCGCTGGAATATTCCTTCATCATAAACCCTGAATTTGAAAGTGCTTACCTCGATTGTGCCGATACCTGTCTGCAAATCAAGGATTACGACAAAGCACTTGAAATCTATGTAGAGGCCAATGAACGCTTTGGTCCCAACAATGAGTTGATGGTGAATATTGCACACTGTTATTATTACATGCACAAAATCGGTATTGCCAAACAATGGCTGATCAAAGCAATTAAGCTTGATGGATATAACGATGAAGCCTACTTTCTCCTGGGAGAATGTTATGCAAGAGACCATGTTTGGTACAATGCGATCAACGCATATCATAAGGCCATTGAGCTGGAGGGAAGAAGAGAGGAATATTATCTGGGTCTTGCAAAGGCATATCTGGCTGTCGAGGATTATACCAAAGCGACCTTAAACTTTCAGATGGCTACCCAAACAGGACCGGAAGATACCTTGTACTGGCGCGAATACATTTGTTTCCTTGTCAGAATGGGTTTATATGAAGAGGCATTGCAAGTCCTTGAAGAAGCCGAAGACCATACTTATGGTGCGGACTTGGTTTATTGCAAGGCTGTTACGTGTTTTTATATGCACAATAAGGCTCTCTGCCTGGAGTTGTTGGAGGAAGCGCTAATGGAAAATTATGAGCAGCACAAGATCATGTTTGACATAGCACCTGAGCTAAGGCTCGATAAAGATATACAATCAATGATTCGCTATTATGCGGAATAATTGCAACTAACTCTTTTAATAACCAAGACTGAAGGGCGAGCACTATGCATTATAGTGGCGCCCTTTTTTCATACAATTTGTATAGTTTTTTGGCACCGTCCAGGTCAACCTCCATGTTTCCCTTCATGCCCGCATACCTTGCCAGTTCACACGCTTGCCTCAATTGTATAAGCAACAAAATCTCCGCCGCGGAAGCACCTTTTTCTTTCCAAACCGTTTCTGCCTCTGCATTCACAGGCACTTGATTCTGAAAGTTCTCCTTCACATAATGATGATAATAAGCATCTAACGCATCATAAAATCCTGTAATATCCCGTTGTTTTGCCCGACTTTCAACTTGAGACAACAAGGATAGCAAGACTCCCTCCATTTGGTTCTCCTCCGCTTTTCGATTGCCCTGCTGCCCCATCCAATTTTTGACAGTCAGCAAAGTAGCCACAAGAAAAACAAGCAAAGCCAAAACGATGCTTGCATAAAAAAGAGAAGAACCATAAAATGCGGTTTCATGATGGACCAGGTTTTTAGTTTTTTGCCAGGGAGGAGGGTTGGACGCTGGTGATGAAGAAGGAGATCTTCCCATTGCTGCCGCCCGCAACCGAACAGGCGGATTATCCTTTGTAATTGTGATATAAGATGCCTTTTGTGGAGAAAAATAAATAAATTCAGCCTGGATTACTACATTGGTATCCCGTTTTGACGTGAATGTGTATTCCACTTCTCTTTGGTACACAGAAACTCCATTGGAAGGCAGCCCTTCATCACGAATAAGTTTGGGTTCGTACGATTCAACTACCTCTGGGACAGCAATGTTTGGAATTTCCCATGCTTTCGGGTCTCCATCGCCTTCAATTGTCAAAAGCAACCGGCATATTTCAGATGCATTTTGGGGAGAATTCAGAAGTTTGGCATCCAAAGTATATTCACCGACTGCACCACTAAAGCCGGAAGGGATCGGTTCTGGCAATTGCTTTATGTTTACTTTGACCTGGTTGGTCGTGAACAACTTTGATTCGACATCCTGAAAAAAGAAAGAATGGTTTCCCTCTGAAATCATATCCAAACTGACTTCAACAGGCTCAATTTCAAATATTCCTGCTTTTCTGGCAAACAACCTGTCCCGTTTTAATATATGGGCAAAATACTTTTTGCCCCCCACTTTAACTTCCCGAAACTGATCGCGTAAATCTGTAACGGGTTGAAAATAAAAAGCATCGTGTTTTGGTGCCGTCAGCAAATTGTAGGAAGTCACTTCCTGTCTTGTGTACAAAACGACATCCATCAACAACTGTTGACCAACCCATCCATCTATTGCTGATATTTCCAGTGCAACAAATGTTTCCCGGTCCTTTCCCTGCGGAGGAATGCCAGCCTGGCTTTGTGCATTCGAGCCAGTAACCGTGATGGCCAAGGCATTGGATTTAAGTGTCTTACTACCCAATTTACATGATGCCGGAGGAAGGGTAAATCTTCCTTCCCTAACGGCAACCAGTACATACTGAAGGCTTTTCTCAGTAGATCGCTTTCCGTTGATCAGGGAATATTGGGAAGAATTCATAGGGCCTTGAACGACCTGAAAAGGAGCTATATCCGGAAAGACGACACCATCACCGTCGAGGTTTTCCATGACAGCCTCCAAAACAAATGTTTCGCCTTTCGCCACAACCTGCTTATCTGCCCGCAGGATGAAGCGGGGACTTTGTGAGAATAGAATACCAAAACAGGATAACTGCACCAATGCCAGAAGAAAAAACGAAAACTGATGCGTATACCTCATTCTCCTGAAACAGTGATTATATCTTTTTTAAAACTCGTCGTTTTTGCGTATCTGACCGTTGCTTCGGGGAAGAAGCATCGTCTATTGGCAAGGTCGACGCATCTTCATTTTTGCTCTCATTTACTACATATACATGTACTTCATTTGGTTCGAGAGCACTATTTTTATCACTGATGCGAGGAGCATCGATCGTGAGCATACCCGATCTCCTGGGGGAAAGGTACAATGTGTAGGTCTTGGATTGTGACACAGACCCATTAACCATAGAAAAGCTGGACGACGTATTAGGACCCCCCACGATGAAAAAGTCAGAAAAAGACGGCAATTGAATCGATTCTGCTACATTTTCCAGGGATACTTCGTACAGCAGGATTTCATTCATCCGCATCGTATCCTTATCTATGCGTATTTTGATAGATTCCTTCTGGCCATGGGACACATACGAGACCAGCGCAGCAACAAATAAACAATAAAAGCGGTATTGCATGATTTACGTTATTTGCATTAGCCATAACAACCTTTCCTGCGAGAATGTTCAGGTTAGCAAATGTCACCAGTGCGGTTATTACACATGCATTGCCCTGTTACCTGTGGCAGCCAGTGCTGCTTCCTTCACAGCTTCTGTATATGTTGGGTGAGGGTGAGAAATTCGCGCCATATCTTCCGCACTTGCCCTGAACTCCATCAGGGCAACCGCCTCCATAATGACATCTGCCACACGGGGTCCTACCATGTGGACACCCAGAATTTCGTCTGTTTCACTGTGGGCCAGCACTTTTACAAAGCCATCCGTATCCATGCTCGCCCTGGCTCTGCCGAGTGCTTTAAATGGAAACTTGCCTGCCTTATACGCGATGCCAGCCTGTTTTAACTCTTCTTCTGTTTTACCAACTCCCGCTACTTCGGGCCAGGTGTACACGACACCGGGGATCAGATTGTAATCAATGTGCGGTTTTTGGCCTGCAATGTATTCTGCCACCAGAACGCCCTCCTCTTCTGCCTTGTGTGCCAGCATCGCTCCCCGCACCACATCACCGATCGCAAAAATGCCCGGCACACTTGTTTCAAGGTGCTCGTTGACAGGAATGCGTCCTTTTTCATCCACCTGCAATCCGATTGCCTCCAAGCCCAGGCCATCTGTATATGGCCTTCTGCCAATTGAAATCAGGCAATAATCTGCTTCCAGGTCAACGGGAGAGTCCGTGCCATTTTTCAACACTGACACCTTGCATCCATTTTTTGTAGTGGATACGCCTGTCACACTATGACCCAAATGGAAAACCATTCCTAATTTTTTCAGAGACTTCATCAGTTCTTTGCCGCAATCTCCGTCCATCCCTGGCAAAATCCGATCCATGTACTCGACTACTTCCACTGCGGTACCGAGGCGGGCATAGACAGAGCCAAGTTCGAGGCCGATTACACCGCCGCCCACTACGATCATTTTATTGGGAATGCTTGTCAGATTCAACGCTTCTGTGGATGTGATAACCCGGTTTTTATCATACCCAAAAATGGCCGGAGTCACTGGCTTTGATCCGGTGGCTATGATGATTTTGGGCGCCTGAATTTCCAGACGGCCGTCAACAGAATCAATGGCGATGGTATTGGCGGCAACAAATGAGCCTTTGCCGGTATAGACAGCAATTTTATTTTTTTTCATCAAAAACTCGACACCTTTGCAAGTTTGCTCGACAACCTCGTTTTTCCGTCGAATCATTTGCTGCATGTTTACCTGGACAGTCCCCGTTTCGATGCCATGCTCACCAAATCTCTCCACCGCATTATGGTAATGCTCGCTGCTGTCTAGCAATGCCTTGGAGGGAATACATCCGACATTCAGGCAAGTACCGCCCAGGGTCGGGTATTTTTCGATGATAGCTACATTTTTTCCTAGCTGGGCAGCCCTGATCGCCGCCACGTACCCACCTGGACCTGAGCCGATTACTATCACATCAAATTGCATCTGATTCACTTTTTAGTTGTCACCTCCGTAAGACAGAGTATTCTTCTCAGGGTACCGTATTCTTGCGAATTATCCCTGCCCGTCTTTTGGTTTTCTGTTTTTATTAAAAAATTTCTTTTTCTTTTTTGGCCGATTTTCCTCCTGGGGTGTACCCTCTCCTTCCTGCCTGGCCTTTTGCTCTCCGCCGGCTGGACTGTTTGGCTGTTTTTCGGGCAATTGCCGCTCTTGGTTGGCCTCAGCTTGTGTCTGATTTCCTTCAGGGGATGCTACATCCCTGTTTTGTTCTCTCGGGGGACGGGCATCCTGTCTGGCCGGCCTGCGGTCATCGTTTTTCTTATTTTTCCTTTTCTTTTTTCTGGGCTCATTTTTCAACTCAATCTGTCCTGTGACATCTTCGTAGCCATGTTCCACATTTTCATCATCGGGATCAACTGAAGTTGGAGCGACAAGCACTTCCGTGGCCAGTTCATCAGGGAATTGTCCCTTCTTATTCATCGCCCGCACCTCTTTTGCCCGGGTGGTGCTGACAGCAAGGATGGTACCCCGCATTTTATCATTATTTTCATAGACATAATAAAGCAAGCCTTTAAAAATGTCTGTTTTGATCAATGCAAGTGTACCGGCCCTGGTCTTTAGTACATCGGCATCTTCCGGAAAATCTTCCAGTGCATCGAGGTATGTATCCAGTTCGTAATTCAGACAACACTTTAAGCGGCCGCATTGTCCGGACAATTTCGACTGATTGATTGCGATATTCTGGTATCTGGCAGCAGCAGTGTTTACGGATTTAAAATCTGACAGCCAGGTAGAACAACAAAGTTCCCGGCCACAGGAACCAATGCCTCCAATCCTTGCCGATTCCTGCCTGGCTCCAATCTGGCGCATTTCAATTTTCACCTTGAATTCGCGGGCGTATTCCTTCACCAATTCCCGAAAATCGACGCGTCCTTCTGCTGTATAATAAAACGTTGCCTTTTTTTTGTCGCCCTGGTACTCCACATCACCCAACTTCATGTCCAGACCAAGGGTGCGTGAGATGACTCTTGCTCTGACCATGGTTTCCTTTTCCAGCAGTCTTGCCTCGTCAAGCTTTTCGAGATCACGGTCATTTGCTTTTCGCAACACCTTGTGAATGATGCGGGCTTCCTGAATGGATTTCTTTTTCATCTGCAGGCGCACAAGCTCACCGGAAAGAGAAATGCGTCCTACATCATATCCGCTGGCTGTTTCTACCACCACCATATCACCTGTCACGCTCCTGGTAGAAGGGTCATTGATAAAAAAATCCTTGTGTGATCCTTTTTTAAAGCTCACTTCCACAATATGATACGCTGACGGATCCGAAAAATCCCGTGCATTGATCCAGTCAAATGAGTTGTTTTTGTTGCAACCACCCGAGGAACAATGCCCCTTGTCGCCACATCCTCTGGGTGTCCCTTTCGCGTCCACACTACAGGTACTGCATCCCATAATTTGTTTTTTTGATGTGCAAAGTTAATGTATCTTGAGGTATTTGACGCGTTTATTTTACCAGAGACGCAGATAAGGAAACAACAATCCTGACCCCAGGCCGCTGTCGTAAGGGAGGAAAACAACCCAATTGGCTTTCGTTTTACCATCTTTTTACATTACTGCGGCATATTTCCTGCCCGGAAGTGCTTTAATTAGTCCTTTGCACTCAAGATTGAGCAAAACTGCTGCCATTTCTCCTGGAGAGAGGGCACACTGGAATGTCAATACATCAATGTGGATATCGTTTTTCTGTTTCACGACATCGATGGTTCGTTGCTCCAGAGGTGAGAGTTCCAGAAACAATTGTTTTTGCAACACCTTCGATGTGGATCGTTGCTCCCACCGCATGATGCCAGCAATATCTGAAGCATGTTCAATCAGGTGGGCTTTGTTGAATTTGATTAAGTGATTTGTCCCTTCGGAATGGGGCAGATCCACCTGCCCCGGAATGGCAAACACATCTTTGTTGTAGTCATTGGCAAATTCTGCTGTAATCATCGATCCCCCTTTTTTACCAGACTCAATGACCACGACCGCATCACTCATTGCTGCGATGATCCGGTTTCGCATGGGGAAATTTTCCTTATCGGGCAAGGTCCCTGAAATAAATTCGGTCAAAACACCGCCATTCTCCTGCATTGCGGCAGCTAGGCCAGCATGGGATGCAGGATACAATCTATCCAGTCCGTGCCCGAGCACACCTATTGTGGCAATGCCAGTATCAAGGCACTTTTTATGGGCAGCGGCATCAATTCCATACGCCAGGCCGCTGACGATCAGGGGTTGGTAAGGCAGAAGTTCTTCTACAATCCTTTCACACATCGCTTTCCCATAAGCAGAAGGAGACCTTGTACCGACAATGGATACAATTCTGGGCTTGTTCAGGTCCGCATTTCCTTTGTAAAAGAGAACCAGCGGGCTACTTTCAACATGTTGCAGTCTGGAGGGAAATTCCGGTTCTTCCCAGGTAAGCACGGATATGCCTTTTTTTTCCGCCCAGCGTAATTCCTTTTCAGCCGTCCGCAGATAGGCCTCCGGCTTCAGTTCATTGACAACAGCCGGACCAATTCCAGGGATCCGCAGGAGATTTCGCGGTTTTTCACAAAAAACGGCTTCAACACTGCCGCAGCCTGCAATAAGTTGCCTGGCCACCACAGGTCCCACTTTGGGCATCATAGTCAATGCCAAAAGCTGCACCTTCGCCTGTACCATTACCGAAGAGAGTTGGCTGCATTTCTGTAAAATTGTGCCTGCGTTGCATTGCCTGCCAGTTCATGCGATGTGGCAAGGGATTCATTGACGGCCTTGCTTGCCGGATTGATTTCATAGGCATAGGTCAGGAACATCAACGCCCACTCACGACGTTTGTCGTTGACTTTCAGGAGCTCATTGCCCACCTCCAGGTAAAAGGGAAACAACGCTGCATCATGCCCCTGGGTTTTGAGATAGTCACTGTATTCCTTGATATAGGGAATATCGGGACGGCGGATAAATGGTCCTTTCGCACGCTTGATATACAAATTGATGTCGCGCTCAAATTTATATTTTTCGGCAGCAGCACCAACCAGCATCAGATTTGGATATTGGTATTCCGGCACAATGTCCACTGCCCTGTTGGCGTACAATTCCACCTGATCCAGCAATTTTTTCTTTCTCTGCTGGTCCTTCGTCACCTTATATTCCTCAAAAAGCGCAGTGGACATAAACGAATTGGCTCTGGCGCTGTTTGTCGATACCGCTACTGCTGCTGTATTAAGGGAAAGTGCATCACGCCACACTGGGACACGAACGTGCGTCTTTGCTCCCAGTCCGATGGCGGATGCAAGCAACACGCCAAAGCCAAGCCACTTTCCTCTGGGTACCCAGACTGGTAGCTGTTGCGTGAGAAACCAGGCAAACGCAATGCATGCACCGGCAGACGACATGAATATAAATCGTTCGTTCATGAATGTACCCAGGTTGATGACCACATTGGAAACGATGGACAACGTAATCAGCCAAAACCAAATGCCGTAAGCATATACAGACCTGTTTTTCATGCCTTTGACAGCGACATAGATGAGCGCAGCGTATAAAACCAACGAGGCCAACGGCACCAGACTAAAAATCGATTCCTTGGGTATCGCATAAGGATAGTAGTCATGCGAAAGTGGATGCGGCCAGACCATCAGCTGAACATACTTCCCCAGAGTATACATAATGGAACCAAACCGTTCGCCTGCATTCATACCCAGAAACGGATTGTTCATCAGATCATTCATTTCCTGACCCAACTTAGGCACTCCAGCCGTATTAAAACGGAGGATCAGATAGGCAATTGTGACTGCCCCAAGACTGAATGCACTTTTCCTGACCATCGTCCAGGCATCTGCTTTAAAAAACCAAATGGTAAGAGGAATGAGTGCGAGGAAGGTAATGGCATTTTCCTTGGAGAGCAGGCCTAAGAAATAGGCAAAAAGGGATGTTGAAAGCCAAATCATCTTTTTTTGGTCAGCATATCGGAGCATGGCATACAAAGCAAGCAAGGCGAAAAACATGGACATGATTTCATCTCGTCCCTTTATATTGGCCACTGCTTCGGTGTGGATCGGATGTGCGAGAAATAGAAGGCCTGCAAAAAACGGGAGTGACAACCACCAGCGTTTCACTTCTTCATTTCGAAACAGGAGCGCCAATACCATCATCAGCATGATGGCCGTAAATCCATACAAGAGGATGTTTATCAAATGGCTTACCCTGGGATTCAGCCCTCCCATAACGCCATATTCTGCAGCAAACGTCACGATGGATAAAGGCCGGTATCGATTGCCCTGGACCAGCTCTTTTTTCTCTCCGAAGTACCCTTCAAAACTTTCCGTTGTGAGGATATCCCAAATGCCGGAAAAGCCTTTTTTTGTAAATGAATTGTCCGTGATGACCATCTGGTCGTCAAGCACATATCCGAAGGGAAGGCAGTCCCGGTACATGGCAAAACTCAGGCCGAGCAATAAGAGGCTGGCAATGCCATATTTTTTCCAGAAAGAACCAGTATAAAACTGTCCGGATGTGTGGGCAGGCAGGATACGGTTATCCGCAGAAGTGTGCGTGTATACCCTGGGAGCAGAAGTTGAACCTTTCTTTTTCATGCAAGCGTGCTTTAAAAAATGATACAGAATGAATGTAAATAATTGACTGCCATCAATATTAAGATGGCAACCATTGTCAAATCTGTTCCCTGTATCCTGAAGAAAGTGCAAAGATTCATAAAATTCATTCATATTTTCAATAGCAGAACAAATTATTCCTGTTTGCATCCCCAAAGAGTGGCTCCCGGTCCTTTTCAGGCGTAAACGAAGCAAGGGTAGCCGAAATTTACACAGGTGAAGGTCAATCCATCCCTACCCTTCCACAAAAGAGAGTGAACAGATGGGAAGGGGCATACAACCGCAAGTTTTTATCACGACCGTCTTCAATAAAAATTTTCAGAGACAGGTGCATTTTTCATCCTATTTTTACTTACGTTTGGAGTCATAAACCAAATAAAATGGCAACAGCAGGACATGCCACTCCGGCAAAATCATCTGGCCACCAGGACAAACCAGGCCTTACATTTTCCCAAATCATCAATATGAATGTGGGCTTTTTTGGCATCCAGTATAGTTTTGGTCTTCAACAGACGGCAATCAACCCCATCTATACCTTTTTGGATGCCAATCCGGAGCAATTGCCCATTTTAAATCTTGCCGGACCGATGACAGGCCTGTTGATTCAGCCCATCATTGGTGCCATGAGTGACCGGACGTGGAGCCCGCGCTGGGGCAGGCGTAAGCCTTATTTTCTGATTGGTGCCATTACTTGCAGCATTGCCTTATTTTTTATGCCGTTTAGTTCAACATTGTGGATGGCGGCGGGCCTTTTGTGGATTTTGGATGCCGGCAACAACACAGCCATGGAACCCTACCGTGCCTTTGTCGCTGACAAGCTGCCCCGGAATCAATACGCCAAAGGGTTTCTGATGCAATCGTTTTTTACAGGATTGGGCATTACCCTGGCAAATTTGTCCCTGTTCTTCTTTCAGAAATTTCTCGGTGGCAGTTCCTCCAATGGCATTCCATACTGGGTGTTTGGCGCTTTTTTTGTCGGTTCTGCATGTTCAATAGCTTCTGTTCTTTGGTCCGTGTACACCACTCCCGAAATTCCCCCGAGTACGGACGAACTGGCCTTGCTGAAGGAGACAAAGAAAACGGGGATCAGTGCCATTTTTGAACCATTCAGGGAAATAGGCCATGCGATTGGCGAGATGCCATCCACCCTGTGGCAGCTTGCCCTGGTATACCTCTTTCAATGGTATGCCATGTTTGTCTACTGGCAGTACGTATCCCACTCGATTGCCAAAAGCGTCTGGCATACCTCTGCCTCCGAAAATATGCCCTTGTACGAAGAAGCTGCCGGCTGGACTGGCCTGGTAAACGGCTTTTACAACATTGTCACTTTTTTGTCTGCATTTGGCTTAGTCATTCTTGCCAAAAAATACAGTGCCCGGTATGTTCACGCTGTCTGCCTGCTGCTGGCC
>JAUMBK010000046.1:4504-14483 GCA_032115795.1 Saprospiraceae bacterium | reverse complement strand
AAACACAAGAACCATTTTGCTCGTAATGGAACTACAAGGTTAGTTATTGGTAAAACGCCAATATTGCCATGCAAAATATTTTAAAAACGAAAATTATGGACAAATCGTTTGTATTCAGTTGTTTTGCAGGCAGAGTTCAGATGAAAATTTTATTTAAACATTCAGTAGGCCGACCAGTTCCTTGACTTCCCGCAGGGTTTGTTGGGCTACTTTCCGAATGTCTGACGAAGACTGTTTGACCTGGTCTTTCAGGCGTTTTTTGTCAACCTGGATTTCTTTTTTTCTTTCGATAAACTTTTGAGTCAAGGATACGAGTGCATCTGCAGTGGCTTGCTTGAGGTCTACGTATTTGAGTTTGCCCGCATTGTAATCATCCATCAGGGCATCATGGGCATCCTGCCAGCCACTTGCACGAATAAGTTCAAACAGGTTTTGCACGCCTTCTGCCATTGCGCCTTGGGGCGTATCTCCTGAGTCAGTGACGGCACTTTTAATTTGTCTGCGAAGGGTTGCCTCATCTGCAAATACGTTAATATAGTGTTTTTCGCCAGCTGACTTGCTCATTTTTCTTTCTGGATCTGCCGTAGATCTGATCTTTGGAGTATCGGTATAGAGTGGTTCAGGAAGTACAAAATACTCTTTATTTACCTGTGTATTGAAGCGATGCGCGATGTCCCGGGTCAGCTCCAGGTGCTGTTCCTGGTCTTTGCCTACGGGTACAAAGTCGGCTTTGTAAATCAGGATATCTGCACATTGCAAGACAGGATAATCGAGCAGGCCCACAGAAATAAACTCTTCCTTCCCTCCTTCCCTGACCTGGTGGCTTTTGTCTTTAAACTGCGTCATTCTGGTCAATTGACCGTAAGAGCAGAAGCAATTGAAAATCCAGCCCAGTTCTGTGTGTTCTGGCACAAGTGATTGGACAAATAAATTTTCTGGTTTTATGCCGACAGCAACAAGGTTTGTGATCAACTCCCAGGTGTTTGTTCGGAGTTTTGCAACGTCATAGGGCATCGTCATTGCGTGATAATCTACGACACCGTAAAAGCACCTGTACGATTCCTGTAAGTGAACCCAATTTTGGACTGCCCCAAAGTAATTTCCTAGGTGCATGTCGCCGGTAGGTTGTATAGCCGAAAGAACTGTCTTCATGAATAGTAAAATTTAACCCCATTTTCAGGTTGTAAAGGTAGTGCATGCAGTGTAATTTTTTAGCATTACCAAGCACATTGCATGTGCGTGAAGGCAGACAATGTGTGTTTTAAATGGATTAAGCTGCTTCTCCTTTTGGTTGGAACTGTCTACCGCGCAGGATCGGTTGTACTCAATGTTTTGATTTTGGATAAAAACAAGGCAAGCGCTTCTTTTTTTGGGTCATCCAGATTGTATCGGATATTGTGCGTGTAGTAGTAAAATAAGTTCAGGCTCTCCTGGCTTTCCCGGGCTATGATATCCTGCAATTGTTCGATTCCTTGGCACAGTGCCTTGTTTAGTCGTTGAATGTCTTCTGTAGGGACGCCTTTTCGTGCAATCCATACAGCAAAGACAAAAGGTAGTCCCGTCCAATTCTTCCATTGCGTACCCAGGTCAATGTGGTATTGGTATTGGTTTTCGTAGGCAAACACTTTATCACCAATCATCAGGATGAGATCTCCCGGCTGTGGTGTGAGTGTGCCAATGTCTGTCGCTTTCGATGGCAAATGGATTCCCATGTATTCTTCCAGAATGAGCCTGGATAGCAAAAATGACGTCCTGGAGTGGTCATCGAGAAGCAGTTGCTTGGACTCCGGGGCAGGTTGGTTGCTGAACAGGGCAACCGTGCGTACCTCGCCATCGCAGCCAATGCAGTAATCCGTAATGACCTCATAGTCCGTCATTTCGGGCAGGGCCCCTACAGGAACGAGGGCTATGTCTGCTTTTCCTTCGGAAAATTTCTGTGCGCAAATGGCAGGTGTCTCAGTTGTTACTTCGAAAAAAGGAGTCCAGTCTGCGGAGGAAAGGCCTTGTGCAAAGGGCTTCGCATTGAGGTAATTCACCATGACTACATTCCTTTTCTTCTCCATTCTACTCTTTTGGTTGACTTTTCAGATACAAACAAAAACGACATTTATTTAACAACCTTTGATCGCCATAAAAGGTTGCCTGTAATACCTTTTCCTTCAACGGAGTAAGTGCCTAGTGGCAGCGCATCCAGGCCCTGAACTAATCCATCCTGGCATTGAAACGAAAATTGTCTTCCTGTCATGTCAGCAAAAATCACGAGGCGGGTTTCTTTATTGCTCACGTTACACCAATTTGTGATGGGGTTTGGGTATAGGACATTGGTTTGTTCCGGCTCATAGGATAGGGAAGATGAGGATGGTCCGAACAAGGTGCGTTGTCCAAATTGATTATTGTCTCCGCTGGTATTTCCGTTTTGGTTTATTGCCAATCCGGCGAAATAAAATTTAATTTTTCCCACATCAGTGGCGGGTGCTTTCCAGCTGGCGGTAAAGACACCACTGGCTTTAGGCGAAGACTGTACAAGGTACTTTCTGGGTTTGCCGCCTACATTCAGCGTTTGTTGCTTGACTTTATCACCAAGTGCTGACCATACACCCATGTCCGTGTTTGTCAGTGAATCCAGGCAGGCCATTTGAAATCCGAATGATTTTGGATTGTTGGTTGCGCTCACTTTTACTTTGACTGTATACGTTTGCCCCGGCTGGTATTGTGTGACAAGCATGGAGTCTGCGTTCAAAATATCCAATGAAATGGAGGTTACATAATTGCCCGAGGGGTTGTGGCAAGAAGCACACGAGTTGTGGTTGGCCTCACCGGGGGCTTTGGTTACTGCCTGGGGTACACCAGATGCATTGGAGAGGAGGAGCCAGATGCTCAGGAAACCGAGGGATACAATGAGGGAGTGCTTCATGATATTGGTTCTGCTTTTTCGTTTGTGAATTCATCTTCCCATTGACATGCTAAGTCGGGATTTTTGCCTATAGTACCCTGAAAATGGGCTTTGATCTTTCTCATATCTTCCTTATAATTGCCTGTTGGATGCATAGGTTCGCTGAAGTCGGCTACTTTCTTTCCAAAATCGAATTTGACTAAAATGATAGGAACGCCAGCTTCCAAGGCGATATAATAAAAGCCGGATTTGAATTTTCTGACGTGCTTGCGTGTGCCTTCAGGAGCGATGGCAAATGCCAGTCGGGGATATTTTTTAAACTGAGCGACCATGGAATCAACAAAATTGGTGCTTTTGCTGCGATCGACCGGTATGCCGCCCAGTTTTCTGAAGAGCCAGCCATACGGCCATTTGAATAGTGCATTTTTGGCTACGTAATTGACGTGAATGGGCATGCCCCATTTTAACAGCATACCTAGAACGAAATCCCAGTTTGACGTATGTGGATATACAGCATATACCTTTTGCGGAATGCGCTCCGGGTCGGGACCTGTCCATCGAAAGCCCCACCAGCGCAATAAAATTCTGCTGATGGCTTTTAACATATTTTTTAAGCAGGTAAACAAGCGTCGTGCCTATTTGGTTGCGTCGGGCTATTCACCACATAATCTGCCTGACACAACCAAACGGGGAGAACGTTATTGTTTGAGTAGTTTGTGAACGTATACATTTTCTTCTGTTTCCACGTGCACGATGTACATTCCATTTCCAAACGAGGCAATGTTTGCTTCGGCCTGTTTTCCAGTATATGTGGCAAGCAACTGGCCAGAAAGATTGTAGATGCGCCACTGCAAAATTTGTTCGTCTGAACGGAGGTAAAGCATTTCATTAGCAGGGTTTGGAAAAATTTCCATGCCTTTATGCTGGGTGTTTTCGTTGGCGCCTCTATCTCCGGCTTGTTGAATTTCCATTGTTGTGCCTGGAATGCTGTTTGAGTTTGATGCTTTTATCACTACCGCATCGATGTAAACAATGTCGTCATTCTCTGTTCCATTGCATACAAACCGGAATTGTGCGCTGTTTGCCAGGTTACTGTTGATTGTCACTGTAAACGTATACAATTGGTCATTTACAAAATGTGTACCGCTGACAAAGGTCCCTATAGTTGTCCAGGATGCCCCATTGAAATAGAGCAATTTCATATCTTCGCCGGCATCCATGCCTTCCCCCTTCATTCTGAACTCTACTTGTACTGACGCGTAACTTGCCAGTTGATAAGAAGGAGATGTCATAGAAGATTGCACGTCAGAATTGTCCCGAAGGCGAATGGAGTAGGTGCCTTCCGGGGACTGGGTGCCCTGGTATCTGAAGCAGTCACTTCCGCCATCAATCCATCCGTCCCATCCTGTTTCAAAATAGTGTCCGCTAAGGATGGTGAAATTGCCACCTGTGTTGCAAGGTGCACAGGATCCACCGCAGTCAATGCCTGTTTCGCTGCCGTTTTTGATACCATCGTTGCACGTCGGACATGCAGGGCATGACGGACCACCGCAGTCAATGCCTGTTTCTTGTCCGTTTTTAATTCCGTCTGTACAAGAGGATGTATTGCAAGGCGTACACGTTCCGCCACAGTCGATTCCTGTTTCTGACCCGTTTTTAATCCCATCATTGCAAGTGGGACATGCAGCACAGGAACCACCGCAGTCAATGGCTGTTTCGTTGCCATTTTTAATGCCGTCACTGCAAGTTGGGCATGCCGGGCACGATGGACCACCGCAATCGATGCCTGTCTCCTGGCCATTTTTGATGCCGTCGGTGCAGGACGCTGATACCAGGGATTTATAGCCTTTAATGACCACTTCATCTATGTACACCATGTCAGAGTTGTCGCTTGCATCAGCCTGAAAACGAAACTGTGCCGTTGCAGAAAGTGGTGGAGTGAGCTTGACTTTTTGCGCATACAACACATTGTTGTTGAAGTTTGACGGAAACGCCCAGGTTTTTACCGTTGACCATGCGGTGCCATTAAAGTAGCGCAGCCAGAAATCTTCCCCAGTTTCAAATCCTGTTGGCCGGAATTTGAATTCGATCGTGACAGAGTCAAACTGAGTCAGGTTGTAGACTGGTGATGACATGGCAGATTGTTCCAATGAATTGTCTCTCAATTGGATTGAAAAAGATCCTTCGGGAGATAGTGTTGTCTGGGTTCTGGCACAATCCGTTCCACCATCCAGCCAACCATCCATTCCATTTTCAAAATAATGACCTGCAAGTGTAGTCACAAGAATATTGCCATTTGACTGGCATGGTGCGCAGCTGCCTCCGCAGTCGATACCTGTTTCGTTGCCGTTTTTGATACCATCGGTGCAAGTTGGGCAGGCAGGGCAGGATGGTCCGCCACAATCGATGGCTGTTTCGTTGCCATTTTTAATGCCGTCACTGCAAGTTGGGCATGCCGGGCAGTTTGGTCCACCGCAATCGATGCCTGTTTCCTGGCCATTTTTTATGCCATCGGTACATGAAGGACAAGCCGGGCAGTTTGGTCCACCGCAGTCGATGCCTGTTTCCTGGCCGTTTTGGATGCCATCGGTGCAGTTGGCTGTGGTCGTGCCGGAGGCGCAAAACGATTTTGTTTCACTGGATCCAAATGTACCACCTGAGATCAGGGTGACAGCACCTTGTTTTATTTTGTAGAAGCCGCTGCCGTAGGAACAGCATATACCGTCTGCATATGCATCATTGATTGTAAAGGTGTAACAAGCTGTGGGCAGACAAAGGGAAATGTTGTACAATGTGTTTGGTGAGGAGTATTGGCTTCCGGAATAGACAGTTGTGCCCTGGCTATTTTTGATCGTCCAGCTTGTTTCTGACGGATAGTTGTCCGTCCGTAACTCGAGGCTGAGAGTATTTTCTGCGCAAGTAGATCCACCGCCACCATTCTGGCATGGTTGCAGGCAAGAGGCGTTTGTCACTTCACTGCGCATGACATTGCCCGGTTGTAAACCAAAGCCTTTTGTAAAATTGATGCCTGTATTTGTCAGGTGACAATACGACATGATTGTCCCACCACCTGTCGGAATGCCAGGATTCGGGCAAGATCCTTCAGGAGTATAACAGCCATCGATGGCTGTATTGTTTCCATTCCAAACACAGGCGTGCGTATGCTGGGAACCAAATAAATGGCCAAATTCATGGGCAGTTACCTCTACAGTCCAGCTGTATGTTGGCACATTCTGGTAACTTCCTGAAATACCAGCATAGCTCATGCTAAAATCCGGATTCGAGCGGCAAAGTCCGTCAACATAGGCTACGCCCCCGCTGGCTTTATATGAGAGTAACTGGGCCAAATCGCCATTAAATCCTTGTCTGTATGAAGTGAAGGCATTGAGCATTCCGATAGAGTTTGTCCCGGAATAGGGGCTCGGCTGACTCCAGACTACGATTTCGGATACGGCAATATTGATTTGCTCTGCTGCGTACAATGTTGCCACCTGATTGAATATTCCTGTCACAAAATTCTGAACAGAGGGTACGCTGCTCCCTTTGTTTACATATATATCGTAATCGACTTCCAGGTATAAACGTACGCAATCGGTCAAGGAACGTGCTGCTCCCTTCACACCTCTTAACTGGTCTTGTGTGTAGGCAATTTCTCCATCTTTTGCCTGACAGTCAAAATTGAATTTTTCAGCGAGGGAGTCATCCTGGTAAAGAATCGTCTTTTCAGATCCGTCTACCCTGCCCAGGACCAGGTTGCCTGTAGCGGCAGGGTGGGATATCAATCCCATTACCTCGTTGTCAAAAAATGAAATGGCCGCAATACTTTTGTCTGCACCCTGGATGATGCCTCTGTAATGCTTTGCTTTTGAGAAGTTGACTTTTTCCATAGACGGGGCCGTACGCAAGATCATGTCTTCCGACAGCGGCGAGACTTCCACCAATTCCAGGGTGAGGGAATTCCTGCCATCCTGAGGTATGGTGAGGGTGATGTATGGCAATGTTGATGACAGAATTTGTCTGAACGCTGCCTGGTTGAAAGTAAGCAATGTAAAGTCCTCCAATTCTTCAGGCAGTGATGTCCGGGTATCAGCTACTGCCAGCTGGAATGGCTGGATATTTACAGGGGCAGATAATTCTTTCGCCTGTGCCACCAACGCGAGGGGTGTAATCTGTTTTTCCTGGGCAGAAGCCATCAGGTTTACACCAAGATAAAAAAATAATAGTAAGCTGTGACGTATCATAAATAATGAATTACCCTTCTGTTGAAGGCATTTCCAAGCAATGGTGTTAAATTAGAAATGAAAAAGGGAAACAAAGGAATTCGGCGCGATTTTGCCATTTTACTACAATGATACTGACTTATGGAATAAAAGTCAATATGTAAGATGTCAAAGCACGCCTTCTTTTTCTGTACCCAAGTGTACATTTCTGACCATGTAAGGACAAAAATCATGCCTAAAAAAGTAAGTTAGAAATAAATCCACGGTATTAAGTCGCTTTATGCATTATTTTATTATGAAATTATGTAATATATAAATCATATTTAATTAATTATTCATATGATTTTTGTTCTATAGTCTATGGTCATGTGGAATTTTAAAATTATTAACATTTATTTTAACATGCTTACCGCATGCAAGAGAGAATGCAGTTCATCTTTGCCGGGAGTAATGTCGGTGCAGTGAAGGTTGACAGCCAGGATTGAAGCTGGTCTAATCTGTGACGAGAACTTCCTTATTTATATTTAACCGCTGAGTACCCTGACGTTGGTTTTGAGTCATAATATTCGACATGAAAAGTTTGCCGCCTTTGCCGAGTTTGGCCATTTCTGCCAGCCCTTTCGGATCCGGGCTTTCACCGCGGACATTGCCTTGCCATACAATTTGTCCGGCGTGGTTGTACAGCAGCAGGCTGTAGGAGAGGATGGTACTGTGCAGTTCCACCGGGTAATCTGCTGGGTAAATAAACCGGAGTCTGCCCGGGTTTTGGAGTCCTTTTTTTGAAATGAAGCCCATTTTTTCGCCCTCAAAATGGGGGATGAGGTCAGGGAGACGTTTCACCGTCATGACTTTGACGTCACAGATGACTTTTTTGTAATACAGCTTTACTTTGATTTCCTCGGCATCTTGCTGGGGTACAAGTACATATGTGCTGTCATCCCGTTTGTATAGGCTGCCTGCACTTGCTTTTACGGTGATGTCAGAAGGTATACAGCCATGCAATGCCAGCTGGATTTTATTTTCTATACCCATGTATGCGTTGTCTCCAAGACCCTGAAATGCGGGCAGACTCAGAAAAGGCAGGAGCAGGATAGAAAAGTATTGGATGCACATAATGGGTGGTTATCATGGTTTGAGGATGTAATATTCGCACAATTTTATTGCTTTCGCGATGTTTAGTATGTCTTCATTTTCATTTTTGAGGGAGAATGTATCCCATCAAGGGCCAAATTTTAAGAAACAGGAAGTTGGATTTTGGGTGAAGGCAGGTTTGTTTTGATTTTTTCGGACAAGCCCGCAAGGTGCATTGCCTTCAGCAGTTTCTGGGGTTGTGTCTCTGTCATATGTAAGGTAATAAAGGATTCGGGGATAAAGACTGTGCACACAGAATCATGATGGCTGATGATTTCTTTGGGCATGAGATACGGGGCTGCCTTATCATGTGTCATGCCAGATTTTCGGAGTAAGGAATAAACCGAGAAGGGAAATGGACATATCACTTCCTGTTGCCTGGTTACTTCGATATTTCGCACCTCATCAGAATGGAGGAGTATGAGTCGGTTGGCAAAGCGATTTCTGAAATAGATACCCATACCGGCAGTAAAAAAGGCCATGTTGGCTTTGTAGGGGTGTTCTGAATTTGTATCAGCCGGGTCTGTAAAGGTAAGTCCGCCGATGCCTTTCCCAAGCCATTGGGCCAAGAATCCATGTGGCAAGGTGTGGCCGCACGTCTCTGCCACAGCCCGGCGGACTGTCGCTGCAGAAGTGGTTGTCAGATCTATGGTGCGCATAATATGAAAAATAAGGCTTATTTTTTATTATACGGAAAAGGGGAGAAAAAGTTTAGGAGGGGTGGGGGGGCTTGATGTATTAAAATAAAATTATCTATGTATAATATTGTTTAATAATAATATACGCATTAATTTAAAATAAAATATAATAAATAATGCATTTATGTCCAGACGAAAAACATAAAATAAAGTATAAATATGTAAAAGTACGGAGACTGATCACTAAAGTGTATCTATTAAATTGGTGCAATGGATGCAAAAATCATGAAAGACGGTTTATTTGACCCAATGGAAGAACGGGACTGTCCAATATTTTGTGTATCACGAAGAACATAAGTGCTTATCCCGAAGGTGTAGAAGAAATGGCAAACATTAAATCCATTATCACATTCTTATTCAGTAGCTGTAAATTTAAATGCACCACAACGAATAAGGGCTGTCCAATACAAATTAGACAGCCCTTATTTAGTTTGTGACCCCAGGAGGATTCGAACCTCCAACCCTCAGAGCCGAAATCTGATATTCTATCCAATTGAACTATGGAGCCTGAAAGAAGGTGCAAATGTACAAAAAAAATCTTATTCCACTCTCCAAATACACAATTTCATTCGCTACAAAGACTTAACCCTGTCTTAACATTGCCTTAATATTGCGCCTTTACCTTTGCACCATCTGAAAACAAAAACGTTATTAAAATGCAAAAAAGATTCTTCATTCTCTTTCTTTTTTGTGTCCTGTCGGGGAGTATTTTTTCTCAGTCAGGCACATTAAAAGGAACAATTACAGACGCCAAATCCAAAGACCCCATGATTGGAGCCACCGTTTACCTGGATGGCACCACTACTGGAACAACCACCGATTTTGATGGCAATTTTGAACTACCGGCTGTGCCGGCGGGCATCCACAAAGTCGTCATTTCTTCAGTCGGCTACGCTACTATCAACCTGGAAAAGGTCAGGATTGAAGCTGACAAGGTAACAGTCATCATTACTACCATGGAAGAAGAGTCGCTTGTACTCGAATCCGTGGAAGTGAAAGCTCAGCGAAAAACAGATACTGAAATTTCCGTTGTCAGC
>JAUMBK010000046.1:0-4460 GCA_032115795.1 Saprospiraceae bacterium | reverse complement strand
AAATCACACGCACTCAGGACAGGGATGCTTCCCAGGTAGTGAGACGCGTTCCCGGCGTGTCTGTATTTGACGACCGCTTTATCATCATCCGAGGACTGAATGAGCGCTACAATACCGTCATGCTAAACGATGTGATGACACCTTCCACTGAAGTAGACGTAAAGTCATTTTCTTTCGACTTAATTCCAAGTTCTGCTATTGATAGGATGATTGTATATAAGTCCCCTTCAGCCGAACTACCGGGAGATATAGCAGGAGGGGCAATCAAGATTTACACAAAAACTGTACCCGACGGCAACCAAATATCTGCCGGCGTGACCATTGGATACAGAAGCAACGCGACAGGAAATACTGTGTCGGATTACAAAGGAAGCCAGTGGGATAATGTCGGCTTTGGAGGCGCCTACCGCCAACTGCCCTCTAATTTTCCTTCCACCAAAAGCGTGATTATCAACGCGTCATCTGAGGCGATGATTCAAAACTTCAGAAACCTCAATCCATATTACAGCTTACAGCAAACCAATGTGATCCCGGATGTGCGTGCGAATGTCAACTTCAGCCGTCGTTTCTTTGTTGGCGGAAAAGAAATCACAAACATCTCATACATCAATTACTCCAATACGCACACGTACCAGAATATGGTACAAAATCGATTCCTCTACGACGGATCAGTCCAAAATACATTTGAAGACGACAACTATTCAAATAATGTCAGAGCAGGCATCATGACCAATTGGGCCCTGATCCTAAGCCCAAAAACAAAAATTGAATTTAGAAATTTATTCAATCAGCTTGCCACAAAAGAGACCGTCATCCGTTCAGGTCAACTCTATGAAAACAACCTTGAAATCTCCAATCAGGCGTTCCGGTACGAACAAAGAAGCATCCTTTCCAGTCAGCTGAGCGGAACACATGAATTGTCACCAAAAACCAAAGTCAAATGGATCGGAGGCTTTGGGTACACAAAACGGACTGAACCTGACTTCAGACGATTTACGTCTTCACGTCAGGCAGGTACGGAAAATGCATTCCGGATGGACTTGCAGCAATTTGAATCTCCTACTCTCCAACAGGCAGCCAGATTCTGGTCAAACATGGATGAGTTTGTCCTGACAGGAACCATATTTACGGAGAAAATCATTGGAGAAAAACACAATGAGACGGAAAAAAATACCACCCTCAAAGCAGGTTTGTACAGCGAATACAAAGACAGGTACTTCAAGGCAAGGTGGTTTGGCGTGGTCAACCCAAACAGATTAGGTGCTGATTTGACAGGCCTCGCACCTGAACTTTTCTTTAGTAATGACAATCTTCGGGCTTCCCGCGTATTTTATTCTGAAGGAACAAACTTTGATGATAAGTATACAGCACAAAACCTCTTGAATGTTGCTTATGCAAGCCTTTACTTGCCAGTAAATGACAAGCTCCAGACAACAGTTGGGCTCAGGGGCGAATTGAACCAGCAATTGCTTCAGAGCCGTGAAAGAGGGGGAGGGCAGAAAGTAGATGTGAACAATCTTGTATTCAGTCCTATGCCTTCACTCAACGCGACATATACTTTGTCAGAAAAAAATATGCTGCGATTCGGATACGGAACCACAGTCAACAGACCTGAATTCCGCGAACTTGCACCATTCACGTATTATGACTTTAATTTTGACGTTTCGCGCAGAGGAAACAAGGATATCAAAACGGCCACCATCCACAACTTTGACCTGCGATACGATTTTTATCCATCAAAAGGGGAGCTGTTCACCATTGGTGCCTTTTATAAGAAGTTTATCAATCCCATCGAGGCGGCAGTCTTTTACAATGGAAGTACTGT
This sequence comes from Saprospiraceae bacterium, assembly GCA_032115795.1. Classification (GTDB taxonomy): domain Bacteria; phylum Bacteroidota; class Bacteroidia; order Chitinophagales; family Saprospiraceae; genus OLB9. The sequence continues at coordinate 2,635 of JAUMBK010000046.1, read as the reverse complement.
AGCCTTTACCGTAGCCAATTCTGAATCTGCTGAGTCGTATGGTGTCGAAGTCGAAATACGCAAAAACATTACCCCCCAGTTGATGGTGTTGTTTAACGCGTCCCTGATTCAAAGCAGCGTGGTGGTGAGTGGGTTGAGTGATTACAGCAGATACTTGCAGGGCCAATCCCCATATCTGGTCAATGCAGGCTTGTTTTACACTATTCCAGAGCATAATATCCAGGCCAATGTACTCTATAACGTCGTAGGCCAGCGAATTTATGTCATCGGTGATAATGTCCTTAGCTCCAATGTTTTTGAGATGCCTCGCCATGTAGTGGATGCCAATCTGACTAAAACATGGGGAAAAGTCGAGGTAAAAATCGGTGTACAGGATTTGTTGAATCAACCTTTCCGACTGATCCAGGACACCAATAGGGACAACACAATCTCGGACACTGATGGTATCTTTCAAAAGTTCCAAAGAGGGTCAAACTACTTTGCAACAGTCAATTACAGATTTTAAGATTCACCAATTATATTTGAAACATGAAATTCTCTTTGAAATCATTTGTATTTATGTTGCTGGCGGTATCGCTGGCGTTGGTTTCCTGTAACAGGGAAGATGACACGGAAGATCCGGTTGTGCCAGGGCAAGACCTGAACATCAAGGGGTCAATTACTACCAACACTGTTTGGGCGGCAAAAAACAAGTATCTGCTCGAGGGCTTTGTTTATGTTGAACCCGGCATTACGCTTACCATTGAGCCAGGAACAATCATCAAGGGAGACAAGGCTACCAAAGCGACATTGATCATCAAGCCAGGAGCCAAATTGATTGCGGAGGGCACACAGACAAAGCCCATCGTTTTCACATCCAATCAGGCCAAAGGCTCACGAAACTATGGCGACTGGGGAGGTCTCATTATGTTGGGAAATGCAAAAGTGAACAAATCACCTGCTACGATTGAGGGTGAGAACATCACAACTTTCGGTGGAACAAATGATGCGGACAACTCTGGTATCCTAAAATATGTACGCATCGAATTTGCAGGTATCGCCTTTGAAACCGACAAAGAAGTCAATGGCTTGACTATGGGAGGTGTAGGTAGTGGAACCACAATTGATTATGTGCAGGTTTCATTTACTGGTGACGATGCATTCGAGTGGTTTGGAGGAAGCGTAAATGCAAAACACTTGATTTCGTTCAAAAATCTGGATGACGACTTTGACACTGATTGGGGGTACTCAGGCCTGGTACAATACGGTTTGGCATACAGAGATCCTAAGGTAGCAGACCAGTGCAGCTGTTCAGACTCAAATGGCTTTGAGTCTGACAATGACGCTTCTGGTTCAGATGCACAGCCGCAAACAAAATGCAAGTTTGCAAATATGTCAATCTTCATTGCTGATGGTACACCTGATGCGAAGTTTAGATCTGCCTACCGATTGAGAAGAAATTCCGCGCTGTCAGTATATAACTCTGTCGCAGTTGGTGCTTTCCCTAAAGGCGGTTTTGAATTGGGAGATGCGGCTACACAAGCGAATTTTGTGAGTGACAAATCCGATTTCAGGGGCCTGATTTTGGCGGGAATGACAAAAGGCATTGTTGCCGGCGATGAGGCAAAATTAAAAGTTGCTGCCAGAAAGAATCAGTTTGGAGTCGATCCTGCTACACTTGGTTTGGCCGCTGCATATAACGCTGCATCCGGTAAGCCAGGTTTACTGCCATCCGCAGGTTCCATTCTGCTCAATGGCGGTGTTAGCCTTCCTGCTGGATTTGAAAGCACAACTTCCATTGGCGCGTTCAGTACAAACGATTGGACAACAGGCTGGACAAATTGGGATCCGCAAAACACGGATTATTAATAAAGAGAACGTTTTATTTTGTTTTCAGTAGGGGGCACTGCAAAGTGCCCCCTTTTTTTATCAGAGCGCCAGCTGTTTTGCCCTTTTATATCAGCACTTTTGCCTATTCATTGTCAAAGGAAATTCGCCTCATGCACTGCTCTTTCAAACAACCATCTTCACCTGGCCAAACGCACTTCCAATGGCAGGTGGTCTGAGTAGATTTTTCGCCATTCCGCAAGTGTGTGGCAATCTTTATTTCGCATAAAATCAACCACGTCTGTTGAAAGGACTTTCAATTGATGGGACTTGTAAAATATATTATCTTCTTCACTGCTAAGGTAATTGCCATCCTTGCATGTCGTTTTTAATGTCGTTTTTTGTTCAGAAAACAGGGGACGGTAGCCCAGTTTTTTGACAGCAAGAAAGGCAGGATGTTGCTGACTCAGATTAAAATCACCCAGCCAGAGTATATCAGATGGCTCAAATTGCTTTAATTGTTGTGTGATGGCGGCAATTTCTTCCATTTCCACTTCCCGCTCGTCTTCGTGTGTGCGGGAATGGTAATTCAGAATTGTAAGGCTTCCATTCACCGCCTGAAATATACCAATATATGGCTCTCTGTGCACTTCCGGGTCAACTTCAGTCATCAAATAAGGACGGCCTTGGAGAATGACCCGATCTGGTTTCCACAGGAAGGCATACCTTTCCCGCACATGCGGATTGGGTGATCGGGTAGGGTCGCTAATTCTGTAATCCCAGTCATTACCCAGACGTTCTAATGCTTCTGCCAGCTTGCCCACTGCCT
>JAUMBK010000045.1:0-5926 GCA_032115795.1 Saprospiraceae bacterium | reverse complement strand
CACGCGAACAACAAATTCAATACCGAATTGTTAGGGCCTTATTTGAATTGATACATCTATGCGCGTAGCCGTTTACAGAAAAGGGCATTTTAATGCTGCCCACCGATTGTACAACCCCTCCTGGTCAGATGAAAAAAACAAGGAGGTATTCGGCTTGTGCAACAATGTCCATTACCATGGCCACAATTATGAATTGGAGGTGAAAGTCACCGGAGATGTGGACCCCGACACAGGCTATGTCATCGATATGAAAATACTGGCTGATCTGATTCATTCGGAAGTAGAGTTGCCTTTTGATCATAAAAACTTAAACCTGGATGTGCCTGAATTTCAACAGCTCATTCCCAGCGCAGAACACATTGTCTATATCATCTATCAAAAATTGCGGCCGCACCTCGATGCCGCCATGGACCTGCACGTTACCTTGTGGGAAACCCCTAGAAATTATGTGTCCTACCCAGCATAGCTTAGTAGAAAATCACCTTTTACATAATAAAAAAGGCAGCAAATCCAACACTTGCTGCCTTTTTTATTAATCCCAAAATGGGCGTTATTGCACTACTAGCCTAGCCATGCCCGCGGGCTGGCCATTCTCGTTTTTCAGAATTACCAGGTAATATCCCTTCTGAAAATGACTTACATCGTACTGCTGACCTTCTTCTGCTCTACACTGGTGCACTACCTGTCCGGTATTGTTCACAATGGTGATTTTCTGCCCATTCCTGGCTGCTGGTAAGCTAAAATATGCACTTGTCGGATTGGGGTACATCTGCATTTCCGACAGAACCAGCTCGGATGAAGAAGAAACGCATCCATTCACGTTGATGGTTGCACTGTAAAGTTCCTGTGTAAAATTCTTGTCTCCAAAAAGGCGAAGTTTTAAGATCGTACAACCGTCAACTCCGTTTGGCAAAAAGTGAAATTCAAATTTGTGCTCTCCCTTTTTAAATTTATTAGGCAAATTCGGACTGCTCTTGTCCTGGTTTATGTTGTAACACACCTCAAGGTCACAAATGTAAGTTGACCAGGCACTGTTCCATGTTACCGGATCTTTTTCCAGTTTCCAATACACATTGTACACTGTATCCTGTGTGTTTGTAAAATAAATCTCCAGTTTCTTGTCAAGCGTATCTTTGCTCACACTCATGGTGAGAGGATCGGGTGTATGGTATATAGGTCCTGTTGGGCAGTTATTGATATTGATAGGAGCACTGTAAATCTCCTGGGTAAAATTCTTATCTCCGTAAAGTTTTAAAGTAACTATAGAACATCCAGGCTTTCCCTTAGGCAAAAAATGAAACTCAAATTTATGCGTTCCCTTGTTGAATTTATTCGGGAGATTGGGGCTGCTCTTATCCTGGTTCAGGTTGTAACACACTTCCAAATCACACAAATAAGTCGCCCAGTCTTTGTTCCATGTTGTGGAATCCTTCACAATCTTCCAGTACACATTGTAAGTGGTGTCCTTTGTATTAGTGAAATAAATCTCCAGCTTTGTATCCAGACTATCCTGATGGGCCGTCATCCGCAACGGGTTTGGACTATGACTCAATTGGCCATAAGCGACTGCGCACAATACAAATAAGAAAACAAAGGCGGTTGACCATGCCTTAAAATGTACCATAATGATGTTTTTGTTGAACAAAAATGCCTTACGGCCTGAAACCTCCAATCTGGAGAGGCAAAACTTTGATGATTTTTCCTTTTTCATCCAGGATCACGACTGAGTGCATGCCCGCAGGAAGATCTGTGACATCATACTGAGTGTTGACTGAAAAGGGAAATGTTTTGACAGAAGAACCTACGTTTCGGATAACGACTCTCCTCGCATTGGGAATCTGTGTGATTTGAAAATAGTCGGTTGCAGGGTTAGGAAATACTTTAATTTCCGCTTGCTCAAAATCGGATGGATAACCAAGACCACCTCTTTGCTGGCTGTTGCCAACAAATGCAAGCAATACAAATACGAAACAAAGTAACACTCTCTCCATAACCAAAACATTTAATAGGAACAAATATAAGCGCCATATTGTAAATAACCTATTAAAAAAGTGTTAAAGTTCCTTAAATCGGTATATTTGTAACATTACGCATTAAAATATGTCTTTATTTCTGCAAAACAGCAGTTTATGTTTGTTGTAAAATTGTAATATATCCCTTCTTATGGACTCCTTTCTTTTAAACGATGGACGCGAAGCCGGTATTTTTGTTCTGTCAAATGCTTCAGGTCATACAGTCAAAATAACCAATTTTGGCGGCATCATTCATAGCTGGGAAACACCGGACAGGCACGGTGAGGTAGGCGATGTCCTCCTCGGTTGTCCTGAATGGAAGGATTACAGCGGCAAACATCCCTATTTTGGAGCAATCGTAGGCAGGTATGCCAACCGAATCGGCAATGCCCGTTTCCAATTGAACGGCAGGGAGATTGCACTGTCAGCCAACTTTCCACCGCACATGCTGCATGGCGGCTTTTCGGGCTTTGACAAGAAATTGTGGACCACAGAAAAGACAGAAACAAACGGGGAGGATGTCTTGCTTTTATCCACCATTTCTGAGGACGGCGAGGAAGGGTTTCCGGGCAGGCTGGAGGTGGCTGTCGAGTACAGACTCACACAAAACGGCGCCTTGTGGATTCAGTACAGGGCAGTGTCCGATAAGGATACACATATCAACCTCACCTCCCATCCATATTTCAACTTGTCCGCAGGACACCATCCAGATGTCCTGCAACACCGTGTTCGGATTCTGGCAGACAAAGTGACTGAGACAGACGGCGACATCATACCCACAGGCACGCTGCGCAATGTGGAAGGCACGCCGCTGGACTTTCGAGCTAGTACACCCATTGGCCATCGATTGTTTGAAAAAGAAGCATCGATGCGCATCGCACGGGGCTATGATCACAATTACATTCTCAACCACCACGACCTGGGTCATCCCGTTGCCTGGGTCGAAGAGCCCCATTCAGGCAGGCGCCTGCGTGTGTTTACAGACCAGCCCGGCATCCAGCTATATACAGGCAACTGGCTGGAAGGTGAGCCAGGGAAAAACGGAACATATACACAATATGCCGGCTTTTGCCTCGAAACCCAGCACTTTCCTGATAGCCCCAACCACAGCCATTTTCCCTCCACCGCAATTAGAGGGGGAGAGGTCTGGACATCAAAGACGTGCTATGCCATTGATGTCATGCCATAAAGATCCATGGCAACCGTTACTTTAAAATCATGACCCCGGAAGCCATAAATTTCAGTTCCGTCCTGGGTTCAGTGATGGCGGCAATTTCTTCTGCTGATTTGCCTTCGTCTTCTGCAAAATGTTTTAGATCGTCCACAGAAGTGACTTCTCTGTATGCCTTACCCAACATCACCACACGCTGGCCTGCCAGGTCTTTCGGCATAAAAAAGCCATAATCCTTAAATTGAACAAACATTTCTGTCTTGGTTGTGTCCTGATCTGACACGATGTTCATCCAGCATCCTTTTGTTTGACAAACACCCGATACAGTGCCCACTACTTTTGCATTGACCGAATCAGCCACTGCCATCTGCGCAAGCAGGTCGGTATAGGCAATCATACCTGATGAATCAATTGTCTCCCCAAAGTGAATGCCATCCCCTGCCGTATTCTCAGACGTATTTTTACAGCCGAAACAAAACAGGAGAAAAGAAACCATGAAAAATGAAAGAACTCGCATATACTAAGTAATTTTGTTACCGAAAATTTCAAGACACGAAGATAGGGTAATCTTGTTTTTGTAGCTGCTGCCGGCATAAAATTTATGTGATTTCAACAGGCAAGCCCGTAAAATTACCCAACTTGTTCGCTGTCAACAAAGTAATGGACCTGACGGAATTGCCAGGGGCCGGACAGGAACGAAGGCAACTTTCAATAGCAACTTGACGTTCTTCTTGTTCTTTTCGCGCGATTTCCTTCTGTTTTTTGATGAAAATGGCGCGAAAAAAGCAAGGTAATTTTTTGTAAATCAAAGAATTGATTTACCTTTGCAGCCCAATTGAATTTTTTAACTAATTTTACTTCAACCGTATGAATCATTATGAAGTTACTTTCATCATCGATCCCGTTCTGTCAGGTGATGAAATAAAATCGACAGCCAGCACATACGAAACCCTGTTGAAAGACCAGGGGTGTACGATTGTGCATGTGAATGAAATGGGTCTGAAGCAGCTTGCCTACCCAATAGGAAAGAAGTCTTCAGGCGTGTATTATTGTATTGAGTTTACAACACCGTTGGGTGGGGTAATCAGCAAAACTGAATTGTCTCTTCGCAGGGATGAGCGCATCATGCGTTTTTTGACCGTAAAACTGGACAAGTATGGTGTCAAATACAATGAAGACAGACGCTCAGGCAAAATCAGTCCGTACAAGAAGAAAGAGGCAAAGAAAAAGCCTTTTGAAGGAAGTCCGGCACCGCAACCTGCTCCTGTAAAAGAAGAAGCACCCGCTCCAGCTCCTGAAGTGATTGCTCCTGCAGCGGCAAAAGAAGAAGAATAATCCTCTGTTTCACCCAATAAAAAGTTAGAAAATGGCATCAAGAGACGACATTAAATTTTTAAGTAATCCTACCATCGGGCAGCAGAGGAAAAAATACTGCCGATTTAAGAAGTACGGTATTAAATATATCGACTACAAGGATTCAGAATTCTTACTCCAGTTTATCAATGAGCAGGGAAAACTCCTGCCCCGAAGAATTACGGGTAATTCCCTCAAGTACCAAAAGTTGGTTGCTGTAGCTGTAAAAAGATCCCGACATCTGGCAATCCTGCCGTATGTGGCTGACTTGTTAAAATAACCTGTAAAACGAATTGAAAAATGGAAATCATTCTTTTAAAAGATATAGAAAAGCTTGGCGACAAACATGATATCGTAAAAGTAAAGCCAGGTTATGGACGCAATTACCTGATCCCTCAGGGACTTGCAGTCAATGCAAATGTCATCAACCGTAAAAAGCGCGATGTGATTATTGCCGAAGACGAGGCCAAAGAAGCCACAAGACTCGATGATTACAAAGCAATGGCAGCCAAGCTGGATGGACAAATCCTCAAAATTGGTGTCAAGGCGGGTACGTCAGGCAAAATTTTCGGAAGTGTCACAAGTGTTCAGATTGCACAAGCGCTCAAAGACCAGTTTGATCTGGACATCGAGCGAAAGAAAATTCACCTGCCGGAAGAGGTAAAGGAAGTTGGAACGTATACAGCAGAATTGCATCTGCATAAAGAACTGACTACCAAAGTACAGTTTGAACTGATACAGGAATAAGCCTTTCGGCTGAATGCATAACGGGCCCGGAATTTTCCGGGCCTTTTTTATTTTCTGATTTTATCAACGGCTACGGGAAGAAGACGTTCCACCCATTCAGCATACATTTTCTGTGATGGATGTAGTCGGTCAGAAGCCAGGTAGCTAAGATCAGTGGCTGCCTTTCTGGAAATATCCGTGACATCGATATAGGCGATGCCCAGGCTGTCCGCAATGGATCTGTTGATCAGGTTGTATGCGTCAATTTCCATGCTGATTCTTGCGGTATTGCTGCCTTTGGCAAACGGCGTTACACTGTAATCGGGGATAGATAGTATAATCAGTTTGTCATACCCTCCGGTAATCTGTTTTGCCTGCGAAACAATGCTGAGAAAGCGTTCCGGATACAACTGGATGGGGATGCGCCAATACTGGTCATTGACGCCAGCCAGGATCGTCGCCAGGGTGAAACTGCCCGGCAGAAGTTGTGCAGCGGCCAGCGACCTCGAAAGATTGTCTGTGGTCCATCCTGTCTGTGCAATGATGCGCGTGGCCACCGTTTGTGCCAAGGTATGGTCACTGGTGGTGAAGAGGATTGTACCCTTGAAATCTTTCATGCCGTTGTTAAGTGCCGTAATCGATTCGAGATCAAGGTGGTTGGTAG
>JAUMBK010000044.1:0-4056 GCA_032115795.1 Saprospiraceae bacterium | reverse complement strand
CATTTGCTACATTTCTGTTTAAAATATGTACATTCTGCATTAGGCAAGAGTGAGAATAGCTTGTGCACTTTTGAGAATAAGTCTACCCAGTTTTAAAAAATACTACAATTTTGATAAGACTGATTTGTAATTGTGAGCATCTGTAACTGGGATAAGTAGATAGTTTTGCTGCAATAACCAATCTCAATTATTAGAACCATGATGTTTTTAAAACTTTCAAATCAGGTCTTGCTATCCTTATTCTTATGTTTAAGTGCTACTTATATTAATGCGCAGATAGATACCATGTTCTGGTTTGCTGCTCCTGACCAAAACGATTTGTACGATGATCCTGTGTATATACGGGTAGCTACATTCAAGAAGCCAAGTACGGTTACCATTTCAATGCCGGCAAACAGTTCGTTTTCAAAAATCACCCAAACTGTGGCTGCCAATTCTACCTATTCGTTTGATATGACGTCTTATTTGGCTACCATATCAAACAGTGAAATTGACAAGGTTACCAACAAAGGAATCTTGATTACGGCTACAAATATTATATCTGCCTATTATGAAGCAAGTTCGCCAGTAAATCCTGATATCTTTTCATTGAAGGGTAAAAATGCAATAGGGAAGGATTTTGTGATTACTTCCATGAATAAAAACTGGGTGGTCGGCGATAGATGTGCATTTTATGTGGTAGCAAAAGAGGATAATACGACTATTACAATAAACCCCTCTGTTGATTTGGTCGGACATCCTAAAACAAGTGGCTCTTTTACAAAAACATTGAATAAGGGAGAGGTTTATTCTGCGCGCTCCAATTCTACGGGTAATGCCACCTACAATGTGGGAGGCACTATTGTTACATCAAATAAAGATGTAGCGATTACCATGGCTAATGATTTACAAGGTACGCCTTCAGGATGCGGTGATATAAACGGAGATCAGATGGTGCCCACAGTAATTGCCGGCAAGAAATTCATCACCCTTCCGGGAAAGCTTACTGTACTATCAGATAGTATTTCTGACCTTCTGTACGTGTATCCCACTCAGGACAGTACTGTGATCACAGTAAACGGGACGCTGGTTGCTACAAAAAACAGAGGCGAATTTTACGAAATCGTTTCAAGCAGTGCTACTCATTACATTACAACAGACAAGCCTTCCCTTGTATACCAAGTCGGGGGATTTGGTTGTGAGGTGGGTGGCGCTGTCATACCTCAGATTGAATGTACCGGTTCTACCTCGGTAGGTATTATAAGGTCTACAAATGAAAATGCCTTTATTAATTTGCTTGTCAAATCAGGAGGTGAAACAGGATTTACATTTAATGGAAGTAGTAGTGTCATCACTGCCGCTGATTTCTCATCAGTGCCCAATACTGGCGATGCTTGGATGTGGGCTCAAAAGACATTAACTACTACTGAATTTCCTGTAGGCGGAGGGGCCATTGTGAAGAATAGCCAGCCGTTCCACCTTGGGTTGACCAATGGATCTGCGGGAGGTGGTACCCGATATGGATATTTCTCTGGGTTTGGAGGATTTACTCCTGATGTCGACCTAACCATTATCAACGGGCAGGCAGAATTGGAGACCGATCTTACAGGCACTGCCTATCAATGGTACAGGAACGGGACAATTGTGTCTGGTGCGACCTCAAAAATATACAAAACCTATGCCTCAGGCGACTACAAGGTAGAAGTGACGTATGATGCGGCGTGTCCATCGGTACAATCCAATGAGGTCGAGGTGCCGATTGGCCTCACTCTGGATGAGACTAAAATTGAAAAACGCTATTGTACCGGCGCACACCTCAACGTAGACTATACTGCCAACATCAAGCGCAAGCCAGGCAACACATTTAAGGTACAGTTGAGCAATGGTACGGGTTCGTTTACCAGCCCAGTGGATATTGGTACTAAAATGTCGACAGACTCATCGGGCACCATCGCCTGCATCCTGCCTAACACCACACTTACTGCCGGGGGCTACAGATTGCGGGTTGTCAGCACTGACACGATGTGGACCAGCGAGGACAACGGCTTTGATATTGCCATTTCACCATTGGTAGCACCTGCCCTTGCGCAGGACACGGCTGCAGGGTGTGAGGGTGTAGTTACTGTGAAGCCTACATCGCAGGGAAGCCATATTAAGTTGTCTGGTACGAAAAATGGATATGTAGAGATACCAAATACGTTGGCCAATACCAAAGATTTTACTTTTGAGACATGGATTAACCTGAAGAGTTATGATGACTGGGCCAGGATTTTTGATTTTGGACTGGATATTCAAAAGTATTTTTTACTGACAGCTTCTGCTGGAGGAAGTCAAAAACCCATGTTTGTAATTACGGTGGCAGGGAATCCCAACGAAAAGCGCATGGAATCCAGTGTGAAGATCCCGTTAAAAAAATGGACGCACATTGCCATCTCCATCAAGGGCTCTACCGGAGAAGGAAAAATGTACATCGATGGTGTGCAGGTAGCCAGCAGTAGTACTCTGACACTGACTCCTGCAAGCTTACCTCCCACCTCCAACAATTACATTGGGAGGTCTCAATACTCGTTTGACCCATTGCTCAATGCGGAACTGGATGAAATGCGATTCTGGGATGTAGCCCGGACACCTGCGCAAATCATCGAATCATTTACGACCCGACTGCCGGCAGGAACACCCAATCTTGCTGCCTATTATAAATTTGACGAGGGCATGGGCACTGCCACTGCAAATGATGCAACCGGCTCTTCGGCAGGAGGTACCTTACAAGCAGATGTAGCCTGGGTGACACCATCACAGTCCCCTTCCGGTGCCTATGACGCCTACCTTTGGAACAATGGCGATACAACCAAGCAAATTATGCTGGATACATCCATCGAGTCAGGAAAATACGCGGTGAAAGTCACCAAAGACGTGGGTTGTATGGCCGTTTCTGATTCCATTGATGTCCTGATAGAGCCTTGTTGCACCTACCCAACCAAGGGAGGTACCATCTCACAAGATCAGTATATCTGCCACGACATGCGACCTGCCCGAATCCAGAGTGTCACCCGCGCCAGTGGCGAAACGGGCGTCTTGCAGTACAAGTGGCAAAAATCAACGGTTGCCGCAACGCTGGGATTTGAAGATATACCGGGAGCCACCGATTCAACCTACCAGCCCCCAGTCCTGAACCAGACCACGTGGTACCGCCGGCAAGCCAAGGTCGATTGCAAGGAAGACTGGAGTGGGGCTGCAAATTCCAATGCCGTCAAAATGACCGTAGTGCCCGATACAGACAGATACCTGATCATCGAAAGCCTGGTGCAGCCTACGTGCAACCCACCGGATGGCTGTACACTGACCATCAGGGGATTGCCAATGGCAACGTGGACACTGGAGCAGATGGGTCCCGTCGATGCAACACTCACCGGCACAGGCAATCCGCTGGTGCTGGAAGACCTGCCTGATGGCGTATACAAATTACGCACTGCCGATGCAAATGGCTGCATCGAATCACCTCCGTTTGGTGTGATTGTGGTAACGTATTGATCAATTGAGAGAGGAGCTTCGTTTTTCGTCGTTTGTCGCGTAATTCGCGCGGCAAACGATGAAAGGCGATTGGCTTGTTTGACGGGGTATACCCGCACTTTGCACATCTTATATTGCTATATCTTTGACCAATTCTGCGGGATGAAAGAGCGCGAAAACTACAAAAACTATGACGAAAGACAGTAAAACTTTGCAGCTGATCTTACTTCTTTTTCCATATTTGTATAGAAAAATTAAGAATTTTGTATTCCTAAAATCTTAATTTTTTTTATCATATTGTATTTATATTTATGTATAATTAAAATATAATGAATTTTATATGTAGATATGGGAGTCGATTGGCCATCTGAGCATCATGTAGGAGCCAAGAATTTGTTTGAGATAATATTAATTTTACATTGCACAGGAAATTTAATAGAATTAAAACAGCATTTCGTGGATGTGAAAAAAGATGGTAATAGAGCCTTGGTTCTATTCAGATGGCGTTTTATTATTGTTTTTATTGGTTTTACACAGTGCCTTTTTGGTCAGACTTTTCGTGATGAC
>JAUMBK010000043.1:0-6297 GCA_032115795.1 Saprospiraceae bacterium | reverse complement strand
GGTGAATGATGTCACTGCCGGCAACCATGTATTCACGGTCACTGATGCAAAGGGCTGTTCATCGTCACAGCAATTTGTAATCACCATTCCTGCAAGGCCAAGCTTTGAAATCAAAGGTCCACCTATCGTCAATTTGGGTAAGCAGGCGACACATACGCTTGACCTCAGTGGCATGGCAGGAATAACGATTGACTCCGTGGTGTGGACAAGGGCAGGTGTACGCATTTGCGGGGGGCCGCTGGCCAGTTGTTTGTCAGTGACAAACATACCTCCGTTTGGTCAAAATGAATACCAGGTCACCATTTACTATAATAATGGGTGTTCGGTGAGCAATCGCTTCCCCTATCTGGTGACTGATTTGTACATCACGACATTCCCGAACATCATCCGACTGGATAGCAAGTCGGGCAACAACATCTTTAAGATAACCACTTCTGACCCAAGTCTCTGGGTAAATAAAATGCGTATCTACGACAGGTGGGGTAATCTGGTGTTTATTGCGACGGATTTCAGTGCCTTTGATAATCCTACAGGATGGAATGGCAAGATTGATGGCAAAGATGCCGTACCGGGTGTGTATGTGTACGTCTTTGATATGCGCTCTGACGACAGTGATGAAATCATTGAGTCAGGGGATGTGTCTGTAATCAAGTAATGTATTGGATGGGGCAAACATGTTTGCCCCATCCCTAATATATATTCGCCCCATTCTGAGCGCTTTCTGAACTATTTATGCTGTTTTTGAGTTGATACTACTAAAATTGGCTGGCGATGAACAGATTTACCCGATTTTCCCTGTATATGGTTATAGCATTGGTTCTTTATTTTGCGGCGCACCTCACTTTGATTTCTGCTTTCCCCACAAAGGAAGTGCCTCCTGTACCCGTAGTGGACACAATGGCGCAAATGGTGGATACAATCCAGACTGATTCCTTACTCGAAATGGATACGACTGCAGGACTAATCACCAATGAAGATATCATAGCAGGTGGAAATGACCAGAGCAAGCAAGTTGAAGGATACACTTCTTCAGCAGCGCCTCCCGCTGCCAGCACATTGCCAGCAAAAAAGCAAAACCAGCCCGCCACAATTATAAAACAATCGGTGCCGTCGAAAGAAACCACCACCACCAGAAAGGAAGCCGCAAAGTCTGCAGAATCAAATACTGTTATAGTTCAGAAAAAAGCACCTGCTCCAGCGAAAGAGACAAAAACCAATGTTTCATCTGAAAAGAGCAAGACGGTCATCGTCTCTCAGGGAACGGCAAATGAAGGGGGGAATGAAGGTAAGTACATGGTCATGGCAGGAAGTTATCTGGTCAGGGATAATGCCGAAAAGATGGTCGAACGCCTTGCCGCCATGGGGTATAAGCAGGCAGAAATTCTTCCTAAGGGCAATATGTTTGCCGTAGTGGCCGCCAGGTATAGCTCCGAATCCAAAGCCAGGGAGGTAGCTGAGACACTGAAACGAAAGCAGATTGATAGCTTTGTAAAATCAAAGTAAGTGTCCTTCAACCCATGTGTGGCAGGTCTTCGTTGACAAAAACAGAAAAGGAGCTTGAAAAGCGATTTCGCGCCACGTTTTATTCTGACGAGCTGGAGCGTTATAACCCTTTGCCCAATTACAATGTCGCTCCAACACAGATGCTTCCTGTGATTACGGAAGGTGATGCAAATCGTATACATATTTTCCGTTGGGGACTCGTGCCGTTTTGGGCCAAGGATTTATCTATAGGGACCAAAATGATCAATGCCCGTTCGGAAACGCTCCTTGAAAAACCTGCCTTCAAGTCTTTAATAGCATCCAAAAGATGTATAATCCCGCTGGATGGATTTTATGAATGGAAGAAGGATGATAAAGGGAATAAAATTCCGTTTCGGATTGTGGTGACAGACCAGGAAATTTTCGGAGCAGCCGGATTGTGGGATGTATGGGTTGATAAGGTATCAGGGCAGGAATGGCATACATTTACGATTATTACCACACCCCCTAATCGTTTGATGGAGGCGATCCATGACAGAATGCCGGCTATTTTGCTCAGAGAAAATGAATCCTTGTGGCTGGATGAGGCTGTACGACCCTCTGAGGCAGTGGAGTTGCTAAACCCCTATCCCTCTGAGAATATGCTCGCCTATCAGGTGTCTGCGTTGGTGAACAATGTCAGAAACAGGGCAAAAGAAGTCATGGAGCCTGTATTGGGACAAAAACCAGGCGTGCAGGGAACTTTATTTTAGAAAAAAGTTTTTACTGCCTTTTTTCGATATCCTTCAGGCTATTCATTCCCTTCCTTTCCATGAAACTGTCGATGGTTTCAAAGTGTTCTATGACGCGTTTATCCCGGAATTCGAAGACTTTGTTTGCCAGTCCTTGCAGGAAATCTCTGTCGTGGGAGACCAAAATCAGTGTGCCATCATAGCCGAGAAGGGCCTCTTTTAGTACATCCTTTGATTTCAGGTCCAGGTGATTGGTCGGTTCGTCGAGGATAAGTAGGTTTACAGGCTCCAGGAGCAGCTTGACCATTGCCAGACGGGTTCGTTCACCGCCCGACAAAACACCTACTTTTTTATCAATGTCATCGCCGGAGAACATAAAGCAGCCCAGGATGTTTTTCAGCTGGGTTCTTATATCGCCTTCGGCTACCTCGTCTACGGTCTGAAACACAGTGAGGGTGGGGTCGAGCAGCGATGCCTGGTTTTGTGCAAAATACCCCACTTTGACATTGTGTCCTTGTTCGCATGTGCCTTCGAAGTTGATTTCGCCCATGATGGCTTTGATCATGGTGGATTTTCCTTCCCCGTTTCGACCTACAAAGGCTACTTTTTCCCCTCTTTCAACGACGAGATTGGCATCCTGAAAGACGACGTGGTCGTCATAGCGTTTGTGCATGTGACGTACGGTAACCGGATAGTCGCCCGAGCGCTGGGAGGGTGGAAAGCGGAGTTTGAGGGAGGAATTGTCAATTTCATCAATTTCGATGATGGTCATTTTTTCCAGCATGCGTTCAACGGAGTTGACCTGATTGGCTTTGGAATAGGTGCCTCTGAACCGCTCGATGAATTCCTTGCTTTCGGCGATGACTTTCTGCTGTTCTTTCCAGGCTTTTATCTGTGAGGCCCGGCGTTCTTCGCGCAGTTGAAGGTAGTGTGAATAATTGGCCCGGTAATCATAGATTCGGCCCATTGTCACCTCGATCGTCCTGTTGGTGATCTGGTCGATGAAGGCCCTGTCGTGGGAAATCACCATGACTGCTTTGGCCTGGTTGACTAAAAAATCTTCCAGCCACATCACCGATTCGATGTCGATGTGGTTGGTTGGCTCATCGAGGAGGATGAGATCCGGTTTTTTTAGGAGGATTTTGGCAAGTTCGATGCGCATCCGCCAGCCGCCACTGAATTCACTTGTGTCGCGGGTGAAATCGCTGCGTTCAAAGCCCAGGCCGAGCAGCGTTTTTTCTACTTCTGCATCGTAATTGACATCTTCCAGAGAATAGTATTTTTCTCCTATCTCCGATGAACGCTGTATCAGGTCCATGTACGCTTCTGATTCGTAATCGGTGCGGGTTTCCAGCTGCTGGTTTATGTCATCCATTTCCTGGCGCATTGCCATGATATTGTCGTAGGCCTTCATTGTCTCCTCAAAGACAGAGCAATGGTCGTCTGTCAGCAGGTGTTGCGGCAGGTAGGCAATCACATGGTCTTTTGGACAGCGGATATGCCCTTTGGTCGCTTTTTGGGCACCGGCGATGATTTTCATCATAGTGGATTTTCCGGCGCCATTTTTGCCCATCAAGGCGATTTTATCCTGTTCATTGATGACAAAAGAAACATCGCTGAACAATGTTTTTCCGCTGAACTCGACTGTCAGGTTATCTACTGATATCATGGATTCTACTTTGAAATGCAAAAGTAAGGATAGTTTGCATACTTTCCCTTACTGATGTTTCCTTACTGTCAAGACTCGTCTATTTGCTGGTCTGTGTAAGAATGCTGCATGTAAAAGACGCCTGACAAGCCTGAAATGATGTCGATGAGAATGTGAAGCAGGATGACAGGCAGGAGAGATCCGGTTTCAAGAAACAGAATACCAAAGCCTACTGCCAGTCCTGCAATTTTGATAACGGCCCACCACCCCTGGTAGATGTGGCTTAGCGCAAAGGCAATGGCAGGTATGGCAATGGCAATCCAGGGCTGCCCCGGCCATCCCGGCAACACTGAGGTTAGGTAGGGGATCAGAAAGCCGCGAAAGATGATTTCTTCACCGATGCCTGCAGCGAAAGCCAGAAAGAGGAAATGCCTGAACTCTGTCCAGGTGACGGGGACCATGAATGACAATTCGCTGATCTTTTTTGCTGTTTCTCTTCTGTTTACCCAGCCATACACGAGATCTGCAAGGTAGTATCCGCACAGCAGACCAAGAAGGATGAGCGATGTTTTATTGTACTCTGGCCAGGCAATACCTGCTTCGTGCCAGGGCCTGTTGCTGATGTTCCAGGAAGTCAGGACGAGCATGGCGCCGATCAGCAACATAAGTCCATTGGTGTAAAACAGGTGTTTTTTTGGTGGAAGAAACTCAGTCACATCTTCTTCCTCGTCCTGGTTGCCACGGAGTGACAAGATTGGGATGCCAACAAGCAAAAACAAGGCATACACGTGATCAAACCAATTGAATTCCACTTTGTCTTTTTTGCAAAGATAGACAAATGATACGGAACATGGCGGGAACGGATGATGTGCGTGGAAAACCAATTGTCTCAAAGATATCCGGATGAACCAAAAAGCGATTGTACCTTTGTTGTTTCACACTGGTACTGTGTTTTTATGGGGAATACAATAAAACGGGTCATCGCCTTTGATGCCAAACGATTGTTTTTGAATTATACCGGACTGGGGAACTATAGCCGCACCCTCGTCCGGAATCTGGCAACGTACTTTCCGGAGCATGAGTACCATTTGTTTACGCCAGAGATAAAGGAAAATGCGGATACCGCCTGGTTTCTTGCTTCGGGCAGGTTTACGGTTCATGTTCCCTCCAGGCCCAACCCGTTGTGGCGTCCTTTTTTTATGGCACGCGAAATTAATGCCCTTCGTCCTGATCTTTTTCATGGACTCAGTCACGAAATCCCCTTTGGCTTGCAATCCTCGATTGCGACTGTGGTGACGTTTCATGATTTGATCTACCTGCTCTATCCAGCGCAATTTGGTTTCTGGGACCGGTGGATGTACCGTTTCAAATATAAAAGTGCGGCGCAACGGGCAGGAACAATTCTGGCCATCAGCCAAAGTACAGCAAAGGATCTTCAGAACTGGTATCAGATTAAAGAAGAAAAGATCCGGGTTGTTTATCAATCCTGCCAGGACGTATTTCAGGAATCATTGCCTACAACCGGACCGGCATCCATTCCTGCTTTGCCAGCAGAGCCGTATTTTTTATATGTGGGTTCGATTATTCCCAGAAAGGGGCTGGATTGCATTGTGCAGGCCTATGCGCAGTTGCCCCCTGCCTGCCGTAAACCCGTGGTGGTCGTAGGCGGTGCCAGAGGTATATTTGCTGATAAAGTGCGCAAACTTGTGCGTCACTACAATTTACAGGACTCTTTTTGTTTTGTGCCACACGTATCCAATGCCGGTCTGGTGGAAATCTATGATCGCAGTTATGCCTTGCTATATCCGTCGCAATATGAAGGTTTTGGTATCCCCGTCATTGAATCGTTGTTTCGGGGAAGGCCAGTCATTACTTCTACGATTTCTTCCATGCCGGAGGCTTCAGGTCCAGGGGCATTGCTTGTCGAACCTGGGAATGTGCCGATGCTCTGTGGCGCCATGAAAAATATACAGGAAAAGGATACGTACGCCTCACTTGCTAAATCCGGCAAGGCGTATGTATCGGATCATTTTCGCAGTCAGGTGACGGCGGAATCGTTGATGTCTTTGTATGAAACCCTGCTGGTTAGCAGTGCTGCTCAAACGCACCTATGAGGTTGTGTGCAATGGCCTGCGCAGAATTGCCTTCAATGTGGCGTCTTTCCAGCATGTGGACCAGTTTCCCATCTTTAAATAACGCGATAGATGGAGAAGAGGGCGGGTAGGGCAATAAAAATTCTCTGGCCTTGTCGACAGCCTCTCTATCTACACCTGCGAATACTGTGACGAGCTTATCTGGTTTTTTACCATGGGCTACTGCCAGTTTGGCTCCCGGACGGGCATTCGCTGCAGCGCAACCACATACAGAATTGACAACCATCAGCACTGTTCCCTGGGTGGATTCGAGAGCGCGAACCACTTCCTCGGGGCTGGTCAG
>JAUMBK010000042.1:0-10758 GCA_032115795.1 Saprospiraceae bacterium | reverse complement strand
TGTACTGATACATAGTATTCAATCACAATCTTTGATTGATCACAATAGGAGACCCGACTTGAGAATGGAAAATAGAATACGGAGAGATATACGATGCTTCGCCGAATCGGCGCAAAATACTACTAACGTCCCTGCAGGTATATTTTATTTTCGACTTTTCAGATACAGGATGCCACCTTGTTTTTCCACCATCGCCTTCTTTTTCAAAGCAATAGTGTTAACCAAAAAATGGATTTATAAACTTTGATATCAACACAAAATTAGAATGATAATCCATAGCTTGTTCCATTTACAAGGGGTAATTTTTACTTGCATATAAAAATATATGTATAATTTATTACAATACAATGTTTTATAATAAATAAAAACTGAATAATTTTTTAAACATTTTTTCTTTCTATGGCCCCGGGCTGTGCCCGGGGCCAAGGATATATCGCCCTTCCAGGGCTCCATAAAAGCCCTGGAAGGGCGCCATACTTTAGCGAGGGAGATTTGGCCCTCGTCGCAAAAATTAGCGAGGGAGATTTGGCCCTCGTCGCAAAAATTAGCGAGGGAGAATTGGCCCTCGCATTGAATGGAAGGAATGAATTCAATTGATTTATTCAATGTAAAAAATCATCATTTCTATTGGTTCCATCCCCCCTCAATCCCACAACCACCTCTCATCATAGTCAACAGAATTTTCTTTGAATAATCTAAGGAGTTCTTGTTCATACATAGTTCCTGCATGATGGGCGTGCTGGTTTGCGATGTATGTTACTACCCTGTCAAGTCCCCTCGGATTGACCGAAAAAGACGAATACCCGTTCTGCCAGTAAAATTGTTCATATTCCTGCCCCTTCGATTTGATCCATTTGGAGGAGTGCGACTTCACCTCCTCCACCAATTTTGCCACCGCAATGTTTTTTGACAAATGACATAAAATGTGTACGTGGTTGGTATATCCACCTACTTTTAATACAGCACAATCCAACCGATTGCAAATACCTCCCAGATACGCATGCAACTCCTCTTCCACAGGAGGATAAATGAAAGGCTGCCGATACTTTGTCGAAAACACAATGTGTACGTAATTTTTAATGTACGAATGTCCCATAGTTTTTTAGTTTTTTGCAAAATTAGGACATTTGAATAATATAGCATTCTCTTTCCTTGCCCCGGGCTGCACTCGGTGCAAGGAATATATCGCCCTTCCAGGGCTCCATCCAAGCCCTGGAAGGGCGATATACTCTAGCGAGGGAGATTTGGCCCTCGATGTAAAAATTTAGCGAGGGAGATTTGGCCCTCGTCGCAAAAATAAGCGAGGGAGATTTGGCCCTCGCATTGAATAAATAATCATCATATTCATTACCCTCCATCATCATTTCAATCTATGACCTTCCAGCATTTCTCCTTTATTTGGCCCCGGGCGCAGCCCGGGGCCAGGGGTATGGCGCCCTTCCAGGGCTTGGATGCACTCGATACATCCCCTTCCAAACAAAAAAAAATCATTAGGTTTGCATTACAATAAGGTTTATAACAGGGATTTATGAAAAACAAAAAGCAGATACCGCCCACTGGCATTCAGACATCGGTTATAACAGAACAGCCTCCACACATAAAATGGGCCGGCCTCTTTGTCATGTGCCTTGCCATGGGCCTATATGTCAATACGATAAGTCACACCTACACCCAGGATGACGCCATCGTGATCTACGACAATATGTTTACACAGCAAGGCATAGCCGGATGGAAAGGCCTCTTTACCAAAGATACCTTTTTTGGCTTTTTCAAGGAGGAAGGCAAGGCCAGCCTGGTGTCCGGAGGCCGGTATCGCCCCCTCACCCCCGCCATGTTTGCCCTGGAATACGAACTGGCAGGCAAAGCCCCCTGGCTTGGTCACCTCATGAATATTTTACTCTACGGACTGCTATGCCTGCTGATTTACCACACCGTCCGGCTGCTCTTTCGCGAGCGCTTTGAAGGCGAGGCAGCCCACTGGATTGGTTTTGCGGCGGCTGTCATATACGCTGCTCACCCCGTCCATACCGAGGCCATTGCCAACATCAAGGGCCGCGACGAAATCGCCAGCATGCTGGGCAGTGTCGGCACACTTTGGCTTTTGTTCAACTACCATGACACTAAAAAAAGAGAGTACCTCTATTACGCCATGGCGGCCTTTTTTCTTGCCCTCATGGCCAAAGAAAATGCGGTCACCTTCCTGGCAGTCATTCCCGTCGCCTTGCTAACCTTTCGTACCAAGGCTGGCGAATCAGCCCGTCAAAGCATTTGGCTCCTCCTACCCTTCCTTCTTTTCTTCGCAATACGCACTGCCGTCATTGGTACGGGCCTGGGTGAACCGCCGATGGAGCTTATGAACAATCCGTTTGTCAAATGGTCAGATGGAAGGTACATCCCTTTCAATATGGGTGAAAAAGTGGCGACGATTCTTTACACCCTGGGTAAATACATCCAACTTCTGTTGTATCCGCATCCGCTCACGCACGACTATTATCCTCGGTACATCGGCGTAATGCAAATGGGCAATGCAGCCGTTCTCACCAGCCTGGTAGCATACGTACTGTTGGGCGTAGCTGCGGTGTGGGGAATCCTGAAAAAAAATATTCTTGGATTTTGCGCCTTCAGTTACCTTGCCACCCTATCTATTGTCTCCAACATCGTCTTTCCCATTGGTACCAATATGTCAGAGCGATTTCTTTTTATGCCGTCACTCGCATTTGCAATTGCCTTAGGATGGGTATTATACCAGTTTTTATTTCTAAAATGGGGCAAAACCGGGTTCTTTTTCATTCTTGGTTTGCTGGGCCTTGCCTATTCACTCAAAACAGTCACGCGCAATACCGTCTGGAAAGATGATTTTACCCTCTTCACGACAGACGTGCACACCTCGGTCAACAGTGCCAAAGTGCTTAATGCAGCTGGTGGTGCCCTCACGACCCAGGCATACTCAGAAAAGGATCCGGTGAAAAAGAAGGAATACCTGACCCAGGCCGTCACCTATCTGCAAAAGGCCGCAGAAATACATCCCATGTACAAGGCAGCCTGGCTGATCATGGGGAATGCTTACAGCAACCTGGAGGAATACGACAAAGCGGTGCCGGCTTACGAAAAAGCCCTGGCCATCGACGGCGATTACCAGGATGCGCTCACCAATATGGCCATCACCCTGCGCCTTGCAGGCAAAAAGGCAGGAGAAAAAGAAAACAACCTGCCCAAATCGTTGATGCTCCTGCGCCGCTCCTACCAGCTGGCACCCAGTGATATGGAAACGGTGCGCCTGCTGGGTGTCGTCAATGGCTTTATGGGCAACCACAAAGAAGCACTGGGTTTTTTCAGTTATGTCGTCGACAGACAGCCCAACAATGCCTATGCTCATCGCGACCTGAGTCAGGCATACAGCAATTTGGAACAGACAGAGAAAGCCGCATTTCACATGCAGAAAGCCATTTCTTTGGACCCCAAACTTGCCAATCCACAATAAAAGCAGATGCTGCTGAACAATCGTGTCACTTTTTTAACATCGGCATTCACCTTTGCCAGGGTTGGCTGCCTTTGTTGCCTTTTTTCAACCCTTTCCTTCCCAGGACATGGCCAGAAAAGCCTGCGGGAAGAAGACAACTGGGTTCGTTCCACCATCGACCAAATGACGCTGGACCAGAAAATTGGCCAGCTGTTCATGGTCCGTGCCTATTCAAGCATTAGCGACGAAGACAACCGGCTGCTTACGGAATTCATCACACAATACCACATTGGCGGGATCTGCTTTTTCCAGGGCTCCCCTGAGGGTCAGGTAGATATGATCAACCGATTCCAGCAACTTTCAAAAATCCCATTGTTTATGGGCATTGACGGGGAATGGGGTCTGGGCATGCGCTTTCCGGGCGAAACCATCTCCTTCCCAAAGCAGCTCATGCTCGGCGCCATTACAGACAACCACCTGATCTATGAAATGGGCCGCGAAGTGGCCAGGCATTGCCGGCGAACAGGCATCAACGTCAATTTTGCACCCTCCCTCGACATCTTCAACAACCCACAAAACAAAGTGATTTTTGACAGGTCTTTTGGCGAGTCAAAAGAAAATGTCACCTCCAAAGGCTACATGTACATGAAAGGCATGGAAGACGAAGGCGTTCTCCCCTGCATCAAACATTTCCCTGGTCACGGCGATACAGAGATAGATTCACACCTGGATCTGCCCGTGCTCACACACAATCGCCAGCGGCTTGAAGAAGTGGAATTTTACCCGTTCATCAGGGTAATCGGTCAGGGAGCCGGCGCCATGATGGTGGGTCATTTGCAGGTACCCTCCCTCGACAATCGCAACCACAGACCAGCCAGCCTCTCGGATACCATCATTCAGAAAATCATTCGCACAGACCTGAATTTTAAAGGTCTCCTGTTTACCGATGCGATGGATATGAAAGGCGTGACCAAATATTTTCCCAGCGGCATTGCTGAGGCAGAAGCCTTCCTGGCAGGAAATGACGTCATCTTACTTCCACAAAATCTGATCAAAGCCATTACCACAATCAAAACTGACATAACAAGAGGCCGCATCAGCATAAAACGAGTGAATGAAAGTGTCGAAAGGATCCTCCGCACCAAATTCCGTCTGGGATTGACCGAAACTCCCTACCACCCAGCAGATGGACTCCAGGAATTTTTACTCCGTAATCAGGCCAAAGCACTGAAGCAAAAACTCACGGAAGAAGCCATCACGCTGGTTGCTGACACAGCAAATATCCTTCCTTTACGCGACATACATCAGCGTCGCTTCGCCACATTTAGCCTCAATGTCTTCCAACAAAGCCGGTTTCAGGAACGCATAGATAGCTATGTGGATGCAAGACACTACCAGGCCATGCCCGGCCAGATTTTGGCAGATTACCAGCAGTACATGCAAACATTATCCCAGTTTGACCATGTCCTGGTCGCCATCCATACCTCAGGAAGAAAAAATGATTTTTCAAAAGACCTTCCTCCGGCAACAATCAAATTCATTGGTGCCCTGCAAAAGAAAACAAACGTAACCGTCATTCTTTTTGGGCAGCCATTGATGCTGGCAAAACTGAAGGAATGTACATCATTGATTCTGGCATATGATAACGCACCCACAACCCAGGACGTGACCGCCCAGACAATTTTTGGAGCCAATGGCTTTAAAGGGACACTCCCTGTCACCGTAGACAGCCTCTGGCAAACGGGACATGGCATAACAAAGCCCACACTGCACCGCCTCGGATACAGCCTTCCGGAAATGACAGGCATCTCGAGTGATACCTTGCAGCTGATTGATTCACTCATGTCCCGGATGATACTGCAAAATGCATCCCCCGGCGCTCAGCTACTGATCGCAAAGGAAGGAAAAATCATTTTTGAAAAAAACTACGGTCACCTGTATCGCAATGGGCCAAAAGTGACCAGCAATACAATGTATGACCTCGCCTCCCTCACGAAAGTGCTGGGCACGACATTGGCCGCAATGAAGCTGACTGAGCAGCAAAAAATGCATGTTCACCATCCCCTGAGGTACTACATCTCCGGCATTGATTCGACCGACAAAGCCGAACTTTTAGTCAGAGACGTGCTCGCCCATGTGGCCGGCCTCTCCCCCGGCATCGCCTTTCATAAAAAAACAATGCTGCCGCAAGACAAAGGACCTAACCCTGCCTATTACTCACCCCACCTGGACTCTCTTCATACGATACCGGTCGCAAAAAACCTGTTTGTTCGCACAGATTTCAGGGATACCATGTTTCATAAAATCATACACAGCCCCCTGCGCAATCCAGGAAAATATCTTTACAGCGACCTCGGCTTTCTCTTGCTGCAGCGAGCCATTGAAGGGCAGTCAGGTAGAAAATTAAATGAATTTCTCACCACAGAAATATACAAACCTCTGGGGCTTAACCTGACCAGCTTTTTACCTCTCCAGTTCACTCCTGAAGAATGGATAGCACCCACAGAAATGGACCATTCCTTTCGAAAACAACTGATTCAGGGACACGTTCACGATAACGGTGCCGCCTTGATGGGAGGAGTCGCAGGACATGCAGGACTGTTTTCCAATGCCCGCGGAGTGGCAGTGTTGATGCAGATGCTGCTCAACAAAGGAGCCTATGGAGGCCAAACAATCTTCCATCCTGAAATTGTTGCACAGTTTACCCATCGGCACCCCCTCTCCTCCAGGCGGGGATTGGGCTTTGATATGAAAGAACAAAATCAGGCACGCAATCAACATATTAGCACCTTTGCTTCAGAGGCAACCTACGGACACACAGGATTCACAGGATGTGCAGCCTGGGCAGATCCGGAGCACAACCTCATCCTTGTCTTTCAAACAAACCGAACCATGTTTGGCAGCAACAACCATACCTTCAATAACCACAACTACAGGGTCAAGGTCCAGGATATTATCTACCGCGCGATGGAAGCGCACAAAAAACAGGAATATTAATAAAATCTAGGACAGCTTGTCTGCTACATGAACGGACATAATCATGACACCCCCTCGGGGGTTGTGACCGGATATTTATAGATAATTCCCCCGGTTTGAATCAAGGGTTACTTTAATCCTACCCTTTCAGATTCGGATGTATAAAAAATTGGTTGTAACTGCACAAATGAATACCATTTCACAACCTTAAAGGGGTTGGACTACAATAGCCTCGGGTCCAACCCGTGATTTAATGTCATTTGTTTCACAACCCTGAAGGGGTTGAATTCATGGTTGGCAAATTGCTTTATAAAAGAATGCTTCTATAAGGAAACCTTCATTCAACCTGCCTAATGTCCATTCCTAACCCTCCCGGAAAAATACTTCGGATTGACAATCAACAAACCAAAAGATTCACCCTCTTCTTTTTTTGTCTTGGCATGGTGGGCACCATGCGCCCTCAATATTGCCCTGCTATACTTATTATCAAGCTGCCTGAACCACGAAAATCGCTGATGGATATACACATCGTGTATCAAAAAATAAATCAAACCATAAATAGAAATTCCCACGCCCACATAAAATAACCAGCCCACTGCAGCGTACATTGAGCCAAAGATGTAGCTAAACATACTAGGTATAGCAAAAACAAGGAAAAATAAGTCATTCTTTTCAAAAAATCCCTCTTTTTCGTAATGCGGCTTATGGTGATCCTCGTGCCAAATCCATAACCAGCCGTGCATTAGGTATTTGTGCGCCGCCCAGGCCACAAACTCCATGCCGAGTAACGTAACTAACACGATGATTCCATTCAACAACATGGCAACTTTTTTGGGCATAAACAAAAAATGAGCGTAAAAGTTCATAAAAATGGACTTTTAATGGCACATCACCGGGTTACGCAGCGCATCGACAAAGTTTAATTCCAAAGGGAATGTAGACATACTACCCCTGTAAATCAAATACATCCCAAGACATAGCATAACGTACGGATATACATTCCTCAAAGATGCCCGCAAGGATGCCGAAATCCATTTTGCCCCCAAAGCACCAGCATCATGGCAGGCACGGCACCTAAGCCAAAGAACAACATAAAACCCATACCCCCCAGACAGTCCCCATGGTCAAGGCACCGGCTATACCCAAATAAACGAGCCCGCAAGGCAAAATGCCATTCATTAGCCCAAATGCAAACGAGGACAGTGCGATTAAAATACCTACCAGCATGCCCACAACCCCGAAAATAATGGTTGCGAACGCAAAATTCCGCACAATACGGTTGTCGTAACTAAATGTTTCTACATTAGACATAAGCAAGAATTTAATTCGTTGAAAGGAGGCTTTCTTTACAGTCAATCATGTCATCATCCACCAAAATCCGTACACCAGGCGTGTATTCGTCGTCATACTGTCCGTCACCAAAAGGGGTGACATTCATCAAAAAGACAAATAAAGAGATTATATTATTGTATACTAGTGGTTTTCATAACCAAATTTTATTTAATATATAGAAATTACTTGTCTATTTTTTGTGATATATTTTACAAAACACGTATTCTGTAGAATGGAAAAATCGTAAAATTGTATCATGTCATTCTCTTACGTAATGTGAAGACATTTTTTATCCGTGGTAAAGAGCCCTTTCATTGCCTCGAATTCCATAACAAGGCATCGAGGTGTCTCAACAATCGTATGAAATTCGTGTTGTAAATCTTGCATTTTTTTACATTCCAGGCCTTTTTATTCCATGCAATATGTCCTTGCAACTCAACTATAAAATCATTGGCCAGGGAGAACCCATCATCTTGCTTCATGGCTTGTTCGGCATGCTTGACAACTGGCAGACGATGGCCAAACGATTGGCTGACGCCGGTTATATGGCAATCCTGCTGGACCAGCGCGACCACGGCAGATCCCAACACAGTAACCAGTTTAATTACGCACTGCTGGCAGAGGACTTACGCCACTTTATGGAAGACAACTGGATCCACCAGGCCACCCTGCTTGGTCATTCCATGGGCGGAAAAACAGCGCTTCGCTTCACTGCCGAACACGAGTCCATGGTTTCGTCACTCATCATCGTTGATATGGGTATAAAAAGATATGCAGGAGGGCACCTTGACGTCTTTGAGGCTTTGTTTTCCATTGACCTGGCAGCGCTGGATTCGAGAGAACAGGCAGATCAACAGCTGCAATCAAAACTTCGGGACAACGGTACAGTGCAGTTTTTAATGAAAAACCTAAGTCGAAAAAAAGAAGGCGGCTTTGAATGGAAAATGAACCTGGCCCTTCTTCTTAAAGAATACCAAAACATCCTCGCTCCCATCGAATTTTCGCATCCCGTACATATCCCTGCATGTTTTATCCGAGGACAACAATCTGATTATGTGCTGGATGAAGACATTCCGGCCATCAAAACGGCACTGCCAGAAGCGACCTTTGTGACTATTCCCGGTGCAGGCCACTGGGTTCATGCCGACAAGCCTGATGAACTTTTTCAGGCGATAATGAATTGTATTCCTAAGGGATAGAGGCCGCGTATTGCGGCACTTTGTTTCTGACTCATTCTAATACCAGATAAAACACTCACTTTCATGCGTCAGCCATTGAAAATCCTCGTCTTTGTCTTCCTTGCGTTTACCGGAATCGCTGCCGTAAGCTCGTACCAGGACAAACTGTTTGAAATCAGCAAAAACCTGGATATTTTTATCAGTGTATACAAGGAATTGAATACCAATTTTGTCGATGAACTTGATCCGTCCACGCTCATGAGAACGGCCATTGATGCCATGACAAAATCCCTTGACCCTTACACCAATTTTATTTCAGAATCACAGGCTGAAAGTTATTGGATCAATGATGACGAAAAATACCAGGGCATAGGAGCCAGGGTAGCGATCATAGACGAAAAACTGCGCGTAATCGAGCCATACAAAGGCGGACCCGCTGTTCAGGCTGGGATGCGCGCCGGTGACGAAATCACCGCCATCGAAGGAATTCCTCTCAAAGGAAAAAAACTGGAAGAGATCAATGCCATTCTCCGGGGCATTCCTGGAACAAATGTCAGAATTTCCGTTCGCCCATATGGAATGCAAGCAGAAAAAACCGTTACACTAACCAGAGGAGAAGTCACAATTCCAAATGTGCCCTATTCCGGGTTTGTATCCGATGATATAGGCTACATTTCACTGACCGTCTTTACCCAAAATGCAGGGGATAATATAGGAAAGGCACTTTCGGAAATGAAGGAGGACAATCCAAACCTGAAGGGACTTATCCTCGATTTGAGGCAAAACGGCGGTGGGCTGCTCAACGAAGCGGTCAATATCTGCAATCTTTTTCTGCCAGCAAACGAAGTGGTCGTCACGACAAAGGGAAAAATCAAGGAACGGGACCAGACATTCAAAACCCGGTCTCAACCCATGGATGCTGACATTCCTCTCGCTATTTTGATCGATAAACGCTCGGCTTCCGCATCAGAAATCGTTTCAGGTGTAATCCAGGACCTTGACAGGGGCGTATTGATTGGCCAGCGCTCTTTTGGAAAGGGATTGGTACAAAACACAAAAGACCTGCCCTACAACGCCCGGCTGAAATTGACAACCTCAAAATACTACATTCCCAGTGGCCGTTGTATTCAGGGAGTGGAATACGAAAACGGGGATCCAAAAGACATTCCCGACAACCAGCGCTCCCGGTTTAAAACGCGAAACGGACGCGCAGTACTGGATGGAGGCGGCATTACTCCCGACATAAAATTGCCTGCAAAAAACAACCTGCCCATAACCCAGGCCCTGCTTGACCAATACATGATTTATGAATTTGTCAATGAATATTGCATCGGTAAAGACAGCATTGCCAAAGTAGGGGAATTTACGTTTGGCGGATATGATGACTTCCTTTTCTTTCTGAAGAAGAAGAATTTTACATATGAAAGTGCCGCTGAAAAATGGTTGAAACAAGCCAAAGAAGACCTACAAACCAGCGGGAAACAAGCATTTGCCACTGAAATCCAGCAGCTGGAAAGCAAAATCAGGGCTAACCGCCCGCAAGAGATGACAGAGGCAAAACAGCAGATAATTGACGAAATAGAAAAAGAAATCATCAGTCGTTATTACTACCAGCGCGGCAAAGTTCAACAAACACTGGATGACGATCCCGAAGTGCGCGAAGCCATCTCCGTTTTAAAAGACCCCAAAAGGTATAAATCCATTCTGGGCATATAAACCAATCACACATGGCACTGCTTCTGCAGCTGGAAACATCCACGGAGTTTTGTTCAGTAAGCCTTGCTGAGAACGGCAGGCTGCTCTATCTGGAAG
>JAUMBK010000041.1:0-5637 GCA_032115795.1 Saprospiraceae bacterium | reverse complement strand
TGAGCAGCGATATGTCTGGTCAGGATTTCGTAGCTGTTAAGATCGGAGATGTGAATGGCAACGTTTCTACTAATGTAACTAATCCTGCTATCGAAGGCAGAAGCAACAATGATGTTGTTATGGCTGTAGAAGAGCAGGCAGTTGCTGCTGGAGAAGTTGTTGAGATCCCTGTGACTGCAGCGAATTTCAATGATGTAGCTGGTTACCAGTTTACAATGAATTTGAATGGTGCAAGCTTCGTAGGAGTAAATGCTGGTACATTGGCTGTAAATGCAGCAAATGTAGGTGTTGTTGCCAACGATGTTGTGACAATGAGCTTTGCTAGCGAAACAGCTGTAAATGCTGTTGAAGGTGATGTATTGTTTACTTTGGTTGTTAAGGCTGAACAAGCTACAAACGTAAGTGAAATGATTAACATCAACTCTTCAGTAACTAAGGCTGAGTCTTACAATAGCGACTTGAATGTAGGTAATGTGAAGCTGGATGTGAGAACTGCACCTGTTGCAGGTATCGAGCTGTTCCAGAATGAGCCTAACCCATTCAGAGGACAGACTACTGTAAGCTTCGTTATGCCTTCATCTGCAAAAGCAACATTGAGCGTATTCGACGTAACTGGTAAAGTAGTTGCAGTACGTGTTGTTGACGCAGTAAAAGGGTTGAACAGCGAAATCTTCACAAGAGAGCAGTTGGGTGCTACCGGAGTATTGTACTATACTCTTGAAAGTGGTGACTTCACAGCTACTAAGAAGATGATCATTGTAGAATAAGTTCTTCGGTGATATAACTCAAGACTGAGTTTACGATAAATCGGTTTTTGGGATGGCCTCTCTCCAAGCAATTGGAGGGGGGCTTTTTTTTTATTTGCTTTTTCTTTCCTCTACGATGCATACTTCTACTGCGAAGTGTGTACTTTTGAATAACAAAATGTAAGAATGCAGCAAACGTTTATTGTCGATGGTTGCAGAACTGCAATAGGGAGTCTGAAGGGGTCTTTGTCAGGTATTCGTACAGATGACCTTGCTGCCCATGTGTTAAGAAAGTTGATTGACAAATCAAGCTTTCCTGCTTCTATGATTGATGAGGTGATTCTGGGCTGTGCAAATCAGGCCGGTGAAGACAATCGGAATATCACTCGAATGGCCTTACTTTTGGCAGGCTTGCCTTATGCCATACCTGGTGAAACAGTCAACCGTCTTTGTGCCTCTGGTATGTCGGCCATTGTTCAGGCAGGCCGAATGATTGCTGTTGGTGACGCTCGGGCAGTTATCGCGGGTGGTGTTGAACACATGACTCGTGCACCATGGGTCATAAGCAAGTCTTCTACCGCATTCGGCAATGATTCCCAAATGTTTGATACTTCGTTTGGGTGGCGTTTTATCAATCCTAAAATGAGGCAATTATATGGGGTTGATTCGATGGGAGAAACGGCGGAAAATCTGGCCGGATTGTATTCGATTTCCAGAGAGGATCAGGACATTTTTGCATTTCATTCCCAACAAAAGGCTGCGTTGGCTTCAAAATCCGGGCGTTTAAAAATGGAAATTTGTGACATTGAGGTTCCGGTCGGAAAAAAGGAGTCTAAGCTCTTCTCCGAAGACGAATTTATAAAACCGTATACTTCGTTGGAGACACTGGCAACATTGCGGCCTGCGTTCCGGTCGGAGGGTGGTACTGTCACTGCAGGCAATGCGTCCGGATTAAATGATGGTGCATCGGCTGTATTACTTGCCTCTGAAAGGATGGTTGATGAGCTGCATTTATCTCCTCTATGCCGTATAGTATCTTCCGGCGTTTCTGGTGTTGAGCCCCGGTATATGGGTATCGGTCCTGTGGAGGCATCAAAAAAGGCACTTTCGAAGGCAGGTCTGTTGCTTTCTCAGATAGACATCATCGAAATAAACGAAGCCTTTGCCGTCCAGGTTCTTGCTTGTCTGCGTTTATTGGGCATCGATGATCACGATCCTCGAGTCAATCCCAATGGCGGGGCTATTGCATTGGGACATCCGCTGGGAATGTCAGGAAGTCGCATTTTATACTCTGCCGCCGTAGAGTTAGTGCTGCAGAAAAAAAAATATGCTTTGGTGACAATGTGCATAGGTGTAGGACAGGGATATGCTGTTGTGCTTGAGAATGCGCAGCTATCGTAATAAAGGAATATGAAGGTAATTCGTTTATTGATTTTTTTCTTTTGGGTCTTTAGCTTTCTGGCTTGTGCTTCAAGGAGGCTTCAAAGTAGTGGGCCAAATTCGGGTTTAAAAATTGGTACTGTTGTTACAATCCATAGTGAGTCAGGCTTTAGAGCCCCTTGTGAGCCTTCTATAGCCATCAACCCCAGGAATACGCAAGAAATGGTGGCAGGTTCAGTGTTGGATAATCTCTATCTTTCCACCAATGGGGGTATGACATGGACAACCGGTAAAATGAGCTCCAGTATGGGGGTGTATGGCGATCCTGTGATTCGTTATACCGGGGATGGAGGAATACTTTATGCACATTTGTCAAATCCGGAGGGCAAGGCCTACCGCGCTGTCTCTTTTCTTGATCGTATTGTGGTGCAACGTTCTGTTGATGGGGGAAGATCCTGGAATGATGGCAGCTTTCCCCCGGCTGATTTGCAAAAGGATCATGACAAACATTGGCTGTGTACAGGTTTGAATGGTAGTGTGTTGATGAGTTGGACTGAATTTGATAAGTATGGGGATACATCCACCAATTGTCATTCACGTATTCTATTTTCAGCGTCACAAGATGGGGGAGTCAGCTGGAGTAATGCAAAGTCAATAAGTTTGCGTGAAGGGAATTGTGAGGATGATGACCAAACGGCAGAAGGCGCCTACCCATGCATAGGGTCTGATGGACGGTATTATGTAGTATGGGGACGAGACGGCGGAATCTGGGTGAACCAGTCTCGTGATGAAGGAGTCAATTGGTTACCTGAAGAGCAAAAGGTAGCGCAGCAACATGGTGGCTGGGCTATGGATATTCCGGGCATTGGTCGCTGCAATGGGATGCCCGTCATGAAATGTGACCTTTCCGGTGGACCTTACCATGGTCGTTTGTACATTCTTTGGGCTGATCAGCGTTTTGGAAAGCATGATACAGACATTTGGCTTATCTATTCTGATTCAAAAGGAGAACGGTGGTCAGAGCCTGTGAGGGTAAATGACGGGCCAAGGGGGAAACACCAGTTTTTCCCTTGGATGGATATAGATCAGGCAACAGGCCGCCTCTATGTCGTTTTTTATGATCGTAGGAAGACAAAAGGCACGAATACAGATGTATTTTTAGCTACTTCTTTGGATGGCGGGCAGCATTTTACAAATATGAGGATAAGTACCTCCTCTTTTAAAAGCGAAAAGACTGTTTTTTTTGGGGATTACAATGATATCAGTGCATATAATCGTGTAATCAGGCCGATTTGGACACGCCAGGATGGTGACAGGTTGAGCATACAAACCGCTATAATTGAGGATGATGAGAGGTAAAGTGATATTTTTTTGTGGCAGTATGTACTCTTTCTTGATGGTTGGTACTCTCTCGGGTCAGGTATTCCTTCAACTGGAGAGGAAATTTGAGGTCAAAGCATATAAATATGGGGTGGGGGATATATTGCATTTCCAAGCTACCACGCAATCCGGGGATTGGCAGCGAAGAGAAATCGAGCAAGTATTTCCAGCAGAAAAATACATTGTCTTTACAGATGGTTATGTGCCATTAGACGAGATTTATAAGGTGCAAATTGAAAATAAACCTGCACGTATGGCAGGATATATGTTTACTGCATTTGGGGCTGGTTGGGTATTGTTTGGAGGCATAGCCCATGTGGCCACTCCGAATAATTTCGGTACGAGAGATGCCGTTATCGGAGGCTTGAGTTTGGGATTGGGTTCGTTATTGACCCACGTGATATCAAAGAAGGTTTTTACTATAGGGCCCAGAGCCAGATTGCGCATCGTTGATACACGGTTTCCCATTCCCGGTACATTCTTGCCATAAATTTAAGTCTGAAAATACACTTTGTTTTTTTCAGGGCGTCATGGATTCATGATGATGGAAAATGTGTTCTAGAATAGCGATATCATGGTCAGTGAATGTCAATTCTTTTCTTTGCAAGACACGTTTGGATGTGGCAACGAAATCAGATAACGGCTGTTTGGTGTAACTCTGACTGCCTCCTTTGGTAAAACAGGGGATATAATTGCGCGGAAATCCGGCGCCATGGATGTTGCATCCTACGCCGACAACAGTGCCTGTATTGAACATGGTGTTGATTGCTGACTTAGAATGGTCTCCCATGATCAGTCCACAAAAGGTGAGGCCAGTTTCTTCAAATTTTTTGTTGACATACGACCACAGACGAATAGTGTCGTAGTCGTTTTTCAGATTTGAGGCATTTGTATCGGCACCGAGGTTGCACCATTCTCCTATCACACTGTTTCCAAGGTAGCCATCATGCCCTTTGTTTGAATAGCCCAGCATGACAATGTTATTTAGTTCACCACCAGCTTTGCAATGCGGACCAAGTGTAGTGGGTCCATATACTTTGGTTCCCATTTTAAGAATGGCTTGTTCGCACAAGGCGAGTCCTCCTCTGATCATACAGCCTTCCATAATTAAGGCATTTTTACCTAAATAAACCGGGCCTTTTTCCGTATTCAGAATACTAGCTTCCATTGTGACCCCTTCCTCAAGAAACACTGGAAATTTGCCAAATACTTTATTTGACTCAGAGATTGGCTGGCTTTGTCTGTTTGCTGTGAGCAGTTTGAAATCTTTCTTTAACTCCTGATCATTGTATTCAAACAGATGATGGGGTCTGGTGATTCGGGTGAGCGACAAATTTTTTAAACCCGACAAATCTGTTCCTGCCAGGTTCTGCCAGCCTTCCTTATCGTCGGTAATGCTCATGATTTGTTCAGCTGTCATGTGTGCTGCAATCAGGTCGTTTCCCCAGAATATTGCCTGATTTGGGCGCAATTGTGTGATGTAACTTAGCAGGACCGGATCCGGAAGGAAAGAACCATTGATCAGCAAATTGTCGCCGGCAATGGATAGTGGATATTTCTCTGAAAGGTAATCCTGTGTGATGTAACTGATGTTGTTGTGCAGTGCAAATGCCCATTTTTCACGGATAGTTAGGATGCCAATGCGCAGTTCGCCAATGGGGCGGGTAAACGTCAGTGGCAGTAGATGAAACCACGTATCGTCTCCAAATAGGATGATATTTTCCGGTAACTGTGTCATATTCATGAAACTCTGCTTGAAACCTTATTTTTCATTAAACGACAAAAGCCCTTGGTTTAGTAAGGGCTTTTGTCGTTTTGTTGGAAATTTTACTTATCTCCGATTTATTTGCTTGCAAATTTTGCAAATTTCTTATTGAATTTATCGATACGTCCAGCTGTATCCACAAATTTTACTTTGCCTGTGAAAAACGGATGTGAATATGCTGACACTTCCATTTTTACCAATGGGTACTCATTACCATCTGTGAAAACTACCGTTTCTCTTGATTTTGTGCATGACTTGGTGAGAAACATCTCGTCGTTGGAGATGTCTTTGAAAACGACCAGTCTGTATTCTGAAGGATGAATGTCCTTTTTCATTGTATCTGTTTTACAAATATTTTTAAAATGG
>JAUMBK010000040.1:1287-2866 GCA_032115795.1 Saprospiraceae bacterium | reverse complement strand
GCCCGGAGACCACATCCAGGATGCCAATACTGGTGTAATAGACGGTACGGCTGGGTGCATTGGTGATTGGATTTACCCTGATTCCTGCGAGTTTCATTTCGGGTGCCGACAATTCCTCGATGCTTTTGTAGGCATTTCGGTACAGCATTAAGCCCATAGTAGCATCGGCATTTAGCCGTATTGCAGGGGCTGGTTTGGCATCTGCCAAAGACATGATATCTTGCCCCGGCGATTTGTAAGGGAAGTCACTTTGCGCGTAGCTTGTAAAAATATTGAGCATCATAGCCAATCCGATCCAACGTTGATTCATTCTGTTCACGGGAAGAATCCTTTACTTGAAAAAATAGAAAACCCCTCAAATATACGTAAATGCCCTAACAATATTTCGGCACATTCTACATTTCAAAAATATTGACATATGGTGATTTATTACATGTATATTTGTTTATAATAAAATACATTACACATAATAAAAGATGTTCATAATTAGGTCCTTTTTGCGATAGTGTAAAATGTGGTATCTTTGAGCCCAATAAATCACACTGATGCATTCAACCAATCTTTTTCTTATTCTTTGCTTATTTTCGGTTCTTACCCTAGTCCAATGCAAAGAGGCTCCATTGAATGGAGAGACAGGCATAGCCGGACTTGAAGCCTTGTACCGGGAAAAACCAACCGACTCACTGTACCAGCAACTCTTGCAGGCTGTGGGTAAAGAAATCCGGCAATCGTCTGACAAAAAAGTACGGGATACCTTGTTGAGGAAGGCCATCGAACTGACCAAAGATCCGGAAAAAGGAAATCTTCGGGAGGTATTTTTGCTGGAAAGTCTCAAAAACAACCCTGGCGGACCGAATGCAGCAAACGACTTGTGGGCCGTAGCTGAGACGGCTGCCATCCGTAACAGAATGGAGGAGGCATCTTTGTTGTTTCTTGGTTTTAAAGACCGGTATCCCAGTGATGCCCGAAACAGAGAGGGCGAGAAATACATCCTTGCCTCCCAACGAAATCGAGTTGGCTACCTTCGATATATTGACCACCACCTTGCCTCTACTGGTGGAAAGGCACCCGATTCATCTGCGGTACACGCCTATGTGGCACTGTGTGAGGCACATGCCATTGCCTTCCCCGTCAAAGCAGAAAGTCCGGAGTATCTCTTTAAGGC
Organism: Saprospiraceae bacterium; assembly: GCA_032115795.1. Taxonomy (GTDB): domain Bacteria; phylum Bacteroidota; class Bacteroidia; order Chitinophagales; family Saprospiraceae; genus OLB9. The sequence continues at coordinate 1,701 of JAUMBK010000040.1, read as the reverse complement.
TGCTTCTCTGGCGAATGCTACCAGTGACCCGGCAAAAGCAGTACAGTTATACAACTGGATCAGCACTTATTATCCAGGACATCCAAAAGCAAAAGAAAGCCTGATGATGAAAGGATTTTTGCTTGAATCGGTTCTCAAACAACCAGCCCTTGCCCAAGAGGCATACGCCCTATTTATAGAGAGGTACCCAACAGATTCGCTGGCTGATGATGCAACTTATCTGTTAAAAAACCTTGAAAAGTAGGCGATTACTGTAAAAACGACGCTTTTATTTCGCTCCAGGGAGGCAATTTTTTGATATGCCATTTCTGCAGCATGACGCCATTTTTCCACAACATCACTCCCGGGTTGGAACGAATCATGGTTTTCAACATTTTCTCGTCGGCCGTGTAGTAAGGCACATCCAATCCTGTC
>JAUMBK010000040.1:0-1277 GCA_032115795.1 Saprospiraceae bacterium | reverse complement strand
CAATGTTGCCGCTTTTTCGGCGTCAATACCACTGATTACGACAGACATTCCGACTTTGTCTTTGGATGCATCCTGCCATAGAGGAACTATTTTATCTTTAATCATGCTCACAAAGTCTTCATCCCAGTTTATCTGATAATACTCTTCCTGGCGTTGCTTTACTTCGGTAAATCGTTTTACTACCTGTACACTGTCTTTAAATCCTGCGACTGCTATAGTATCATTCACAAACAGTGAGTCAGTCACAGTACGTACAGCAGGAATAGCGGTGTACTTTGCTTTATACACAGGAATCATCAGATGCGGCTCCGGGTTGGATAAATAGGTATCGATCATGTCATTATCATCAAAATCTGTGACACCAAATTCTGAAATTTTGGTTGGCTTAATGGCCGGTTCGGTGCGAATTTGTTCAATCGTTTCCCACTCTTCAGTCAGTGCAGATAGGTTCTTCATATACTCGGCATAAGGAACTTCTCTTATGTCTCCGGTTGCTTTGTTCCTCATTTTCATTGCAATCACCTGCACTGCTGCGGCTGCTTCCTGCTCGTTTTTGCGCACTGCAGCTACATCTGTTCCGTTTTTGAAGGGTCGAAAATCCACATGGGGTTCGTTCCAGTAAAAATTATAGGTACAATACAACAAGAGTAAGCCGATGGAGGAAACCATGGTCAGATCTCTAGACTTTTGTGTGAAAAACTGGTGCATTTGCTTGTGCGCCAATAGAAAATAGATTGCCGGTACCAACAGAAAAACGTCTTTGAAAAATGAAATTTTCGGTTCCAGCTTGATAAAATCGCCAAAACAGCCACAATCTGTGACCCTCATGTTGCTGGTTTTATATTCGCCCCAAGCAGAAAACTGGAAAAAATTCTGATCTGACGGAACATAACCCGTAAGGTATGTAAAACCAGTCAATACAGTGAAGAATAGGACCAGCAGAAAAAACATCCAGGCCGTAGTTTTGGGTCTGTCTCCCATCAACAGCATGATTCCCAGCACGATTTCAAAGATGATCATACCAATGGCAAAAGCCGTGGAATATCCCGAAAAAAATGGAAAAACAGGCGCGATAAACTGTAGTGCCGTATCGGAAAATGTAGCGTAAAATTCGGCAAAATAATCTTCCATCTTAAAGGCTGTGCCCAGTGGATCCACCGCTTTTACCCAGCCCGAAAACAGGAATAAAATGCCCGCAAAACATTGGGTATATGTCATCAGCCGCGATTTATGGGCTTTTTGGACAAAACCAATATACAGTGTCAGTAGTACTGCTG
>JAUMBK010000039.1:0-2645 GCA_032115795.1 Saprospiraceae bacterium | reverse complement strand
GATTCCATGATGGAAGAAACCATCCGTAAGCACAGATATACCGAAGCAGAAAAAAAGATAAGTCACCTGATTGCAGCACAGCTTTCTTCCATGTCGCCTGTGCAGCGCACTTATTACTACACTCTGGCAAGCGATATCAAATTTAAAAAAGGAGATTATCAGGCAGCGCTGGAGATGAGTAAAAAGGCCATCTCCGAAACAGCAAGCATTGAGGATTCCATTATCTACTACAGAGCCTTTCTGGCCCACATTGCCGTACTCCAGACACAGGGAAAATTCGATGCGCTTCATGACTATCTTGATCCGGCATATCAATTTGCATCAAAAGTAAACAATGCCGCATTACTTCGCTTGTGCTATGTACAGTTGGGTGCACTTGCACTGCATAACAACCGTTACAATGAATCAATGGAATGGTATAAAAAAGCACTGGACCTGTCAAAAAGAAATACGTTTACTGAATATATCCATTATGATGAGCTCAGTGTAGGTTTCCTTCACTGTACTCTCAACCAATTGGACAGTGCTCAGCCTGCACTTCAACGAGCTATTCAATTGGCAATCGCAGATAATGACTCCACTGTTCTGGCAACTTCATATAATGTACTTGCGTATTACAGTCTTTTGTTGGATGATCGAAAGACCTGGAAAGAAAATGTACAAAAATCCCTGGCTATAGGACGTAAACTCAAGCACAAAGCCCTGATTACCGCTGGCTATAGTCAGTTAATGGAAACCGCCTTGAAAGAGAGCAAATTCACGGAAGCCATTCAATTGGGCAATCAGGCTTTCGCCACTCTCAGCGAAACCAACATTCCCATGTTTGAGATTCAAGTTGATAGTTTGATGTATGAAGCGCACAAAGGACTTGGGAACACGGATCTTGCTCTGTCCTATTTTGAAAAATACTACAAGGGGAAATATGCCATCCTTACCCGCGAACAAGCCGAAAAACTGGATGTACTAAAAGCATCGTATGACATGAAAGAAAAAAACATGGTCATCGCAAAACAACAACTGGAATTGAATTATTCAAAGAAGCAGTCATGGTTTTTATTGCTGTTCAATCTCTTGCTGGGCTTCCTGCTGACAGGGGGCTGGCTCTACCGAAAAATGAAACAATCGTACCAGGGGAAACTGTACAAAAAGGAAAAGTGGACAGAATATTTGCTGGACCAAAAAGAAAAGTTGGTTTCCAGTTATAATCCAGCAGATATCCAAAAAACACATGTAGCCATCCCAGAAAACGAACAGCTATCCTCCGCATCTGAAGAGGTGGAAATCATCTCTGAAGATAAAAAAGAGCTATACCTCAACATGATCAAGGCAATTGAAAATCAAAAACTCTACCTCAACCCTAACCTTGATGTCAATCTCATCGTAACAACCCTGGGCACCAATAAATTTTACCTCTACCAGGCCATAAGCAAGAATGCATCTGAAAATTTCAGAAACATCATCAACCGCTACCGGGTAGAAGAGGCAAAACGCCTCATCGAAAAAGGAGCCAGGGAAAAATCCCTACAGAATATCGAGGCCATCCACACAGAGGCTGGCTTCAATTCACCAAGCTCCTACTACAGGATTTTCCGTAACATGACCGGACTGACGCCCAAGGAATATATGCAGGAATATGTGAAAGACATAGCAGGGAATCATCAGCAAAAGTAACAAACTAAGGCCATGCTTCAACAAAAATTCACTGCATTTGAAATTGATTTCAGGTTTTCTACAGGATTTATGAATTTTGATTTACATATACGCAGAGGCCGGAAAATTTTCCAACCTCTTTTTTTAGTTATTTTCACAACCTCCGCGGCGCCCCCTTTTTTGCAAAATTTTGCCTTGCAATAAATCCCCTTCAGCATCTCCCAAACACTGACCCCCCTGTTTTATACAGCAATTGAAGCAGGACTCTCTTCTACTCTGCCCAATGGGTAATCATTGTATTATACTGCATGCAAACGACCAGGTCGAATTTGTGCATCCTCATACTATTTCTTTATGTTTGTGACAGAACACAATGACTTATGGCGTTTCACCAATCCGATCATTCCGCATACCTGCCCTCCTGGGCCGCTCCGCTAACCCTCTACGAAGTCAATGTGCGGCAGTTTACGCCGGAAGGCACCCTGGCTGCATTTACGGCACAGCTACCCCGGCTGCAGCGCATGGGCGTCGGAATCGTGTGGCTGATGCCTATCTTTCCTATCAGCACCACCCGTCGCAAAGGCAGTCTGGGCAGCTATTATTCTGTTAGCGATTACCGGGCTGTGCACCCTGCCCTCGGCACGATCGGCGACCTGAAGCAATGCATTGCAGCCGCACACGAGCTGGGCATGTATGTCATCCTCGACTGGGTACCCAACCACACCGGCTGGGATCATGCCTGGCTGCAGGAACACCCGGAGTATTACCAAAAAAACAGTGCCGGGCACATCACCGAACCGCTCAACGAGCACGGCCAGCCGCTGGGCTGGGACGATGTGGCAGGCCTCGACTATAGCCACTCCTCCCTTCGGCAGGCCATGGTAGACGAAATGATTTTCTGGGTAACAGAGGCCGGCATCGATGGCTTCAGGCAAGACATGGCATTGCTGGTGCCCATCAACTTTTGGGAAGAAGCCTCCAAAAAATTACTGAGT
>JAUMBK010000038.1:0-2464 GCA_032115795.1 Saprospiraceae bacterium | reverse complement strand
CGAAGAGGGCTACCTTCTACTCGCACCTTTTGATGGTGTGGTAGGGAATCTTTCCGGGAAGGTGGGTGAAAATAAACACGCTTTCTCCAGCCTGGTCACGTTCTTCCGCTCTGCCCCTACGATGGTTACAGGGTATGTTGACGAACGTTTTGATGTTGAGATCCAGCCAGGTGATTCTGTTTTGGTACAATCTGTCTATCAAGGCAAAGGTCCTGTCCGGGGGGAGGTAGTAAACAAAGGGTACCGGATTGTTGAAATTCCTGAGAAATTCAGCAAGGTTCCAGGGGTAAAACAATACGGCATAGAAGTGTTTATTGAAATTCCTGTGACCAATGCCTTCTTACAAAAAGAAGTGTTGAAAATCGGATTAAGCCAATGAAAGTGTGTCTCAGGCGGATGGTTTATCTCATGTTTTTCCTGGCGAACGGAAGTGCATACTCACAAGTTGTGTCTAAAGCACTCTCAGGCATAGTCAGGCAACTGCAGCCCAGTGAAAAATGGTCGTTTGCAGGTGATCAGGCTGCAAATGCCCGGTTTCCCCTCATCGAAAGGGTCGAAATGCGGACTGAGCTCGATCGCTTGTTGTTTTCCAGGCAGGAATATCTGACACGTGCTACGTTGCATGGTTTTGGTCAGGGCAAGGCTGAAAAAAGAAAAATGAGGGCTTTTTTTGACTGGAAGTCCGAAGCCCGGCGGGATGATTGGCATGCAGTGATTTACAATATGTATTCATCACTCATTGACTGGCACTATGCTGTCAGCGTACATCAAGGATTAGCAGAGGAGCGTGCGTTGTTACAACAAGCCGATAGCTTGTTTACGCGCTATCTGGAGGAGGGGCGGGAAATTGATTTGGTCGATTACACCTCATTAAAACAGGAATTGCTGGATGTCCAGGCAGATTTAGCCATCGCGAAAGTGCGGTGGCAGAATGCGGCAAGGGCGGTTGGCGCTGACACGCTGCAAGCAACCCCGGACCCCTTTTGGATGGGGCCTGATCAAATGGCATTGTTACTTGACACGCTAGAAATGAAGGTCGATGCGTTGCTGGCTGCGGAGATTGCTTACCTTGATGCGTCTGCGGCGGTGTTGCATGCTGAAACAGGTCGTTGGCTAGATTTTGTTCAGGCAAGATATACCATACGGGATGATTTGCTTCTTCAGAACCGGTTTTCTATCGGGTTCGGTTTTGTGTTTCCATGGAAGGGATCTTCCATAGTCAAGGGGAAAGAGATTGCATTCCGAAAGGAACAACTTACTGAGGAATCAAGGTCTTCAAGGTTTTTGAGGGAAGAGGAACTAGCCTTAGTGAAGTCAAAGTTTTCAGCAAGTTACCTGGCCTGCAATCAGTATAAAAATTTACTCAAGGATGCATCCTTGGATGAGCTGAAGGATCGGATTCAGAAGTCAGGCAAAGTGGAACCGATTAAATGGCTGTTGTTGAAAAGAAATGCACTCAAGCGGAAAGCTGTATGGCACAAAGAGTTGCACCTCATGTGGGAGTATTACATCAAGGCGTTACACCTGTCAGGCCACATGTATGTGGAGCCATGGATGAATTATTTGTATGGCCGTCATTTGGTAGGTTTACCGGCCAGATAAGGAATTGCGAACGAAAATAAAGTGATTTTTTTCAGATGCATTGGCGTCAAACAAATATCCTTCCTCTTGAAATGTGAAGAGGTCATTTGGTTTTTTAATCTGGTTGCGTACGATATAGGATGCCATGAGTCCCCTGGCTCGCTTTGCATGAAACGACTGAAATGATTTTTTACCGTTTTTCAGTTCAAAAAAGGATATGTTGACGATAGGGTAGCCCAACTTGTCAGGCTGAATACACTGAGCATATTCTTCTGATGCCAGATTCAAAAGGCATTCTGCTTCCGTGTTTTGCAATGTTTGTTTCAGGTGTGATGTGATCAGATCTGACCAGAAGGAGGTTAAATTCTTCCCTCGGGGTGTTTTCCAGGACAAGCCCATTTCCAGTCTGTAAGGCTGGATGCCATCCAAGGGCTTGACGATGCCATACAAACCGGATATGATACGTAGGATTGATTGGCTATATAAGAGTTCTGTACTTGTCCATTCTCTTGCTTGAAGTCCGGCATACACATCCCCTGTATACGTGAGGGCAGCATGGCCCACATTGGCTATGGGTGAAGACAAATTTAATTCCTGAAAGCGGTGGAACGTTTGTATTGCCAATTTTTCACTGACCCGCATTAAGTTCATTACCTCTTCGGATGAAAAGTCTTTTAGGGCTGAAAGGAGCATCTTCGACTCTTCTGTAAAAGTGGGTGTGGATATTTCCAGAGTTGGTTCTTTCCTGCTTTCCATTGTTTTTGATGGGGAGAGTATGACAACCATGTTTGAGATTTTTGGATGTAAACTCGCAATGTACATAATAGTTTATTTTCAAGGATAAAACAAATAAAAAAGCCTGGCAATGTGAATTACCAGGCTT